>NZ_JAAFZA010000054.1 GCF_015356865.1 Catenulispora pinisilvae
ACCCCGAACAGCCCCCAGCCAGAATGATCCACCCGCCGTCCCCATGCTTTGATAACCAGGTGAACCCCGACGAAGAACTCGTCTACGAAGTCGACGAGAACGACCGGATCCTGCGGATCGTGCGCCGCGGCGAACTCACCGACCACAACTTGCGGCACCGCAGTATCGCCATCCTGTTCCGCGACAACGCGGGCCGGATCCTGGTGCATCGCCGCGCCGAGGTGAAGCGCGTCTTCCCCAAGCACTACGACATGTTCGTCGCGGGCATGGTCCCGGCCGGCGAGACCTACGACCAGACCGCGCGCCGTGAGGCCGCCGAGGAGGTCGGGCAGCGCAATGTCGTGCTGCGGCCGCTCGGCAAGTGGCGGTACGACGATGAGCCGGTGCCGCAGTGGGCCTCCGTCTACACCGCCACCGTCACCGGTCCGGTCGTCCCGCAGCCGGAGGAGGTGGAGTGGTTCGCGTTCCTGACCGAGGACGAACTCGAACAGAGCATCGCGGAGAACGAGTTCTGTCCGGACAGCGTGTACCTGTACCGGCGCTTGCGGCGCGAGCCGGAGAAGTGAGCCGGAAGTAACTCGGAGAAGTGAGCCAGAAGTGAGCCAGAGGAGTAAGTCGGCGCGAGCCGGAGTGCGGCCCGCGCCCTGAATCGGTACCGGTACCGGTAGGTACCGCCACCGCCACCGCCACTGCCCCGGATCAGCCCGCTGACAACACCAGCCGGCGCCGAGTAACGTCGAGATCCTCGATGCGCACGCTCAGCCGGTCGCCGACCTCGGGCGTGTGGTCGAGCTGGTCCTTGTGCAGCAGGCCCTCGACCTTGTCGGCGAGGCGGATGAACGCGCCGAAGGGCGCGACCTTCGTGATCGAGCCGCCTAGGACGTCGCCGATGGCGTGGCCCGCGGCGAACGCGTCCCACTCTGCGTGAATGTTGGCCTGGTCGGGCACGGGGTCACCTCTTTCATAACGGGTCGTCCGCGGCTTCGCGGCTCGCGCCCAGTGTCGCAACCGTGTGCCCGCGCGGCTACCCCCGGAAGACAAACACCTGCCGGACACGGGGCGCCGGGCACGATCGTCGTCGGCTACATTGGGCCGGGTGGCACAGACGGCGGCACTTGGCCGGGGACCGGAGTCGGCACGCTCGCGACTGGTCCGGCTCGGCTTCACCGATCCCGAGTCCGCCCTCCAGACCCTGGCCGAGGCCCCGCTCGGGGAACTGAGCGGCGATCCGCTGTTCCTGGAGGCGATCGGCCGCACCGCCGACCCGGACCAGGCCCTGGCCGCCACCGGACGGCTGCTGGCGGCCGCCGGGGACGCCGAGGCGCTGGCGGCCACGCTGGCCGCCTCGAAGCCCTTCCAGGACCGGCTGCTGGGCGTACTCGGGGTGAGCGTGGCGCTGGGCGATCACCTGGAGCGGCACCCCGATGCCTGGCACGGCCTGGTGGAGTTCGACGTCGAGGACCTGGCCCCGGCCTTCCGGCGGCTGATGCTGGCGGCGGTCGGGGCGGATCCGGACGCCGCCGAGCCGGTGGCGGACATGGCCGGGATCCCCGCGCGGGACGCACTGCGCGTTGCCTATAGAGACGCCCTGCTGGGGATCTCGGCGCGCGACATCGGCGCGTCCTCGATGAACGAGGCGACCGCGACGTACGACCAAACGGCCGCCGACCTCTCCGACCTCGCTACCGCCACCCTGGAGGCGGCCTTGGCGGTGGCCCGCGCGGAACTTCCCGAGGACTACCCGCCGGCCCGGCTGGCGGTCATCGCCATGGGCAAGTGCGGGGCCCGGGAGCTCAACTACGTCAGCGACGTGGACGTGGTGTTCGTCGCGGCCGCCCCGGACGGCACCGAGCAGGACGACGAGCACCTGGCCCTGCGCACCGCGACCCAGCTGGCCGCGACCATGATGCGGGTCTGCTCCGACACCACCTCCGAGGGCGCCATCTGGCAGGTCGACGCCAACCTGCGCCCGGAGGGCAAGAACGGCCCGTTGGTGCGCTCGCTGGCCAGCCACGTCGCCTACTACGAGCGCTGGGCCAAGACCTGGGAGTTCCAGGCGCTGCTGAAGGCGCGCGCGGCCGCCGGCGACCGGGAACTCGGCGCGAAGTACATCGAGGCCGTCACCCCGATGGTCTGGGCGGCCTCCCGGCGGGCCGGCTTCGTCGCGGACGTGCAGTCGATGCGGCGTCGGGTGGTGGCGCACATCCCGGCCAAGGAAGCCGAGCGGGAACTGAAGCTCGGGTCCGGCGGCCTGCGCGACATCGAATTCGCGGTGCAGCTGTTGCAGTTGGTGCACGGGCCCACAGACCCGGCCCTGCGCAAGCGCGGAACCCTGGAGTCCCTGGCGGCGCTGTCCGCGGGCGGTTACGTGGGGCGAACGGACGCCGCCGCCCTGGCTGACGCGTACCGGTTCCTGCGCACGCTGGAGCACCGGCTCCAGATCCACCGCCTGCGCCGCACCCACACGCTTCCCGAGGAGAAACCGGAGCTCCGGCGCCTCGGACGCTCCATGGGATTTCGGAAAGATCCGGTTGATCAGCTGAACAGTGAATGGAAACGGCACAAGCGGGAAGTAAGGCGCCTGCACGAAAAGCTCTTCTACAGGCCGTTGTTAGACGCGGTGGCCCGCTTGACGCCGGGACAAGCCGCATTGGGTGGTGCAGTTCACTTGACGCCGGAGGCCGCGCAGTCTCGGTTGGAAGCTCTCGGCTACACGGATCCCGCAGGAGCGCTGCGTCATCTGACGGCGCTCACGTCCGGGGTGAGTCGCCGCGCGGCGATCCAGCGGACCCTCCTGCCGGTGATGCTGGACTGGTTCGCGGACGCGGCCGATCCAGACGGAGGGCTATTAGCGTTCCGCAAGGCGTCCGAGGCGCTGGGCGACACGCACTGGTACCTGCGGCTGTTGCGCGACGAGGGCGCCGCCGCCGAACACCTGGCGCGAGTCCTGGCCTCCGGACGCTACGCCCCGGACCTGCTCCTGCGGGCTCCGGAAGCCGTCGCCATCCTCGGCGACCCGGCCAACCTGGTGCCGCGGGCCCGGCCGGTGCTGGAGGCGGAGATCCTGTCCGCGGTCGGGCGGGCCTCGACCCCGGAGGCGGCGGTCGCCGCGGCGCGCGCGGTGCGCCGCCGCGAGCTCTTCCGGATCGCCGCCGCGGACCTGCTCGGACTGCTCACCGTCGAACAGATCGGCGACGGGCTCAGCGCGGTCACCGCGGCCACCCTCAGCGGGGCGTTGCAGGCCGCCACGACGGCCATCGAGAACCGGCTCGGCGGGCCGCTCCCGACCCGCTTCGCGATCATCGCCGCCGGCCGGTTCGGCGGCCGGGAACTCGGCTACGGCAGCGACGCGGACGTGCTGTTCGTGCACGATCCGCTGCCGGACGGGGCCGAGGCGGCGAATCCGGACGAGCCCGCTGGGGGCGCGCCTGACAACGCCGTGGCGGCGGCCAACGGCACCGCCTCGGTATCTGCGGCGGCTACGGCATCCGCGGCGTCTACGGAATCCGCAGCATCCGCCGCATCCCCGGCACCCACCACAGACGCTGCCGCGGCCGCGCACGTCGCCGGACCCGCATCGGCCAACGGCAGCCCGGCCTCCGCCCGCCGCGTCTCGCCTCAGCGCGAACGCGCCGCGACCGACGCCGCGCACGCCGTGGCCAACGAACTGCGCCGGCTCCTCCAGATCCCGACACCCGACCCGCCGCTGATCATCGACGCCGACCTGCGTCCGGAGGGCCGGCAGGGCCCGCTGGTCCGCACCTTCGCCTCCTACGCCGAGTACTACCGGCGCTGGTCGGACGTGTGGGAGGCGCAGGCCCTGCTCCGGGCCGAGCCGGTGGCCGGCGACCCGGAGCTGGGACGGCGCTTCGAGGCGCTGATCGACCCGCTGCGCCGGCCGCGATCAGGTCTCGACGAAACCGCGGTGCGCGAGATCCGGCGCATCAAGGCGCGGGTGGAGGCCGAGCGGCTGCCGCGCGGCGCGGACAAGGCCATGCACACCAAGCTCGGGCCCGGCGGCCTGTCGGACGTCGAGTGGACCGTGCAGCTGCTCCAGCTCTGCTACGCGCACGAGGTGCCCGCGCTCCAGACCACGCGCACCCGGCTGGCGCTGTCCGCCGCCGTGGACGCCGGCCTGCTGGAGTCCGACGACGCCGAGATCCTGGACGAGGCCTGGATCGAGGCCACGCGGGTGCGCAACGGCATCATGCTGGTGCGCGGCCGGGCCGGGGACTCGATCCCGAACGACATCAAGGAACGCGCTGGGATCGCGATGTATCTGGGCTCTGAGAACAGCGAGGAGTTCGTCGAGGAGTACCGGCGCGGCGCGCGGCGGGCCCGCGCGGTCGTCGAGCGCGTCTTCTACGACTGGAGCAACGAGCCGGGGCGGTCCTGAAAGACCGCCCCGGCCGGGGGACGTCGTCGGTAGTCGTCGGTAGTCGTCGAGTCGTCATCGGGTCGTCCTCGCGATCGCAGTCTTCTGATCGCAGCCCGCTGACGATCGTCCGGCCTCAGCCTGCGCGCCCGAACAGCCGCCCGGCGATGTCGATCCCGATGACCGCGCCGCTCTCGTCCCGGGTGAAGTACCCGCGCTGCCCCTTGAGCCCGCCCTCGGTGATGATGTAGTCGTCGCCGTCCTCGGCGAGGAACCCCATCGCCGCGGCGGGGTAGTCCTGCGGCATGTCGGTCTCGGAGGCGGCGCGGATCTCCGGCTTGATGCCGACCGCGAGGGCCAGGCGCTCGCCGTCGTCGAGCACATCCAGGTTCATCGCGTCGATCGCGTAGCGGCCGACGACGTCGCGGTTGCGCCGCGGGTCGTAGGCCACCGGCTCCGGGTCCTGCTCGGCCACGCCGATGAAGTGCTCCAGCGCCCACTTCACAATATCCTGATTCAGCTGGTAGCCCTCGGGCGCGCAGTTGCTCAGCACCACCACCGCGAAACCGTGTTCGGGCACCATCAGCAGCTCGGCGAACTGGCCGTTGCCGCTGCCGCCGTGCCCGAAGGTGCGGACGCCGCCGATCTCCTTGAGGAACCAGCCGAATCCGAACGCGTCGCCGAGCGTGGAGCCGCGCAGCTCGGACTTCGGCTCCTGCATCGAGCGGCGGTCCTGCACCGACAGCACCTCGTTGTCGGCCGCGGTCTCCTGCCCGAGGTGGAACCGGGCCCAGCGCAGCAGGTCCCGGGCGCAGGACGCGGCACCGCCGCCCGGGTTGTTGCCGTGCGTGCCGGCCGGGTAGGACTTCCACGGCGTGGCGGTGTGCAGCGTGCCCTGCGCGTCCCGGTTGTGGCCGACGGCGAACTTCCGGGTCATGACGTCGTCGAGGTCGAAGACGGTGTCGGTCAGGCCCAGCGGGGTGAGCACCAGCTCGGCCACGGCCTGCTCGTAAGGCTGCCCGGTGACCTTCTCGATCACCCGGCCCAGCAGGTTGTATCCGGCCTGGCTGTAGGAGGCGCGGGCGCCGGGCGCACCGATCAGCGGCAGCGCTTCCAGCTTCGCCACGAACGCCGCCAGCGTGCCGTCGTCGTGGGCTGAACCGGCCTGGGCTGTATCGGCATGGGTTGAATCGGCATGGGCTGAATTGGCAGAGGAACCGGTGTCGATCAAGTTCCACTCCAGACCGCCGGTGTGGTCCAGCAGGTTCCGGACGGTGAGCCGCGCCGCGTGCGCCTCGTCGGCCAGCTTCAGCTCCGGGACGTAGGTCCGCACCGTCGCGTCGAAGTCGACCTTGCCCTCGGCGGCCAGCCGCGTCAGCGCGGTGGCGGTGACGGACTTGGTCGCCGAGGCGATGTGGAACAGCGTGCGCTCGTCGATCGGGACCGGGTTGGCGGCGGTCGCCACGCCGTGCGCGGTGCACAGCTCCGTCTCCTCGAACAGCACCCCGACGCTCACCCCGGGCACGTCGTACGCCTTCGCCGCCTCGGCGACGAACGCGGCCAGCTCCTGCGCGATCTCCTGCTTGTCCTGCTTGTCCTGCTTGTTCTGCTCGCCCTGCTGCGCGGTCATCTCGATCTCCCCTTGCCGAGTAACTTGCACTTAGTTCAAGTGGAACCGTAGCCCTGACTTGAACTAAGTGCAAGTAGACTGGGGGCCATGCCCCGGAACACGCTCACCGCGGACCAGATCCTCCAGGCGGCCATCGCCCACCTCGACGAGGAGGGCCTGGACGGCCTCAACATGCGCGCCCTCGGCAAACGCCTGGACGTCGCCGCCACGGCCGTCTACTGGCACATCAAGACCAAGGACGAGCTGGTCCGGCTGGCCACCGACGCGGCCTGGGCCGAGGTGGAGCTCCCGGACCCGGCGCGGGTCGGCTGGCGCGCGGCCGCCGTCCGCACCGCGACCAGCTCGCACGCGATGTTCACCCGCCACCCCTGGATGGGCCAGGCCTTCGGCGGCTACCTGCTCTACGGCCCCGGCAAGTCCCGCCACGACGACCACCTGCTCGCGGTCTACGAAGCCGCGGGCTTCGCCCCCGCCGACGCCGACCGGGCCGCCGCGGCGGTGTTTACCTACGTGCTGGGCAACGCCCTGGCCCCGGCCGCGATGGTGGCCCTGAGCCGCCGGCTGGCGATCGGCGGCGAGGACGCGGCGCGGGCGTTCGCGCAGGCGCAGGAGAACTCCGTGGCGATCGCCCGCACCTTCCCCCGGCTGCGCGAGCGGATCGACAGCCCGGCCGCGTCCTACGCCGGGACCCCGGAGGACAGCTTCGAGCTGGGGCTTACCGCGATGCTGGACGGGTTCGAGGCCCGGTTGGCGGCCGGGGCGGGGCGTTAGTGGCAGGAGCAACTGGAGCAATGAAAAACGGGCCCCGCGAAGGGGCCCGTTCGGCTTGGCAAGTCCGTCGCCGGACTAGCCATCACGTCCGCGGATGGATCGCTGGTCGGACCGGCTCAGCCGCCGTCGAGCGACCGTCGGCGTCGGCCGGCTTCTCGGCCGCGGTGGCGTCCGCCTGAGGCGGCTGAGGTGGCTGAGGCGACTGAGGTGGCTGCGGGGCGTCCCCGGCCACGGCCGGCGAGGCCGGCGCGGCGAACACCTTCCGGCCCTGGAGGAGCCGCTGGACCAGGAAGCCCAGGCCCAGGGTCACCAGGCCGAAGACCGCGTCCAGGACGTAGTGGTTCGCGGTGCCGATGATGACCGCGAACGTGCACAGCGGGTAGGCGATGCCGAGCGCCTTGACCCACTTGCGCTTCGCCAGGTGCGCGATGACCAGTGCGCACCAGGTGGACCAGCCGATGTGCAGCGAGGGCATGGCCGCGTACTCGTTCGTCGACGAGCCCAGGCCCGCGACCCCGTCGGAGGTCGACGCCGGCTGGCCCCAGGGGTTGAGGAGCTTGAACGTGTCGATGAAGTTGCCGCCCTGCAACAGCCGCGGCGGGGCCAGGGAGTAGAAGTAGAAGCCGAACAGCGCGATCAGCGTCATCGCGATCATCACGGTGCGCACCGCGCGATAGCGGTCCGGGAACTTTACGTACACCCAGATCAGCACCACGATCGGCACGATGAAGTGCAGCGTGGCGTAGTAGACGTTCATCGAGAACGCCAGCCAGCGCACGCTGTACACCCAGTGGTTGAAGGTGCGCTCGAAGTTCAGCCCGAGGTAGTGCTCCAGGCGCAGGATGTCGTGTCCGCGCTGCTGGGCCGCGGTCGCGTGGGACGGGGCGGCCAGCCGGGTCAGGGTGTAGAGGTAGTACCCGAGCGCGATGAGCGCGATCTCCAGCCAGAGCTTGGGCCGGTTGGTCGGGCGGAACCGCTGGGGCAGGATCGGCCCCGGAATCCAGCTCCGGCGCTTTCGGCCCGCCTCGGCCCCGGCGCCGTCTGCGGGGCCCGTCGGTCCGACCGGCCCGCTCTGCGTCGTAGCCTCGGCGGTGCTTTCCAGCGGCTGTGTCGTCGTCACGAGTTCACCCCCATGACAAGCAAGTCTGCCAGGGTACGTGGAGTGGACGCGTCATACCCCGGGTCCACATTCCGCATCACTCCATGGTAGGGCTTTGGTCGTGGTCTGCGGCCGTCCCGCCGTAAGGGTCGCCCCGGCGGAGTACGCCAGCCTATCCGGATCCGCTGTTTCCCGCGCGTCCCATGGCAGGTCATCTCCAGCCGGTACGCTCCGCGCCAAGCGTCACCGCACCCGGTCAGATGGGGCGCGACGTGACGAATCAGACACGCGAGGAGCCACCCCATGCCCATCCCCGTGTACGTCCCCGCGAACGGCGGCCGCTGTGACCACCTGGAACAGCCGCAGGCCGGCGAGCCGGACCGGTCCGGCTCGCCGCCTAGAGCCGGCGAGACCGCCGCCGCGGACGAGTGCCGGGCCTGCCGCGCGGTCGGCGGCCGCTGGCTGCACCTGCGCGAATGCCTGGTCTGCGGCCATGTGGGTTGTTGCGACAACTCCCCGAACCGGCACGCGACCGCGCACTGGCGCGCCACCGGCCATGCGCTGATCCGCTCCCTGGAGCCCGGCGAGGTCTGGGCCTGGTGCTACTCGGACGAGGCCATGCTGCTGCCCGCTGACTGCTGCTGATCAGGCGTCCCGCGCCCCGGGGCCGCCCGCGACCACCAGAGCGCTCCGGTGGCCCGTCCCCAGGCCCCGGCTTAGCGTGAGGACACGGCAGCCGTTCTCCCACGGCTCCGGCAGGCAAGGAGTTGAAAACGCATGGCGAAGAACAGCCCGGCCAAGGGGCAACACGGACTCGGCGCACGCGGCCAGGGGAAGCTTCTCTACTTCCACACGCGTGTCACCTACGCGATCCGCCACTCCAAGGAACAGCTGCTCCGGAAGTACCGCAAGCAACCTGAGTACCGGCAGGCGAACGGGCATTGGGCGGGCACCCGGTAGGCCGGGCTTGATCTGTATAGCCGAATACCCAAGCTGAAGAACTACCCGAGCTGAACTACGCGCTCCTGGCTGTGGTCGTGACGACCTGCCAGGGGCGCATATCGACGCTGTGGTTGTCATAAGCGTCATAAGCAGTGCTGATCGTGGCTGTGGTCGGTACCGGGGTGAGCGCTGCGAGCCGCACTTCCGGGTCCTCGCCCCCGACGTCGCGGCAACTGCTCAACACCACGCCGCGGCCACCGATCTCAAACCCACCGCTCGGAATCTTCGGGACGTTGTCCGGGTCCTGATTCCGTCCCGCGACGGACGTCAGCGGATGGCGGTAGCGCTCGGCGGCGTCGAGCACGCCCGACTCGTGCCACTCGCCGGCGTAGAGGTACAGGCCCAGCTCCACGGTGCGCGTCCCGTGGACCTGCGCACCCGGCGTCGCCAACTGCGGCCCGGCCGGCTCCGCGCGCCAGCCGTTGTCGTTGCGCGAGAGCATGCCGACCGAACGCAGGAGGGTCAGCGCGAGGGTGCGGCCGTCATCGACGAGCTCGTATTCACTGACGTGGTCCAGCAGCACGGCCAAGCCGCCGGCCGCGACCCAGCCGTAGGCCGGGAACGTCGGCACGGGGCGTTCGCCGAAGCCGCCCTCGGCGTGCGGCCCGCGGTCCACGACGGCGAACTGGCCCTCGGCGTGCGAGCGCGTGGCCGGGCGGGGGAGCGGGAGGTGCAGGCGGACGCGGTGGTCGTCGGTCTGGTTGTCGAAGGCGATGCTCAGCCGGACGAACGGTTCGCCGTGCCGGAGCTCGATGCGCGTGGTGACTTCGGTGGTGTGGGCGGCGTCGGCGCGGGCGGCGGGCTCACCCCCGACCGGCCAGTCGAACCAGCGTGCTGATTCAAGCGCGCCGGTGAACGGCCCGCTCCAACACACCCGGTTCCAGATCTCGTCCGGCGAGACCACCAGCCGGTCGTGCTTCGGCGGCGAGTAGTTGTACTCGTCACCGAGATCGCCGCCGTCCACGATCAGGCCGAGCCCCGCGGCGTGGGTACCGTCGGCGGCGAGGACGTCCAACAAGCCGTCAGAGCGCAGCGCCACGTGCACCAGACCGTTGTCGAGGTCGGACACGGCGCGTCGGCCGGCGGCGATGTTCTTCGGCGCGGCGCGCGGCCCGCTCTCGTCTTCCGGCACGGTCACGACTGCCGCGAGCGCGAGCGGGCCGACGTCGACGAGCGCGGCGACCGTGGCCCGCGCCTGTGTACGCACCTTGACACACCACGACTCGACCGCGTCCGCCGACGCCGCGGCACGGACCTGCGCGACGTCGAAGACCAGCTCGGAACCCGGCGCCAGCTCGAAGGCGATGGTCGCCGCGACCGGATCGACATGCCACGCGGCTATCTGGCGCCCGTAGAGCTCGCGGCCATGGATCTTGCGCAGGAACAGGTCGAGATCCGCGTGCGCGACGACCTCGTCGGCGAAGTTCTCCGCGACGATCTCGAGAACCTGGTGCGGCACAGACCCACCCGACGCGGTCTTCACCACGCGGCCGGCGGGAATGTCGAGCGTCACCACCTCGGCACGACGCCGCGGCGAGGGGTTGAAGAGCAGATGCCCGCCCTCGGGAACGGTCTCCGCGACCGCCCCGAGCACGAGATCGACCACCCCACGCCCGAGATCATCAGCCTCGGCGATCCGCGCCGCGACCTGATCGGCGGTGGCATCGACACCGCACCCGGTCACACTGTCGTGGCAGGAGGAATCGACCAGCCGCCGCCACGCCAGATCGAGGAAGGGCCGGCACGCCGCCCGCGCGCCATACAGCGCCGCGAGCGGCTCGGCATAGCGCTCGACCAGCCGCTCGGCGCGGCTGAGGGCCTGCTTGAGGCCGATGCGCGAGGACAGGACGCCGGGGAGGATGTTGGCCCGCGCGTGGCTGCGGAGTTCGCCCTGGATGATTTGGGAACCAGAGCCAGAGCCAGCAGCGGCTTCAGTGCCAGAGCCAGAGCCAGAACCAGTGCCAGCAGCAGCTTCAGTGCCAGAGCCAGTGCCAGTGCCAGTGCCAGAGCCAGTGCCAGCAGCAGCTTCAGTGCCAGAGCCAGTGCCAGTGCCAGTGCCAGAGCCAGAACCAGAACCAGAACCAGTGCCAGCAGCAGCTTCAGTGCCTGAGCCAGCGCCAGCAGTAGCCGCAGCTTCAGCGACAGTGCCAGCGCCTAGGGCAGTGCCAGCCACACCAAAGAAGCCGGCGAGCGTGTCCAGCCTGATCCGCGTCGCCCCGTCCCCGTCCCCGTCGCCATCCCGCCGGGATGCCGCCGCCACCAGATCCGCGAGCCCGTCCACCGGGGCCGAGTGGTCCGTCCCGTACATTCCGAGCAGCGCGCCGTTTGGTTGCCAGCGTCGCAGGGCTCGCACATGCTCCTCGGCTCGATCGCGTACCACCGCGGGGTCGGGCTCGGTGAACATGCCCGCCGCCCCGCCGTAGCCGCCTTCTGGGAGGTAGCGGGTGTGCAGTGCGGTGCCGTCCGGCGCGGTCCACCAGAACTCCGTCGTGTGCACCGCCTCCGGCACTCCGCGGTAGACGCACGCGTGCTCGATGCCCGCGAGGCTCAAGATCTGCGGGAGTTGGGCCGCGTGGCCGAACTGGTCCGGGAGGTAGCCGATGCGCATCGCGCCGCCGAGGGCGTCTGCGCGGGCTAGGCCGATTTCCAGGTTGCGGAGCAGGTTCTCGCCCGAGCACAGGAATGAGTCCGCGAGTACCCGCCACGGGCCCAGTGCCAGTTGGCCGCGGCTGGTCAGGGTGCGGACCAGTGGCTCCTGTTCGGGGCGGATCTCCAGGTAGTCGTCGATCGCCGCGGTCTGGCCGTCGAGGGTGAAGCGGGCGCGGGGGTCGGCGGCGAGTTGGGCCAGCAGCCGGTCCAGGACCGTGACCAGGCGGAGGCGGAAGCGCTGGAAGGGTTGGTACCACTCGCGGTCCCAGTGTGTGTGCGGGACGACGACCAGCTCGTTCATGTGGCCCCGCTCAGGGCGCGCAGGACGTTCAGCGCCGTCCGGATGTCCGCGGTGCCCTCGGCGATGCCGCTCAGTGGTGCGGTGCCGGCGGTGACGAGGGCGTGGAAGGCCAGCAGCTCGCGTTCGAAGCTCGATTTCGCGCTGAAGAAGTAGGGGTTGCCGAACGTCAGGTAGTGGGTGTCGGTCTCGGTCTGCACGTGGACGCTTTCCTCGTAATCGAGATAGTCGGGCAGGAAGTGCCAGCGCACGCTGTAGCGGCCGTGGGGGAGCGGCCCGGAGAACTCCAGCGAGCCCGGCTCCTCGCCCCGTGCACCCCACGACGCCGCGGAGTCGACATCGAGTTCTGCGACACCGGCCAGCAGCCGGATCAGCGCCACATCGTGGCACACGCTGTCGAGCATGGCGCGGTACTCCCAGTGCGCGCGCGCCCCGAGGTGCGTGGGCGCGGGAGCGGCGACGGGAGTCCAGTCGATCGGCGGGAAGTCCTCCGGCGGATGCAGGACACTGATATCGATGTGCCGCACGGTCGCCGGGTCGAGGGCGTCGATGGCCTCAGCTACGTTCGGGCCGTACTGCTTCATGTAACCGAGCATCAGGCGCTCGCCGGCCCTAGCCCCGGCCCCAGCCCCGGCCACGAGCGCGGCCTCCTCGGGCGTGTGCGCGAGCGGCTTCTCGCAGAAGACGGCATACCCGCGCTTCAGCGCCTCGGCGGCCAGTGCCGCGTGCGACCCGGAGGTCAGCAGCAGGACCGCGTCGAACTCGCCGTGTTCGAACATGTTCTGCGCATCGGTGAACACGCCGGACTCGGCTATGCCCAGCCGGTGCGCGAGATCAGCGGCGTAGCCGGGGACGGAGTCGCAGAGGGCTGTGATCCGGAAGTGCTGATTCAGGTCGGCGAGCAGTGGCAGATGCACATGACGCGCCACATGGCCCAGCCCGACGACGGCCACCCGCACGACAGCCACCGGCACGACAGCCACCGGCACGACCGCCACCTGCGCGACCGCATGGGAATTCGGTACCCCGTCACCCATCAAACCCCCAACCCGGCCAGCACTGCCCGGTTGTGCCGCATATCCCCGATGATCCGCCCCAGATCCTGCCCGCCGTCCGGCACGTCCTGCTCCACGACGATCCACCCCTCGTACGCCAGCGCCCGCAACGCGTCGAGAAACGCCGCCAAGTCCAGCCGCCCCGCGCCGAGCCGGCAGAACGTCCCGTCGGCCAGCGCGTCCTTCACGTGCACGTGCCGCACCCGATGCCCCCACCGGGCCAGCGTCGCCAGCGGATCCCCGCCCGCCGCCAGCAGGTGCCCGGTGTCCAGGCACAGCTCCAGCTCCGTGAGCTCCAGCAGCCGGTCGATGTCGTCCGGGGTCTCGATGCTGGTGTCCAGGTGGTGGTGGAACACCGGTTCCAGGCCGTGGTCGCGGCAGCGGGAGGCGGCCCGGTACGCCTGCCGGACCAGCAGGCCCCACCCGGCCGCGTCCAACGGCCCCGACGGCGGGCACGCCAGCGTCGGCTTCGGCGCGAAGCTGCTCATGTCCGGGTAGCGGTTGCGGCTGTGCAGCAGCCACGCGGTGTCTTCGAGGGCTGACAAGTCCTCAGCGAAGCCCTCCTGCTGCCCGAACCGCAAGTCGTGCCAGCCGCCGGCCAGCGCCGGACAGGAGTCGGCCGACACCTCCTCCAGATACCCGCGCGGGCCCAGATCAGTGCCCGCATACCCGCAGTCCACCGCGATCCGCGCGTACTCCGCCGCGCTGATGAACGGCTCCCGGGCCGAGTAGATCCCGAAGTTGACCGGGGCGGTCGCCACCTTCACCGGCCAAGCCGGCTTTCCCGCCGGCGGATCTGTCACGCGCACAGTGCCATCACCTCGTTGCGCCAGGTCTCCAACCGGTACATGCCCGATTGCGACGCCGGGAACGACTGCCGTCCCGAACTGTCGGCGCGCACCACCACCCGGGTCTCGTCCGGACGGACCAGGATCAGGCCGTCGGCGTCGACCGTCGTCACCTGGTCCCCGCAGCGCAGGACCAGCGGTCCGGTGCGGGTGGCCGAGATCGCGGTGTGGCCGGCGGCGATGCCGGCCAGCAGTGCCGCGGTGGAGCACTCCTCGGCCAGTACCCAGGTGATCGGCGCGCCGAGCGAGGCCGGGGTGCCGTCGGGCTCGTGGAAGTCGCTGCCGCCGACCGGGATGATCGCGGCCGGATGCCGCCGCATCCAGGCCAGCGGCCAGCCCCAGGTCCGGTCGAACCAGGACCAGTGCCAGACCTCCGCGATCGAGGGCTGGGTGGTCAGGTGGTGCCGCCAAGCGCAGTCCCCGGCCAGCGGGTGGTTCACCGAGAACAGCGCGCCGGCCTTCTCCGCCTGCTTCATCCACTGCGAGGCCGGGCGCCGGAAGTCGATCCACTCCGGCGAGCCCCACACGTTGGCGTGCCCGAGATCGGTCGTGACCTCCTGCCCCGGGATCAGCGTCACGCCGCTGCGCGCCGACTGCTTCTCCAGGTGGGGGTAGTGGCTGATCGTGTTGTGGTCGGTGACCGCGAGGAAGTCCAGGCCCACGGTCGCGGCCAGCTCGGCCAGCCCGCGGATGCTCAGCGTCCCGTCGCTGTGCTCGGTGTGGGCGTGCAGGTCTCCGGCGTACCAGCGGGCGCCGTCGACGGTCGGCAGCTCGCGGGCGGGCGGTCGCTCCAGGAGCCGTACGTGGTGGTATTCGAGGTCGCGGGCGACCTTCGTGGTCTTGTCGCTGAACGTGATCTCCAGCGAGTACCGCACGCCCTCCGGCGGAACCCGGTGCAGCCCCAGCCACACGTGCCACACCCCGGGCAGGATCTCCCCGGGCAGATACCCGGGCGTCGCCCGCCCGGCCCCGATCTCGAACTCCTGCCGCGCCCCGCCGGACCAGCCGCGGAAGCCCTCGGGACCGGCGCACCCGAGGTCCAGGACGGCGCCGGCGGACCGGTCGTAGTCCAGCCGGACCTGGATCAGCGAGGTGCCGGCCGGCACCTCGAACGGGACCGACCGCAGCTGTTGCCGCAGCCGGTCCTCCAGCCACCACACGCCGTCCAGCCGCATCAGCCCACCAACTCCCCATCCGCGTAGAGCAGGGTCCGGTCTTTGCGGGGCAACGCCCACAAGGTGGCCCGGGGTTCCGGCTCGTCCTCCTCGGCCACCACGACCTGCACGGCGGTCCCGGAGACGTCCAGGGTGAGCAACAGCGAGCTGCCGAGGTTCTCGGCGACCTCTACCGTGCCCCGAAACGCCCCGTCGAGCGGATCCGGCGATACGCGGAAGTACTCCGGGCGCGCGCCAAGGACCACCGCGGCGCGTTCGGCCAGGCGCTCCCCGGTCCCGTCAGGTGGCGCGATCTCGGAATCTGCGACCAGAACGCGTCCGTCACGGACAACCCCCTCCAGCAAGTTCATCGGCGTGGAGCCGATGAAGGAAGCCACAAACGTGTTCGCCGGCCTGCGGTACACCTCACGAGGCGTGCCCAGCTGGCGGATACGGCCGGACTGCATGACCGCGATGCGGTCCGCGAGCGCCAGCGCCTCGGCCTGGTCGTGGGTGACGAAGACCGTGGTGACGGCGAGTTCGCGTTGTAGTCGCTTGAGGAACGTCCGCGCCTCTAGCCTGAGACGAGCATCAAGGTTCGACAGGGGTTCGTCAAAGAGAAAAACGGACGGCTTGGCCGCGGTGGCGCGGGCCAGGGCCACGCGCTGCTGCTGTCCGCCGGACAAAGCCTCCGGTCTGCGGTCCAGAAGTCCCACGGTGCTGTCGGTGCCGGTGAGCCCGAGGTCGGCGGCCGCGGCCAGAACGGCTTCCCGTTGTTGGGCTTTCGGCACCCCTCGTACCCGGAGCGGATACGCGATGTTCTCCGTCACGGTCATGTGCGGGAAGAGGGCATAGTCCTGGAACACCATGGCCACGCCCCGCTTGCCCGGCGGTGTGCGGGTCACGTCGGCTTCACCGATGTGCACGGCGCCGCTGCTCGGTGTCTCCAGCCCGGCCAGCGTCCGTAACAGCGTGGTCTTCCCGCAGCCGGACGGACCCAGCAGCGCGAAGAACTCCCCGTCCTCGATCGTCAGGGTCAGCGCGTCCAGCGCGGTGACGCCGCCGCCGGCGTCGGCGAACGTCTTGGTCAGGTCGACGGTTCTTATCTGGGCCATGACGCTCCTCCTACCGCTTGATCCCGCCGTGGAACCGGAAACCGTAGCGATGGCTGACGAACAAGTACAAAAGGACCACCGGGATCGAGTAAAGCAGAGAGAAGGCCGAGATCAGCGCCAGGTCGGGCTGGCCGCCTTCGGTGTAGAACGTGTAGAGCACCACTGAGGCCGGATACTTGTCCGGATTCCGGATCAGGATGTAAGGGATCAGGAAGTTGCTCCAGACGTTGACCACGGCCCAGACCGTGACCGTGGCCAGCCCGGGGCGGATCATCGGCAGCACGATGTGCCGCATGATCTGGAACGGCGAGGCGCCGAACACCCGTGCCGACTCCTCATAGGAGCGCGGCATGTTGTCCGTGAAGTCCTTCAGGATGAAGATGGCCGCCGGGAGCAGGCCGCCGGTGAAGACCAGGATCACCCCGACCCGGGAGTCGATCAGGTGCAGTTTGAAGGCCAGCTCGAACAGCGGCACCATCGCGGCCGTGCCGGTCACGATCGAGGACAGCAGCAGCAGCGCGTAGAGGATCCCGTTGCGGCCGGGGATCCGCACCCGGCTCAGCGCGTACGCCGCCGCCGCTGCGAACCCCACTGTCAGCAGAGCCGTACCCCCTGCCAGCAGTAGAGAGTTCCACAGCGACGGCAGCGCATACGGATCCTTCAGCAGGACCGAGAAGTTGTGAAGAGTAAACGAGCTGATGCTGACGTCCAACGTGGGGTGCGCGTTGAAGGGCGTCGAGGCCAGCCACAACATCGGCAGCGCGAAGAAGCCCAGCAGCACCGACAGGAACGTGTAGCGGCCGATCTTCGCCAGGACCGCGCGGACGGTGGGATCCTTCATGGCGCCACCCGTTCCAGCTTCCGCCCGCCCCGCCGGTCGCGCAGCAGTCTCAGGTACACCAGCGCCACCACGAGGTTGATCACCAGCATCAGCAGTGAGATCGCGGCCCCCAAGCCCATCTGCCCGTCGAACAGCGCGGTCTGGTAGATGTACACCGGCAGGATCTCCGACTTGCCGTTCGGACCGCCGGCGGTGATCTGGTACGGCGTGAAGTCGTTGAACGTCCACAGCGAGATCAGCAGCAGGTTGGTCAGGATGTGCCCGCGGATGTGCGGGAAGACCACGTCGCGCAGCTGCTGCCAGGAGTTCGCGCCGAACATCCGGGCCGTGGCCAGCTGCGAGGGCGGCACGCCGGTGAGCGCGGCGCTGTAGAGCAGCATCGAGAACGCTGTGCCGCGCCAGATGTTGAAGACCACGATGACGGCCATCGGATGCTCGATCGCCCACGCCGTGCCCGGGGTGTGCAGCAAGGCGTTCAGCGTGCCGGAGCCGCGGTCCAGCATCGCCACCCACAGGAACGCCACCACCGAACTCGGCAGGATCCAGGCCAGCAGCACCAGCGCCTCGATCAGCCGCTTGAGCCAGCCCCGGGCGTCGCGCAGCATCCAGGCGATGACGAAGCCGAGCAGCGCCTGGCCGAGCACCGCTGAGAACAGCACGTACTCGACGGTCAGCCACAGCGAGTGGTGGAAGTCCGGGTCCTGGATGACGTTCGTGTAGTTCTGTAGGCCCACGCTGCGCGGATGGCGCGCGGCGAAGCCGGTGAGCCGGTAGTTGGTCGTGCCCAGATACAGGGTCCACAGGGCCGGGAAGACCAGGAAGGCGGCGATGATCAGCAAGGCGGGCGCGGAGATCGCCGCCGCGCGCGCCCTGCCGAGCCCCGCCGGATCCGCTGAGTCAGTTCCCCGCGGCGATGCTGTCCGGGCCAACGAGCGCCTCCAACGCCTTCTCGTAGGCCGCGGCGGCATCGGCCGGGCTCTTGCCGCTGACCACGTCCGCGGTCGCCTTCTGCACCAGGCTCGACACGTCGTTGTACGCCGCCTGCGACGGCCGGAACGAGGTGATCGGCAGCACCTTGTCGGTGGCGAACTTCAGCATCGGGTCAGTGGCCAGCACCTGCTGGTTGACGTCCGTGCGCGCGGTGAGCAGCGGCGCCCCGGCGATCCGGGAGATGGTCTCGGTCTTGGAGTTCAGGAAGGCCAGGAAGTCCCACGCGGCCTGCGGGTACTTGGTCTTGGGATTGATCGACCAGTCCGAGCCGCCGGAGTAGGACACGAAACTCTGGCCCTTGATGCCCGAGCCGGCCGTTTCCGACGGGATCAGCGCGTAGCCGACATCGGTGTCCCGGTCGGCCATCGGCGCGGTGCCGCCGGAGGGGTTCACCACCGAGCGCCACATGTAGTCGGACTCGGCGTAGATGCCGATCTTGTCGGCGGCGAACTCGGCGAAGGACTCGTCGCGGCCCTTGGCGTCCTCCTGGAGCACCGGATCGCCGTAGCCGCCGCCGTAGATCTTCTGGTAGAAGCCGAGCGCCGCGGTGAACGCCGGGCCCGCCTTGACCCACTTCCCGTTGGCCCACAACGTGCCGTTCGCGCCGGCCAGCAGCGGCAGGAAGCCCTGCATCGTGGTGGCCTCGCCCATGGGGACGCCGGCGTCCCACTGCACCGGGGTGACGCCCGGCAGGGTCTTGAGTTTGGCGGCCGCGTCGTAGACGTCCTGCCAGCTGGTGGGCTGCCAGTCGGCCGGCAGTCCGGCCTGTGCGAACAGCTTCTTGTTGTAGAAGATGACGCGGGCGTCGGTGCCGTTCGGGACGCCGTAGCGCTGGCCCTGGTACTCCCCGAGGGCCTGGACCGCCTGCGTGATCTGGGACCAGCCGTCCCAGCTGTCGACCTGGGCGCCGGCCACCTGGTTCAGCGGCTTGAGGTAGCCGGCGTCGGCGAACTCGCCGACCCAGATGCCGTCCAGGGAGAAGACGTCGTCCCCGGTGCCGGACTGGAGGTCCAGGGCGAGTTTGGACTTGTAGGAGTTGTCGTCGACGCCGTTGGGCCGGAAGGTGACGTGCGCGGTGATCCCCTTGGCCGCCTCGGCCTTCACGAAGTCCGGGATCAGGGTCTTGGAGATCCAGTTCGCCTCGTTGCTGTTCTTGCCGCCGGCGATGTCGTTGGCGGTGATCACCAGCGTCGGGTTCTTCGGCTGGTCCGAGGAGTTCACATCGGCCGGCTTGGCACCGGACGAGGAACCGGAACAGCCGGCGACCAGGGTCGCGGCCGCGACGCCGATCGCTATCAGGGCTCGAAGGTTTCTGGAATGTGCCGAACGTGCTCCCATCGGTGCCTCCGCGGGTGTCGGTTCAGTACGGCTTCAGTGTTCGGTGACGGTCACTTCCAGGCTGTAGCGGGACGCGCGGTAGATGTGGCTGCCGAACTCCACCGCCCGCCCGTTGTCGTCGAAGGCCGTGCGCTCCATGGTCAGCAGGGCCGCGCCGCGCCGTTCCTCCAGCAGGGCCGCCTGTTCGGCGTCGGCGGTGCAGGCGCCGATCCGCTGCCGGGCCACGCAGATGCGGATACCCGCTTTGCGCAGCACTTCATACAGGCCCCTGGTCTCCAGCACTTCCACGGTCAGCGGCGGCACCGGCTCGGGCAGCCAGTTCCGCATCACCGCCAGCGGCTCGCCCTGGGACCGGCGCAGCCGCACCACCTTGGTCACCGGGGTCCCGGCGGCCAGGCCCAGCGCGGCCGCGGCTTCCGGCTCGGCCGGGACCCGCGCCAGCAGCAGCACGTCGGTGGCCGGGGCGCGGCCGCTGCGCGCCAGATCGTCGTGCAGGCTGGTGAGCTCCATCTCGCGCCGCACCGGCATCGGCAGGATCTGCGTGCCCACGCCGCGCCGCCGCACGATCATGCCGCGGTCCACGAGGTGCCCTATCGCCTGCCGCACGGTCGGCCGGGACAGCCCCAGCGACTCCGCGATCTGCACCTCGGAGTCCAGCTGGTCGCCCGGTGCCAGCTCGCCGGTGCGGATCGCCTCCGCGATCTGTTCGGCGACCTGGAAGTAGAGCGGTATCGGGGAGGAGCGGTCCACCTCGATCCGCGGTCGGATCCCCATAGTCGTCAGTATGCTGCGGTCACTTTGTCCGGACAACAGGTTGACCGGGGAACACCGTACTGCTATGCAGCAAACGGGAGGCGGTATGGCAGACATGGCAAACATCGACATCACGCCGGAAACGGCCGGCTGGCGGTACGCGGGATTGAAGACCGCGAAATTCGCCGGCTCGTACGAGTTCGGTACCACCGAGGACGAAGCTTTGGTCCTGCCGTTGTCGGGATCATGCACCGTCAGGTCTGCGGGCGAGGAATTCCTGTTGGCCGGCCGCAAGGACGTCTTCGCCGGACCGAGCGACTTCGCCTACATCCCGCGCGGCAGCACGGTCCGGCTGGCCGCGGTCGACGGCGAGTGCCGCGTCGCGATCCCCACCGCGCGGGCCGAGCTGGATCTGCCGTTCCGGTACGGCGCGCGCGAAGCGGTCCCGGTCGAGCAGCGGGGAGCCGGATCGGCCGCGCGTACGCTGCGCAACTTCTGCGCCCCGGAGGCCTTCCAGACTGACCGGCTGCTGGCGGTGGAGGTGATCACCCCGGGCGGGAACTGGTCGTCCTGGCCGCCGCACAAGCATGACGAGGACGTGGAAGGCGGCGAGCGCGCCAAAGAGGAGATCTACTACTACGAGGGCGGGCCGGGATACCAACGGGTCTACTCGTCGGCGGCTGGTGAGATCGATGTTCTTCGGGAGGTGGAGGCCGGGGACGTGGTGCTGATCCCGTACGGCTACCACGGCCCGTCGATGGCCATGCCCGGCTATGACCTGTACTACCTGAACGTGCTGGCCGGCCGGGACCGCGGGCCGGACCGTTCGATGGCGTTCAGCGACGATCCGCGGCACGCCTGGATACGGCAGACCTGGAGCGCCTGAGGGGACGGCGCGTCCAGGTCTGTCGCGAGGCCGGGTTGCTGGGTTTCCTCAGCCGGGGCTCAGATGATGCGGATCTCGTCGTTGGAGTGATCGTGACCGCAGTTGTCGCCCTCATAGTGGTAGTCACGCTGGCTGAGGTGTACCACTCGGAACGACTTCTGCTCCACGATGCGCTGGAGATGCCGGATCCCGCTGGCGCCGGCGGCGACCACGGCGAGGATCGCGGCCAGCACGGTGATGCCGATGACCGCGAAGCCGCCGACGACGTGCCCGAACACGATCATGAACAGCGCCACCAGGATCGAGATCGGCACCGCTACCAGCAGCAGTACCGCGATCGTGGTGAGCAGGATCAACGGCTTGGCGGACGGGGAACGGTCACCGTCGTAGCGGATCGTTTTACTGGCCATGGCTCTTCCCTCTCGGCTGCGGCCCCAAAGACGCGTTGTATCGCGTTTAAAGTGTATCAACGAGGAGGGCGCCTCCGCTTGTTCCTTTTTCCGGTGCCGAATCCGTCACACTGGAGAGGTGATCTCCGACGTCGCCGACTGGCTGTCCTGCCCGCATTGTGCCACCGCCTTGATCGTCGAGGCCGGTGCGGGGGCCCGGCTGGTATGTGAGGAGGGGCACGCTTTCGACGTCGCGCGGCCGGGGTACGTCTCCCTGCTCGCCGGGGCCGGGGCGGGCGGCACCGCCGACACCGCCGCGATGGTCGCCGAACGCGCCGCGTTCCTCGGGGCCGGGCACTATGCCGGGATCGCGGATCTGGTCGCCGGGTTGGCAGCGGATGTCGGTGCCGGGGACGACTCCGAGCACACCGGCGTCCTCGATCTCGGCGCGGGCACCGGCTACTACCTGGCGCGGGTCCTGGCGGCCGTGGACCGCCCGGGCATCGCGCTGGACATCTCCAAGCACGCCGCCCGCCTCGCGGCCAAGGCCCATCCGCGGATCGGCGCCGTGGTCGCCGACGCCTGGGCCGGGTTGCCGGTGCGCGGCCGGGCCGCCTCGGTGGTCCTCAACGTCTTCGCGCCCCGCAATCCGCGCGAGATGCGGCGGGTGCTGCATCCGCGCGGCCGGGCGATCGTCGTGGTGCCCGAGCCGGAGCATCTCAGGGAACTGATCGATGAGTACGGTCTGATGGCCGTCGACGACCGCAAGCCGGAGCGGCTGCGGGAGCAGTTCGCCGACCGGTTCCGGATCGAGTCCGAGCATCCGTACGGCGCGACGCCGGCCTTGTCCGCGCAGGAGGTTTCTCAAGTCATCGGCATGGGGCCCAACGCCTGGCACGAGCGGGCCGAACAGGTCCGATCGGGCGGTGCGGTGACGGTCGCGGTCCGTGCCTACGTTCTGTCCCCGACCTGAGCGTGCCAGTATTTTCGGCATGCAGATCGCCATGACGAATGCCATCCAGGCCGGGACCGTCCACTACCCCGCGGCCGATGGCGCAGAGATCGAGGCCTACCTGGCGGTGCCCCAGGATGACGCGCCGCGCGGCGGTGTCGTCCTGATCCACCACCTGCCCGGCTACGACGAGGCGACACGCGAGTTCGCGCGCACCTTCGCCGTGCACGGCTACAACGCGGTCGTCCCGAACCTCTACAGCCGCGAGGGCGGTCCGGGGATCGCACCGGAGGACGCCGCGGCCGCGGTGCGCGCCGAGGGCGGCGTGCCGGACGAGCGGCTGATCGCCGACGTCGGCACGGCGGCCGCGTACCTGCGCGGGCTGGACACGGCCAACGGCAAGGTCGGTGTCATCGGGCACTGCTCCGGCGGACGCCAGGCGGTGCTCGTCGCCTGCGCCGGGCTGGACTTGCAGGCGGCGGTCAACAACTACGGCGCGTTCGTGATGCTCGACAGTCCCGAAGGCAGCGGGATGCGGGCCACGTCCCTGGAGTCCCGGCTGCCGGAGCTCTCCTGCCCGCTGCTGGGCAACTTCGGCGCGGACGACAAGTTCCCGACGCCGGAGCAGACCGCGCAGCTGGCCGCGGCCCTGGACAAGCTGGGGAAGCCGTACGACTTCAAGACGTACGAGGGCGCCGGGCACGCGTTCTTCAACGTGAACCGGGTCTCCTACCGGCCGGAGGCGGCGATGGACGCCTGGGACCGGATCTTCGAGTTCTACGGGACGCACCTGTCCTGAGCCGGTACGCACCGAAAGCGCCGACGGATCGCTGTGATCGCTGTGATGGCCGTGATCGTCGTCGGCGCTTTCGTGTGTGCGGGGCGGGCCTCAGGGGTGCAGGGTCGGCCGGTAGATGAGCTCCTGGGTGCGACCGTCGAGCGTGCGGCTCTCGATGAGTTCGAGGTCGAAATCCGTGGCCCCGGCGAGGACCGGTGCCGCCCCGGTCCGCCCGGTGAGTGCCGGGAAGACGGTCACCTGGATCCGGTCGACCAGGCCGGCGGCCAGTAGCGCCCGGTTCATCGCCAGGCTGCCGTGCGAGCGCAGCGGCACGTCGGACTCCTTCTTGAGCCGGGCGACCACGTCCACGGCGTCGCCGGCGGCGATGGTCGCGTCCGGCCAGTCCAGCGGTCCGGTCAGGGTGGAGGAGACCACCGTGGCCGGCAGGTTGATCATCTTGGTCACCCACGGGTCGTAGACCTCGTCGTCGTCGCCGGCCCCGGCCAGCATCTCCACGAAGTCCCGGTAGGTCTTGGCCCCGAAGACCATGCGCTGGTCCTGGCTGTACAGGGCGAGCCGGTGTGCGAGCAGCTCCGGGCCCTGCTTGCCCCAGTAGCCGCCCCAGTCCCCGGTGCTGCCGCCGAAGCCGTCCAGGCTGCTGAAGACGTCGAAGGTGTAGGTGGCGGTCATGATGTCCTCCTCGGTTCGTTGTGCTCTCACCTGTTCCACGAACGAGCCCGACACGATCCGACAGACCGCACCCACCGAGTTTTCTACGGCTCGAATCTTCTATGACTCGAATCTTCTACGACTCGAACAGTGCGCTGACCGATTCGCCGTTGTGGATCCGCCGCATCGCCTCGGCCAGCGCGGGGGCGATGGACAGCACCGTGAGCTTGCCGTTGTCGGACTCCTCGGTCGGCGCGATCGGCACGGTGTTGGTGCACACGATCTCCTCGACCTCGGGCTGGTCGGAGAGCCGCTTGAGGGCGCCGGCGGCGAACAGGCCGTGCGTGCAGGCCACGCGCACTTTGCGGGCCCCCAGGTCGCGCAGCCGTTCCAGCAGCTCGATGACGGTGCTGCCCTTGGCGATCTCGTCGTCGAGCACGATCACGTCGCGGCCGGCCACGTCGCCGATCACCGAGCTGATCGCCACCTTGTCGTTGGCGAAACGCTGCTTGGCCCCGGCCGCGACCGGGACGCCGAGCAGACGCGCGAAGGCCGCGGCCTCCTTGGCGTTGCCCAGGTCCGGGGAGACGACTGTGGTGTTGGACAGATCCGAGCCGCGGAAGTGCTTGGCCAGCTCCCGCAACGCGTGCAGGTGGTCGACCGGCACCGAGAAGAACCCGTGCACCTGCGGCGAGTGCAGCGTCATCGCCAGCACCCGGTCGGCGCCGGCGGCCACCATCAGATCGGCGACCAGGCGGCCGCCTATGGAGATGCGCGGCGCGTCCTTCTTGTCGCTGCGGGCGTAGGCGTAGTGCGGCACCACGGCGGTGATCCTCGCCGCCGAGGCGCCGCGGGCCGCGTCGCACATGAGCAGGAGCTCGACCAGGTGCTCCTGGACCGGCGCGACCAGCGGCTGGACCAGGAACACGTCGCGCTCGCGGCAGTTGGCCTGGAGCTGGACCTCCAAGCAGTCGTTGGCGAAGCGGCTGACACGCACTGGACTCAGTGGGGTCTCCAGATGCGCGCAGATCTCCGCGGCCAGGGTCGGATGGGCGCTTCCGCTGAATACTGCGATGTCGCGCATCCCTGCATGGTAGCGATCTCCCACCTGGGGGGATCAAGTACCCTGCGGACGGCCCTCGGAGGTCCCACCGGCCTGCGGGCGGTTCTGGGCTTGCGATGCGGCCGGGCTCTCCATGCCGCCGGCGCCGGTCCCGGTGCCCGTTCCGGCACCGGCCGCGGCGGTCTGCGGGAGCTGGCCTTCCGGCGTCATCGCGTCGACGACCTGGGGAAGCGCCGCCGCCATCGTGTGCGCGGCCTCCTCGTGGGTCATGCCGAGGGTGTTGGCCACCTGCGAGATCTGCTCGTGCCCCAGGGCCTGGGTGATCTGCTCGTCGCTGACCGGCTGGTTGGGCTGGTCCGAGCTGACCCAGGACTTCGCCTGCGAACCCGCGCCGGCGCCCTTGAGGTTGTCCATCAGCTTCGCCAGCCCGCCGCCGGCGACCAGGCTGCCGATCATCGGCGCCAGCTTCTGGATCATGCCGCTGCTCAGCAGGCTGCTCAGGCCGCCAGCACCGCCGCCGCCGCTGGGCGCCGCGCCCATCGCGTGGGCCGGCTGCTGGTCCTGGCCCTGGGCTTGCATCTGCGCCTGGTCGCCGGGCTGGCCTTCCTGCTGCTGCGGTTGCTGCTCCTGCTTGCCCATCAGCTGGTTCAGCAGCGAGTTGATGTCGAAACCGGCCATCGCACGTGCTCCTGACGTCCGGGCCGCGCCCCGCCCGACGGCCACACGCCGCCGCGCCCCACGACCCAGCCTCAGGCAGGTCGGCTGGGCTCGCCAGTCGGGAGGCGGGGTGCGTGGGCTCGGGTGCTTCGGCCCTCGCGTCGTGCTCAGGCCTCGCGGGCCGCGCGCTCGGCGTCCTTGACCAGCTCGGCGGCCTTCTCCCCGATCACGATGGACGGCGCGTTCGTGTGACCCCGGATGATCGTCGGCATCACCGAGGCGTCGGCGACCCGCAGCCCCTCGATGCCCCGGACCCGCAGCTCCGGGTCCACCACCGAGTCCGGATCGCTGCCCATCCGACAGGTGCCGACCGGGTGGTAGAGGGTCTGCGCGTAGCGGCGGATCGACGCTTCGGCCAGTTCTTCGCCGGACATGCCGGGGAGCAGCATGTAGCCGTCGCTGTAGGGGGCCAGTTCCGGGGCGGCGGCGATCTTCTCGCACAGCGCGATGCCGCGCGCCAGCGTCGCGTAGTCCGCGCCGTCCGGATCGCTGAGGTAGGCCGGGTCGATGTTCGGCGCGGCGGTCGGGTCGAGGGTGGAGAGCGTGATCGTGCCGTGCGAGCGCGGTTTCTGGACGACGGCGCTGATCGTGTAGCCGTGTTCCTTCGGGCGGGTGAGGCCTTCGTCGAGGAACGCCACCGGCGCGAACAGCACTTCGAGGTCCGGCTGGTCCAGGCCGTCCCGGCTGGTGGTGAACAGGTACGCCTCGCCGACGTTCGACGACAGCGGGCCCTGGCGCCGGGTCAGGTAGCGCGCGAACCCGGCCGGGGTGCGGCCGCTGATCAGCGACTTGGCGTTCTTGGTCTTCACCACGACCCCGGAGGCCAGATGGTCGCGCAGGTTGCGGCCGACCTCGGGGCGGTCGGCCACGATCTTCACGCCGCGCTGCCTCAGGTGCTCGGCGGGCCCGATGCCGGAGAGCATCAGCAGCTGCGGGGTGTTCACCGTGCCGCCGCACAGGATCACCTCGCGCCGGGCCGCGACGGAGCCGACGCGGCGGCCGTCCAGATAGCGCACGCCGGTCGCGCGGCGGTCGTGGAACAGCACCCGGGTGGCCAGCGCGCCGGTGTGGACGACCAGGTTGGGGCGGCTCCGCGCGGGCTTGAGGTAGGCGTCGGCGGCGGACCAGCGGCGGCCTTCGTGCTGGGTGACCGCGGTCTGGGTGCCCGGTACGCCCAGGGACGTGCACGCCTGCAGGAAGCGGGCGGTCAGCAGGTGCGGGGAGCGCAGGTCCTCCACGCGCACCGGGCCGGTCGCGCCGTGCTCGATACCGTCCGGCGCGGCGGTGAAGGCCTCGACGCGGCGCAACGCGGCCGCGATCGCGTCCGGCCCCCACTGCGGCCCGGCGGCCTCGGCCCACTCCGCATAGTCGGCCGCGAACCCGGTCACCCACATCATGGCGTTGATCGACGAGGACCCGCCGAGCATCCGGCCGCGCGGCCAGTAGATCCGCCGGCCCCCGAGCGTGGGCTGGTTGACGGTGCGATAGGCCCAGTCCAGCTTGCCCTCGAAGAGCTCGGAGAACGCGGCCGGGATGTGAATCAGCGGATTGCGATCCACCGGCCCGGCCTCCAGCAGCGCCACCCGGCATCCCGGGTCCTCGCTCAGCCGCGCCGCGACCGCGGATCCGGCGGAGCCGGCCCCGACGACGACGTAGTCGTAAACACTCCCGGTATCGGTCCGTGCGTCGTCGGTGGCCATGCCTACGAAGTTAGACCCGCGCTGTGTCGATGAGTAGTCCCGGCGGCAGCATCCCGTCCGGCACGCTCCCCAGCGCCGTGAGGATGGCCTGCGCCAGGTCGTACGCGGCCTGCGCGCTCAACTCCACCGCGATCCGCGCCGACGGGCCCCGCTCGGGGTTGCGCAGGTCGATGTTGAGCGTGTGCTCATCGGTGGCGTGCACCGGATGGTCGTAGTACACGCTGGCCTCGGTGACCCGCATCCACGCGCTGGTGCCCTTGGCACTGCCGGCCACGGCGAGCTTGAAGGTCTGGTAGGTGCACATCGATCCGGATCCTCGCAATCGGTGGGACGAACGCCGGTCTGGGGATTGATTATCCAACAGCGGGGCACCGCGCCCTACAAATACAACCCGGTCCCGGTGTCGTCCCCCGCCGAGGCCACCGGCTCGTTCCCGTCCCGAGCCGCGATCAGCTCCGCCAGCGTCGCGCCGCCGATCGGCCCGCCGGGGCCGGCGGCGCCGCGGCCCTGGCGCGCGGCGGCCAGCCGGGCCGGGTCGGCGCCTTCGCGCTCCATCCAGGCCGTGGCCTCGGCGCGCGGCAGGGGGCCGACCTCGATCTGCGCCAGGCAGCGGCCCGGCCTTATGACCGCCGGGTGCAGGCTGGCCAGATTCTCGTTGGTGGTGATCGCGACCAGGACGTCGCGGCCCTGCCCGAGCAGGCCGTCGGTGAGGTTGAGCAGGCGGGACAGGGCCTGGCCGCTGGTGGCCTTGGCCTCGCCGCGGATCAGTTCGTCGCAGTCCTCCAGCAGGAGCAGGCGCCAGCGGCGGCGGTTCTCCTCCTCCTCGCCGTGGCCGTGGTACTCCACGCCCATCGCGACCTCCATGAGGTAGCCGGGGGAGGAGAACAGGGCGTCGGGGTCCAGGACGTAGTCCACCTGGCACCACTCGCGCCATTCACGGGCCAGGGTGCGCAGGGCCGTGGTCTTGCCGGTGCCGGGCGCGCCGTGCAGGAGGATCATGCGGCCGGCGGCTTCGCTGCGGCGGACCGCCATCAGCTTGTCCATCGCCGCTGAGGCGGTGGCCGAGTAGTTCTTGCGGACGGCTTCCCACGGTTCGGCCGTGATGGTGCGGACGGTGCGGTACGGCCCGCGCTGGGGAGCGGCGTACCAGAAGCCGACCGAGACCTTCTCCTCTTCGGGCTCCTCCTCGGCCGCGACGCCGTCGGTGGCCTGCTCCAGGATCTTGGTCGCCAGCTCCGGGGTCTCGGCGACCACCGTGACCTCGCCGCCGCCGCTGGACCAGCGGACCGAGCGGGCGGTCCAGCCGGGGCCGGCGGTCAGGCACGACTCGCGCTTGTCCTCCACCACCGAGCGCAGCACCTCGCCCTCGGCCGGGACCAGCGTCGCGTCCTCGCGCAGCGCGTCCAGCCGGGCGTGCCGGGCGTGCGGCTGGACACCGGTGGTGAACGGGGTCAGGAGCAGCGCGTCCACCACGTCGTAAGGGGTGTCGGAGTCGTCGATCGTGACCCGGAACGGCAGCCGCTGCCCGGGATCGCTCGCCGCCGGGGCGGCCGGGGCCGGGGCCTGGGCCGGTTCGCCCAGCTCTCCGGGGTCCGGTGCCGGTTGGATGGCAGGCCCCTGAGGGCGCTGGCGGGGCAGCGTCATGTCCTCGATGATCCCGCCCCGGGACGTCCGGCCACAACACGTTTGTCGAGGTTCATGCATACTCGGCCCGCCACGAGGGTTGTTTTACCCGCACTTTGCCCGGGTCGGGGACCGGCCCCGCAACGGCGAAGATACGATGACCGGTCATGAGCTCGCCCGACCAGAACCCACCCTGGGAGACGCCCCAGTCACCGTCTGGCGTACCGGCCGGCGGCGCGCTGCCGCCGTTCGGGTCGGCGCCGCAAGGCCCCGGGCAATCCGCGCCGCCGCCGTCGATGGCGTCCCCTTACGGCATGCCGCTGAACGGGGGCCCGGAGGGACCCGGCGGCTTCGGCCCGGGTGGCTACGGCCCCGGCGGGCCCGGTGACGACAACCCGAACCGGCGTCGCAAGGCCCTCATCGCCTCGGCCCTGGCCGTGGTGGCGGTGGTCGGCATCGGCGGTGCGGTGGCCTTCGCCAACAGCGATTCCTCGAAGAAGCACGACTCGGCGGCGCTGGCCGGCGCCGGCGCCACCGCGACCAGCGGCAGCAACACCGGCGGCGGCAGGCCGGACGGCGACAGCATCGTGGGCGACCCGTCGAGCAACGGTGCGCAGGGGGCGAACGTCCCGGAGAACCCGACCGGCGCGACCTCCAGCGTCACCAACGGCGGCCAGCCCGGCCAGACCGGCCAGGGCACGAGCACCGGCGGGGGCGGCAGCACCAGCACGACGTCCGCGCCCGGGAAGCCGGTCGGGTCGAACCCCGGCAAGGCGGCGACCTCCGCCCCGGGCGCCCCGGCACCCAGCGCGCCGAAGCCCAGCGCCCCGGTGACCGTGCCGGCGCCGAAGCCGAGCAACGCGGCCCGGCCCTCCAGCGACTGCACGTACCTGGACCTCCCGGCCACACAGATGCCGCAAATCCAGGAGGGCTCCGGCAACGTCAACGCGGTCAAGGAACTCCAGTGCCTGCTCAAGAAGGCGGAGCTGGGCATCCCGACGCTGGCGACCGACGGCCAGTGGGGCCCGGACACCCAGAAGGCGATGACGGACTTCCAGGGCTGCAACAACGCCCCGACCGTGCACTCGCCCGGCGGCAACCCGCCTTACCCGAAGCTGGCCGTGGACGGCGTCGCCGGTCCGCAGACCTGGGCCGACCTGTACTTCTGGGACAACCAGTCCTACAACGGGACCTACTACTACTGCAACGGCACGCGCTGACCCTCAGCGCGTCGAATAGTGCACCGAATAGTGCACCGAATCGTGCGCCGAACTCTCAGCGGCGCGGGTGACGCCACCCGCGCCGCGATGGTAGGCATGGTCCGGTGACCGTGCCTCTGCTGATCCTCGCCGGGTTCATGGTGGTCCTGTTGGCCGCCGGGATCGCCGCCAACGCCCGCCGTAAGAAGGCGCTCGCCGCGATGGCGGCGGCCAAGGGGTGGCAGCTGGCCAAGAAGGACCGCCGGCTGCCGGCGACCTTCGGCGGCCGGCCCTTCACCGCCGGCCACCGCCGCCTCGCGCGCCTGGTGATGCGCGGCACGCACCACGGCCGCGCCGTCCTGGTGATCGACTACGAGTTCAGGACCCGGGGCGGTGAGAGCGACGACGTCCACCACTACTGGGTCGCCTGCGTCGAGGACCTCCCGGTCCCGTTGCCGCCGGTGGAAGTCGTGCCGCGCGGCTACAAGGACCGGCGCGTCGGTCCCGGCATCCTGGCCGGCGCCCCGGAGTTCGTCCGCGGCGATTCCGCCTTCGACCACCGCTACCGGGTCAGCGCCGCGGACCATCGGCTGGCCGCCGACGTCCTGGACCCGAAGGTGTTGCGGCTGATCGCCTCCTGGCCGGACTTCGCCTGGCGGATCGAGGGAAACAGGCTTCTGACCTGGGGCAAGGGGACGGTCAAGCCGGAGTGGGTGGATACCGGTCTCAACATGCTGGTGGCGCTCGCCGAGGCCGTCCCGGACGGGGTGTGGCGCACGGCGCGCGGCTGATCCGCCCGGCGGGCACGCCGTTCGACCCATCTGTCATGGGATGATCAGGTGGCATGACGGCGCAACATCTCTTGTTCTTACTCGGTGTCCCGTTCTTCTCCGTCGTGGTGTCCGCGCTCGCCCGGCGGTTCGAGCTCAACGGGCCGCTCGTTCTGGTGGCCGTCGGGCTGCTGGTCTCGATCGCGCCGTTCATCCCGGACTACGACCTCGAGCCCGAGTTCGTGCTGATGATCCTGCTGCCGCCGCTGCTCTACCAGGCGGCCGTGGAGACCTCGGTGCCCTCGCTGCGCGAGAACTGGTCGGCGGTCCTGATCCTGTCGGTGGGGATGGTGCTGGTCACCACGCTGCTCACCGGATTCGCGATGCACCTGCTGATCCCCGGGCTGCCGTTGTCGGTGGCGTTCGTGCTGGGCGCGGTGCTCGGGCCACCGGACACGGTCGCGGCGATCTCCATCGCCAAACGCCTGGGATTACCGCGCCGGACCGTCGACGTGCTGGTCGGCGAGGGCCTGTTCAACGACGCCACCGCGCTGACCGCGTTCCGGATCGCGCTGGCCGCGGCGGTGGGGGAGACGGTCACGGTCTTCGACGCGGTCGGCCGGTTCGTGCTCTCGGCGGCCGGCGGCATCGCGATCGGCGCGGTGGTGGCCGTGGTCTGGGACCCGATCCGGTACCGGATGCGCGATCCGCGGGCCGAGAGTGCCATCTCGCTGACACTGCCGTTCGTCGTCTACATCACCGCCGAAGCGGTGCACGTGTCCGGCGTCATGGGCGTCGTCATTCTCGGGCTCTACCTCGGCCACCGCCGCGTCCGCGCCGGTTACGCCACCCGCATGCTGGACACCGCGCTGTGGGACGTGATCGTGGAGATCCTGGAAGCCACGGTGTTCGCGCTGATCGGCCTGCAGCTGATCCCGATCCTGAGGGACGTGGACCACTGGAGCGCCGCGGAGCTGATCGGCTACGGCTTGGCCGCGTTCGCGATCGTGGTGGTGGCGCGCTTCGGCGGCGTGTACACGTTCGGGTACATCGGCCGCTTCCTGATGCGCCACTTGCGGCGCAATTCGGCGCTCGCACCACCACCGGCCCAGACCCAGGCCCCGAAGATCCTGTTCGTCGTGGGCTGGGCCGGCATGCGCGGCGTGGTCTCGCTGGCCGCCGCGGCCGCGATCCCGCTGACCGACAACCACGGCGGGCCGCTCCCGGACCGCGAACTGGTCCAGTTCCTCACCCTGTTCGTGGTGCTGGCCACCCTCATCGTCCAGGGCCTGACCCTGCCGCCGCTGATCCGCCGGCTCGGCGTCGAGGCCAAGGACGAGGAGAAGGAGGACGCGTTCTCCTATTGCAGCGCGATGGGAACGGCGGCCACCGCCGGTCAGGCGCGCCTGGACGAGTTGGAGGCCACGCTTCCGGATCCGGCCGTGGACCGCATGCGGGACCAGGCCAGGTGGCGTGGCGACCGGGCCAAGAGGTTCGCGATGCAGGTGGCGTCCGGGGCCCCGAGCGCCAGCGCGGCGGCGGTCGAGGAGGCGCGGCGCTCGATGCTGGACGCCGAGCGCGCGGCGATCGAGCACCTGCGGGACATGCGGGAGATCAACGACGACGTCTACCGCCGGGTGCTGCACCAGTTGGACCTCGAAGAGGCCTATATGGAGCGGCGGTAACAGGCGCAAGGCGTTTCAGCGCGAAAGACACGGGCCGGGCGTCCGCTTCGCCCAGCCCTTGTGGGTTGTCAGTGCCGCAGTGCCTCAGTGCCTCAGTGCCTCAGTGCCCGAGCATCATCGAGACCAGCTTGACCGCCACCAGCACCGTCGCCACCGCGAGGTAGCCGCGCAGCACGGTCAGCCCGACCCGGGTTCCCACCGAGAACCGGACCTGGCCGAGCTGGTCCAGCGGCGGGGTCCGCCAGTCGGCACGGCCCGAGCGGTCGAGGCGCTCGGCCACGAAGTCCGGGGCCCGGCGCGTCCGCAGGGCCCTGATCCCCAGCCAGCCGCCGAAGGCCAGCGCGACGACCGCGCAGCCGCCGAGGATCGCCTCGATCTGCCCGGCGGTGATGCTCTGGTCCAGCACCGAACCGGTCAGCACCAGCGACAGCGCCACCAGCACCGCGATCACCGCGCCGGTGAACACCGTGGTCTTGCGGTTGTTCACCCAGGGCCCGAGGACGTCCTTGTCCACGCACAGCAGCAGCAGGTACACCGACGCCGAGGGCAGCAGCACCCCGGCCAGCGCCTGCACGCCCACGGTCAGCACGCCCTGCACGTGGTCGTCGGCCACCAGCACGATCGTCGCGGCGAAGGCGATGATCCCGGCGTAGACCGCGTAGAAGCCCTTGGCCTGCTTCACGCCCCGGTGCAGCGAGTGGTTGATCTTCAGGCAGTCGCCCATCGCGTAGGCGGTGGACAGCGACACCGCGAACGCGCCGATGATCGAGGCGTCCAGCAGCGCCACGGCGAACATGTCGCCCAGGACCCGGCCGCCGTAGACGGTCAGGCCGCGGGCCACGTCGTCGGCGTCGGTGAACGGGCCGGCCAGGTGCGCGGCGGCCACCGCGCCCAGGCCGATGGTCGCCGCCGCGCCGACCACCACCACGACGATGCCCAGGCCCAGGTCGGCCTTCTCGTACTTCATGAAGCGCGGGGTGATCCGCTTGTCGATGACGTAGCTCTGCTGGAAGAACAGCTGCCACGGCGCGACCGTGGTCCCGACGATGCCGATCACCACCAGCATCACGGTGGCCATCTGGCCGGAGCCGCCGGGCAGCGCCGGGGTGAGGAAGCCGTGCGTCATGCTGCCCGCGCCGGGGTGCGCCATGATCGAGATCGGGATCAGCAGCAGCGAGCCCACGCACAGGGTCAGCGCGATCCGCTCGAACCGCTGGAACGAACCGCTCATCGCGGCCGCCACGATGATCAGCGCGGCCATCATGACCGAGGGCACCTTCGGCAGCCCCAGGTAGCCGGTCGCCAACGTGATCCCGATGAACTCGGTGACCAGTGTCAGGGCATTGAGGACGAACAGGTCGATGACGGAGAACGCGCCCCAGAACTTGCCGAAGCGCTCGAAGATCAGCCGGGCGTGCCCGACCCCGGTGACCGCGCCGAGCCGCAGCACCATCTCCTGGTTCACATACAGCACCGGGACCAGCAGCAGGAGCGTCCACAGCAGCTTGGTGCCGTAGTCGTGGCCGGCCTGGCCGTAGGTGGCGAAGGCGCCGGCGTCGTTGTCGCCGACCATCACGATCAGCCCCGGGCCGACGATCGCCAGCAGCGTCTTCAGCTTCGCCGACAGGCCGCGGCGTTCGTCGTGATCGCCCAGCCTGATGGTGCCGAAAGCGCCTTTGATGTCACCGACGTGCGCTTCGTCGAGCACCGCGGACGCAGTCGCGCCGTGGTGCGTGTCGCGGACTTCGCCGTTCAGCGTGGCCGTGGTCATGGGAACACCCCCTGCTGCCGAGTAGGAGCGGCTGGTCGGGTGGCACGCGTGAACCCCGCCGGCCGCGGTGGGACCCGGACGGGGTCCCGGTGTGGCCGGGTGGTGGCAGAGTTCTGATGCGGTTAACGCGCGCCGGGGGACGGGCGGTGGGCTGGGTCGTGCGCGATGCGGGGCCGACTGTGGCCCGACCTACTACCGGATTTCATCGCTACCACCTCCCGACCGCCGTGGCGCCGCGGCGCCTGTGTCCCGCGCGGTTCCGCCCATTCCAGCGGACGCGCCCGACACCTCTGGGAGGTTCGCCCGGGAGGTCTGGTCCGCCCGCCGTTCCACGGCAAGGCCAAGACCCGTCCCGGCCACCTCTCTCGTCAGAGCTTCGGCACTTCACGGCGTAGCGTCAGCTGCGCAGCCACTTGGGATCACCCCTTAATCCGAGGAGATCTGTCCTGATCCGGAGGGTCTCTCGACCGATGGGATCAGTGGCCTTTGTCCGTGAAGACGCCTCACCGAACGAGGTGTCCTAACGGAAACCAAGGATCCTCTCGCGGCGTAGGGGTGTCAACTCACGTCGTCACAGGTGGGTAACGATCGAGCAACGGCGGCAACCTGAAAGGGGGCGTCGCGCGTTTGCGGGTATCGGGGCTGAACCACCTATGGACTTGCCTGAGCCGCCGGTATGGGGTGGCCCGCATAGCATGCAAGCATGTTTAGAGAGTCGACGACCACCCGGTTGGTGCTGAAACCCTTGACGGAGGCCGACGCCGCCGAGATGGCCGAGGTGTTGGCCGCCCCCGAGCTCTACACCTTCATCGGCGGCGAGCCCCCGACGGCGGACGGCTTGCGAATCCGTTACACGCGGCTCGCCGTGGGACATTCCCCGGACGGCTCCCAGGAGTGGGTGAACTGGATCGCGCGGCGGGCCGAGGACGGCGCCGCGGTCGGCACCGTGCAGGCGACGATCGTCGAGGCGGGCCGGCGCGCCGATATCGCGTGGGTGGTGGGATTGTCCTGGCAGGGCCGCGGGTACGCGGTCGAGGCCGCCTCGGCGCTGGTGGCCTGGCTGCGGGAGCGTGGCGTGGCGCAGATCCGCGCGAACATCCACCCTGGACACGCGGCCTCGGCCCGGGTCGCCGAGCGGATCGGCCTGGCGCCGACCGGTGAACTGGACGACGAGGGCGAGCAGATCTGGCGCGCGCAGGGTGCGCCGGAGCAGACGGATGCAGAGCAGACGGACTCAATGCGGACGGAGACGACCCGGTGATCGAGCTGAAGACGCCGCAGGAGATCGACAAGATGGCGGTCACCGGGCGGTTCGTGGGGGAGACCCTGGCCGAGCTCGCGGAGCTGGCCCGCCCGGGGGTGAACCTGATGGACCTGGAGCACCGGGCGCGGCGCCTGGTCAAGGAGCGCGGCGCGGTGTCGTGCTACTGGGACTACGCGCCCTCCTTCGGCCGCGGCCCGTTCGGCAACGTCATCTGCCTGTCGGTGAACGACGCGGTCCTGCACGGCCTGCCGCACAAGTACACGCTGCGCGACAGCGACGTGCTGACCCTGGACTTCGCGGTGGCGATCGACGGCTGGGTCGCGGACTCGGCCCGCACGGTGATCGTCGGCACCCCGCGCGACGAGGACGTCCGCCTGGTGGAGTCCACCCGCCGGGCCCTGGACGCCGGCATCGCCGCCGCGGTCCCCGGCGCCAAACTCGGCGACGTCTCCGCGGCCATCGAGGCGGTGGCGGTCGAGTACGGTTACCCGGTCAACCTCCAGTTCGGCGGGCACGGCCTGGGCCACACCATGCACGAGGACCCGCACGTGGCCAACGCCGGCCGCGCCGGCCGCGGCCTGGTGCTGCGCCCCGGCCTGACGCTGGCTCTGGAGCCCTGGTGGTCGGCGACGACGAGTGAGATCTTCACCGACCCCGACGGCTGGACGCTGCGCTTCCAGGACGGGTCGCGGGGCGCGCACTCCGAGCACACCATCGCCATCACCGAGGATGGCGCACGAGTACTGACAAAGGTGGACTGACGATGGCGACATTGCCCTCTATACCGTTCGATGCCGCGCTGATGGACGCGTATCGCGCGGCGCGAGAGACCACTTCGGCACCGATGAGCATGGAGCGGCTGCCGGAGATCCGGGCCGAGGACGCCGCCGAACTGCCGACGCTCGATGAGCTGCGCCGGGGTGGCCGGTTCGAGGTGACTTCGTACCAGGTCCCGGCGGAGTCCGGCGAGCCCGAGGTCACCCTGCTGGTCTGCACGCCGGTCTCGGCCCCGGCCGCCGGGCGCCCGGCGATCTACTCCACGCACGGCGGCGGCTACTTCAGCGGCGACCACCGGCACCTGTTCTTCCTCGACCCGATGCTGGATGACGCCGAGCACTTCGGGGCGACGCTGATCTCGGTCGGGTACCGGCTCGCGCCGGAGCACCCGTATCCCGCGCAGATCGACGACGTCTACTCCGGACTGCTCTGGGTCACTGACCACGCGGCCGAGCTCGGGCTGGACCCGGAGCGGATCGTCGTCGCGGGCACCAGCGCCGGCGGCGGCCTGACGGCGGCGCTGAGCGCGATGGTGCGCGACAAGGGCGGCCCGTGGCTGCTCGGGCAGCTGCTGATGTGCCCGATGCTCGACGACGGCAACGACAGCGACTCGGCGCACCAGATGGACGGCGCCGATGTCTGGGACCGGAGCTGGAACGGGTTCGGGTGGCAGGCGATGTTGGGTTCGGCGCGCGGCGGCCCGGACGTGTCGCCGTACGCCGCACCGGCCCGGGCCACGGACCTGTCCGGCTTGCCGCCCGCGTTCATCGACGTCGGCTCCGCCGAGACGCTGCGGGACGAGGCCGTCGCCTACGCCGACAAGATCTGGCGGGCCGGCGGCTCGGCCGAGCTGCACGTGTGGCCCGGCGGCTACCACGCGTTCGACCTCGTGGTCCCGGACGCCGCACTCAGCCGGGCGGCTCGGGCGGCGCGTCGGTCGTGGCTGGAGCGGGTGCTGGCGGCCGGCTGACGGTCGGGGTGACGATCGGGCTGACGGTCGCGCTTACAGTCCGGTCGCTTTCCCGGCGGACGTGTTCGGGCCACGTCCCGGTGTCGATGATGCGCCGCAGACTCGCGACACCGACGCTGAACGCGACGGTGTCGCGGGTCGGGTAGCGGTCGACCTGGCCGTTGAGCAGGCGGAAGCCGTCCGCCCAGCCTTCGGCGGCCGCGTCGACGGCGTGCTCTCCCGGGTCGTCCTCGTCGTCCATCAGCATGAGCAGGACGCGCTCGCCGTTCGTGACGAAGCCCAGGCGGCGGCCGTCCGAATGCCCGAACCAGGATTCGTAGACGCCCTGTATCCGGCGTTCGATCAGGACACCGTTGATGTCCCAGCCCACCAGCGGCGTCGCCGACCCCTCGACGTGCCAGCCGGTGGCGACCGCCCAGAGCTCCGTTCCCAGGCCCCAGTCGTCCAGGCCCGAGTAGACGAGGGCGGCGGTCGGCCCCGGATCCCCGAACGCCTCAGCCTCGCCCGAGTAAACGGCGACCAGCGAGTCGGCGCCGCGCCACCACCGATCGGCGACGCCCCGGACGGCGGGAACCTCCTGGAACCCGTCGAGATCAAGAGCGGCGGCCGCGGCGCCGTTGAGAACCCTGATACCGGATGCGTGCGTCGCCGCGTGGTGAGCCAGGGACAGGGCCTCAAGCCAGCCCTCGATGCTCTCGTGGAGCCGGGCCCAGCCCTGCGGGCCGAGGATCCCGAACGCGCCGTCCGGACCGATCTGGAACGAGTACGGCACGGCCGTGCGCTGCGCGCCGACCTCGAAGAGCCATCCCACCCCGGGCACGTGCCCGGGGGCGTCGGCGTCCAGATACTTCGGGCCGCCGTCGTTGCGCGCCGACGGCGGCAGCACCAACCCGCCCCAGGTCTGCTCGAACGCCACGACCCGGTCGATCTGCTCGCCCGGAATCCCCGCCGCGAGCCACCGCTCGCGACACTCCTCAAGGGCCAAGGGCTCCAGGCGGACGCCGTGGGTCTGGAGGAACACCCGCGCACCGTGCGTCAGCCCGGGCGGCACCGCTTTGATGTGACGCTCCATCCCCATCTCCCCCTGTTCGCCTGGAGGGCCCGCGACGGCGACCCATCAGAGGATGCATCATCGGCCATCGGCCGAAGTCACCGGCTGAGACCACTTCCTACAGTTGGCAAGTCACTGAGGACAGTTGGCAAAGGCCTGAGCCCTCGACCAGCATTTCGACGTTTCGTCCGATGTAGGTCGAGGGTGATTTTACTGAGGATAGTTGGCAAAATATGGACGATTTGCGGTGGGGAAGATTTCAGCTGGCGTCGACGATGGCGTGGAGGATCATCAGATCGCATCCGAGGGGTTGTACACCTTCACCAGGGCCGAAGGCAGTCTAGTGGCCACCGTTGCGGCGTTCCGTCACTGGTTTAGCCCGTGGCGGAACCAGCTTCCGTCCGGGCAGGGGCATGATCTGGGATCTCGCGTTGATGTGGCTGTGGGCATCGGCGTGTAGCGTGCGAATCTTACTAAAAACCCTGATTCCCTACCTCTCTACGCGAGCGGTGCGTGGACGACCAGCCCCAACCCGCTGGTCGGGTAGGACGTTGCGCAGTACTTCGATAGGACGATGAAGAAGGCCGGCTTCGGCGACTTTGCCTTCCTTAGCCACCTTGGCCAGCTGACCGTGACGTTCTAGCGCCGGGAGGTGCCCGGCAAGTCGGTCCGGAACCTTCCGGTTCACGCTCTCCACCGAGACCCCGCATGGCGCCGAGCTCGTCGCCGCCGAGGACTGGCTCGACACTATGGACCTTCTGGCCCGATGGGCACCGGCGCTCCAAGCCAGCGCGATCAGCGACCTCACTAGCTGGGCGTCGACGACCGGCGACGGTGCCAATCTGTTCTTCTACCCGGGCGCGGTGTTGAAGGCCGGGTCGAGGCCCGCCCGGAAAGACTGACGTGCCCACCGGGGGACAGTCCGACCTCGGCCAACGCGCCCTGAGAAGGCGGTGCCGCCTCCTGGCCCGGCCGGGAGGCGGCTACCCTGGCGGTTGTGTAGTGCGTCAGGCGCCCTTCAGCAGGGCGTACAGTCCGGCCGCGACTCCACTAGCGACCAGGATGCAGCACAGGCGGGCGGTCCGGTTCCAACTGTCCAAGGCGTACTGGACCGCCTCGCCCAATGGTCTTGTGATCTGTCTTAGCACTCTGATCTTCACCTCCTTGGTGGCTGAGCCCTGCGGCCAATGAAAGCAGGTCCGGTCGGGGCGCGGCACAATGCGCCAACCGGGTGAGGGCATCCAGGGCAACACCTGGGCCGCTTCTCAAGATGAGCCCTGCGCGACTATGCCGCGGCCCAGGTCACCGTGCTTACTTGCCCGGCTGCGGCAGAGGATACGGAGCCGCCGGGAAGCTGCCCGAGGAAGAACTGCCGCCGCCGAGGTTTAGTCCGCCAAAGGCACGCCCACCTGCGGCGCGTACCGTCGAACAGTGCCGGTTGGCTTTGACTATGCAGGTCACGTCGAGCACGTGCCGTGCACCCTGGCGCTGACTGGTGTAGACCCGATGTCGCATCCCTGTGCGCGGCGTCCGCGAGGAGACAAGGGTAATCAGTTAGGTAGAAGCCCTTGAGCGGCGCACCCCGCAGATTGCGAGCCGCCCTTTTGATCTTCGCGAAGGTACCCCGCAAACACGCCTGTGTCGACGTGGGTCTTCCGCGCTCGCATAAGGCTCACTCTGTGGAACCCGCAGGTCAGGGCGCTGCCTCTCTGGCGGTTCGAGCGCGGTCGAAAGGGTCCTTCCGCCTGTCTCACGAGTTGGGCAAAGACATCTGGCGACGAGGGCATCCGTTCTTCACCGCGGGCGCGGCGCTGGCCGCCGGTGCGAGGTCTGCCCGGGGAAGCTGACGCATTGCGGAACGCATGGCGTCGAGGCAATACGAAGCCGGAGGTCCCGAACCGCATGTCGCGGTTCGGGACCTCCGGCGTTCTGTATCGGATCAAGTCCTGGCTGTGGCCTAGACGACCAAGGTACGGAGTCGTTTGAAGGTGAGGCTGGTAGGTCCGCCGCCTTGCTCCGGCCAAGGTTCTGGGGCGGCGGACCCCTGTACGAGGAGCAGCTGCGCCTCGCGGTTCGCATCTACCTCCGCGCTCGCGGGGAGAGTTGCGTACGTCGGTTAGTGCCGTACGTGGACCAAGTAGCTGGGTGCCCGTTAAAAAGATCTTCCGGGACGTGGGCACGTATACGCATAGAGCTCCGCATCGTCGCTCTGGACTGAGACAGTGGCTCGGAAGACGGTGCGCGGCGTGGTCGGTCCGCCGCCCTGCTCCGGCCAAGGTTCTGGGGCGGCGGGCCCTGTACGAGGAGTTCCCTCATGGGTTCCGTACGTCCTTTGATCTACCCGGTGCCGCGGCCCGGGCATCCGCTCGCCGACGCCAGTTCCCCGAAGCTGGCCGCCGTCATCATCCTGGTTATCGTGCTCGCGGCGATGGGCTGGAGCGAGGAGCAGGTCCTGGCGCTGCTGGCCGTCCTGTTCCCGCTGGCCTTCTCGGCTGGTGGGGAGGGCCAGGCGTGAGCTGCACGAACCCTGTCGGCTTCTTGGCCTTCGAGGCCAAGGAGCGCAGCAAGGCCTTGAAGTACACCGCCGCCTGGGTCGGTGCGGAGGCCGCCGAGGACGTCGTCCAGGACGGCCTGCTGGTGGTGTGGCAGAAGTGGGACACGCTGACCAACCCGGCCGGCTACCTCTACGGCAGCTGCAAGAAGCTCGCCTTCGGCGAGTACGAGGCCCGCGACCGGGGACCGAAGCTGCACGCTGAGCTGCCAGAGCAGCCTCACCTGGATGATGGCCAAGAGGAGCCCGGCCTGGACGACGCGATGCTGAACCTGATGGTGGAGCTGTCGGCCCAGAGCTGGTCCTCGCCGCGCACGGCAGTCGTCGGGCTGAACCTTGCCGAGGGCTACAGCAAGGCTGATATCGCGCAATTTCTGGGTTTGCCGCTGGCCGAGGTACACCGCTCGGCGGCCGAGCTGCGCCGCTACTACAGGACCCGCCGTGCTGACCCCAAGCCGACCGACCCACGGGACACCTATACCCCGCGCGGTCTGGTGATGCGGGCGATGCAGCGGCTGAGCCGGCGCGAGCGGCAGGTGATGGCGCTGGCCGCGCTCGGGTTGAAGCCCTCTCTGATCGCACCTCTGATCGGGATCACCGGCGGGTCCGCAAGGACCACGCTGTGCCACGCCCGCAAGTCCGTCATCGACACGACCGGGTTCCTTCTGGAGGACGAAGGTATCTCCGAAGTCATCGACCACTTCGTCAAGGACTCCCTTGGCATCCTCGAGCTTTTGGGGATGCTCCCGGACACCCCGTGGAAGGCCGTAGTGCTTCGGCATGCCGTAATCGAGGAGGAGAGGTCCTTCCGCGTCATTTCCGGCGCCTCTCGCGTTGGTGATCGCCTCAGTGCCGTTTGGAAGGTAATTGATGATGGTCCTAATAGCGCGCGGCTAGACCACCTCCTTCGTGCCGGATGGACTCTCACGACCATGGACAACCTCGTCGCCCTTCCTCCAATCGGCTTCTATCGCCCGCGCGCAGTCGTGTCTTACCTCACGGAGATCTCCAAGGTGATTGCCGTCGTGCGGGAGGGCCTGGATGCGGGGCCGGCCGCCGCCTACGGCAGTGTTCGCTGGACCCACCCCGGCTTGCGCTTCCGTACTGTTGACCATGAGCTGCGTATGCACGCGGCCGCCTTCCGGCGCCTGCAGGCGACGCAAGCGCCTTACCTCGAGGACCCTGTCCCAACGGGCAACCAGAAGGCGGCTGCTGACCCCTCGGCCTACTCCTGTCCCGTCCCCAGCTGGCTGGCTGGGCCGCCGCGGTACTTGACGCTCGCCTCGCCCCCGGGCCTCGAGGAACTACGCGCGAGAAGGTGGCGGCGGAAGACGGCCCTGGACAAGCATCGGCTCCAGGGCCGAGCGGAGCTGGCCTTGACCGCGTGACTCGAGGTTGACCTGCCACCGGCAGATCCGCAGCTGCCGCAGCCGGTTGTCATCGAGAAGGGCGGCGTCTCCGACGCGGTTCACGCGGCCGGACAGCTTACTGGGTACGGCGTGATCGGGGTCGCCGCAACCCAGATCGGGCAGACTGCCCGGACCTACCTCGAACAGCGCGGGGAGACCCGCCAGGCTAAGATGTCCGCGCAGAACCCGGCGCCGCCTGCCTCACAGGCGCCGCCCCCGCCGTCGCAGCCGTAGGCACGCGACCGGCTCTCAACCGCCCTCCCCCGGAGGGCGGTTTTTGATCGCCCAGGAGATACCCCACAATCACGCTTTTGGGGTATCTCCTCGCCGAAGTCAGCGCTGATGTCGAGGTCAGCCGGTGGCAGGCGTGAATCGCAATACGCGGCGGGTCCGCCGTCCGATCAGGAGACCAGCCGGATCATCGGCGCTTCCAGGCTCGTCGCTGCTACCTCGGTGCAGTGCCGACACTTGGTGCTCGCGGGACGAATGATGTTTGTCTGCGTTGTCGAACCCCACACCTGGTGGTCGTCCCGCTGTGTACACACGTAGCCGAACTTCAGCCGAACCCGTGGGGACTCGTTCAGCGGCCGTGCGTCAACGTCGCGCTTGGCGTCGTGGAACGGCGTCCACCAGTACTCCACGACCGCGCGCATACTCACCTGCTCGTCCTCGATGGTGGAGTCGAAGCCTGCGATCCGGGCTGGGGCGAAGTGGCGCCCGTGCTGCTCATCGGCGGTGCATCTGGCCCGCTCGGCACCCCATTCAAGGAACATGGTGCGTCCCTGTCGCTCGCATACGAAGCAATCGAGACTCAGTTCCATATCACGCTCCCAGTGCACGGGGTGACGTTGCCGTTCTCCACGGAGAACGGCGGATATCTCGATGCGCTGCAACATCAGGTGATCCTTCCATGCGACTGCCTTGAGGCGAGGTATCAGCTACACGTCGTCACTGGCAGCAACGCCGCGGAGCAACCGCCTTCCAGCTCTCCCGCCCCGACCCCGTCCCGCACTACGCCAGCCTCCGGACGCTACTTCTCAACCACGCCGAGACCCTCGCACGAACCATCGACGAGAACGCCATGTCGCTCCACCGGTGACAGATCGCATGGCCAGGTGACAACTATCGCGTCCCGGCTCAGCGAGTGTGCCGGGACACAATAGTTGGAACTGAATGCGACCCGTGACGTGGTAGCGAGTTCGATGTGGCCACGGCAGTTGGCGCCGTCTGGCCAAGATTCTTGCGACCAGACCTGAATTGCCATGCTTGTTGACACCGGAAAGACATGCTCGGCAGGTCAGTATCGGAGGTTCGCGAGGATCTCGGCCAGGGCATCGTCGACGGTTTCGAAGACGCCGGGGAGCTTCTGATTATTGCCTTGCCGATCCCGGACGTATGCAGCGTACGGTCCACCGGTCTGCACCCCCATCAAAGACGGCACCAGGTGGCCGATGGGAAGCCCCGGGCGGTCTTGGGCGTACACGTATATGGCCTCTCCCATGTCATCGACCTCTCGATTGACGGAGAGGCTCCGCTCCTCCAGTTGCTGGGCAACATATCGACTGACCTGGACAGCGCTCATTTCTTCCCCTATCCCCCGGCGCCAGGCCGGGCGCTTAGCAAACGTCCCGCCACTGCGACGTAAGTCGTAGCACAACCCTGACATATTGGTTCTCTCTTGTCAGGGTCCCATCAAGACCTGCGTTGCACTGGCGGATCACGTTGATGCCCCCAGCCAGCTCACACCCGAGAGGACTGGCGACAGCGCCGCGAAACGGCCGTATTCGAACTTTCCCCCATCCCGACCCCGCCACGCGCGCGCGATTGACACCGACCGTGGTGCACAGGCGGTTGCAGAAACCGTGGCCAGGTCCTAACTACCGCGTCCCGGCACAGCGAGGATGGGGCCAGATCGATCTTGTTCGCCAATTGGCCGAAGCTTTTGCCAACTATCGAAAGCGGTCACAACCGGCACCCTTGCTGTTGACACTGCCGCCACCCTGGCGGGACGATGGAACCGAACGTTCGGTCGGTTGAGAGGTGGAAGCCGTGACGGCCCAGGCCAGGACGCAGGACGCGGCGGCAGCCGTGGCGGAACGGGAGCTGTCGGCGCGCTCGGAGCTGCAGGAGCGCTTCGACGGGCTGATCGGCGCCGACGAGCGGATCGAGCCGCGTGACTGGATGCCGGAGGCGTACCGCAAGACGCTGGTGCGGCAGATCGCGCAGCACGCGCACTCCGAGATCATCGGGATGCAGCCCGAGGGCAACTGGATCACCCGCGCCCCCTCGCTGCGGCGCAAGGCGATCCTGCTGGCGAAGGTGCAGGACGAGGCCGGGCACGGGCTCTACCTCTACGCGGCCGCCGAGACGCTCGGCGTGGACCGCGCCGACCTGCTCGACGCCCTGCACACCGGCCGCCAGAAGTACTCCTCGATCTTCAACTACCCCACGCTGACCTGGGCCGACATCGGCGCCATCGGCTGGCTGGTGGACGGTGCGGCGATCATCAACCAGATCCCGCTCCAGCGCTGCTCCTACGGCCCCTACGCGCGGGCCATGGTGCGCATCTGCAAGGAGGAGTCCTTCCACCAGCGCCAGGGCTTCGAGTTGCTGCACGACCTGGCCCACGGCACGCCCGAGCAGCACGCCATGGCCCAGGACGCGCTGGACCGCTGGTGGTGGCCGTCGCTGATGATGTTCGGCCCGCCGGACGCGGAGTCGGCGCACTCCGCGCAGTCGATGGCCTGGCACATCAAGCGGCACTCCAACGACGAGCTGCGGCAGCGCTTCGTGGACATCAGCGTCCCGCAGGCCGAGGCGCTGGGACTGCGCATCCCGGATCCCGACCTGCGGTGGAACGAGGAGCGCGGGCACCACGACTTCGGCGTGATCGACTGGACCGAGTTCCAGGAAGTGTTGGCCGGCAACGGTCCCTGCAACCGGCAGCGGGTCGCTTCGCGGGTGCAGGCGCATGAGAATGGCGAATGGGTGCGGGAAGCAGCTTTGGCTTATGCGGCCAAGCACAGCGATAAGGGAGTTGCGGCAGCATGAGCACGGGTCTGCCTCTGTGGGAGGTCTTCATCCGCGGGCGGCGTGGGCTGTCGCATCAGCACGTCGGGAGCGTGCACGCCTCGGACGCGGAGATGGCGCTGCGCAATGCTCGGGATCTCTATACGCGGCGCGGCGAGGGAGTCTCTATCTGGGTCGTCCCGGCGGCGTCAGTGTGTGCCTCTTCGCCGGATGAGAAGGAGCCCTTCTTCGACCCGGCTGGGGACAAGGTCTATCGGCATCCGACGTTCTACAGGGTTCCGGAAGGGGTGAAGAACCTGTGACCGCTACTACTGAGGCCTCTACAGACTCCGCCACTCCCGCGTCGGTCGCGCAATACGCGCTCCAGCTGGGCGATGACGCGCTGATCCTGTCGCACCGGCTGTCGGAGTGGTGCGCGCATTCTCCGGAACTGGAAGAGGACGTCGCGCTGGCGAACCTTGCGCTGGATCTGCTGGGGCAGGCGCGGACTCTGTTGACATACGCCGGTTCTCTAGAGGGCGCCGGACGTTCTGAAGACGACCTCGCGTTCCTGCGTACGGAGCGGGAGTTCGGCAACGTGCTGCTGGTCGAGCAGCCCAACGGCGACTTCGCTGTGACGATCGCGCGGCAGCTGTACTTCGCGACGTACCAGAGCGAGCTATACGCGGCCCTGTGCGATTCCACGGACCCGGAGCTGGCGGCGCTCGCGGCGAAGGCGGTGAAGGAGGTCGCGTACCACCGGGACCACGCGGTGCAGTGGACGCTGCGGCTCGGCGACGGCACCGCGGAGAGCCACCGGCGGATGCAGGCGGGTCTGGACCAGCTGTGGCCCTACACCGCCGAGCTGTTCTTCCCCGACCCGGTGGCCACGGAGCTGGTGCAGCAGGGCATCGCGGTCGACCCGCGCACGCTGCGCCCCGCGTGGGAGGCGTCGGTCGCGGGCGTGATCGAGGCCGCGACGCTGACTGTGCCGGCCGACGGCTGGCAGCCGCGCGGCGGGCGCGTGGGGATGCACGGCGAGGAGTTCGGGCTGCTGCTGGGGGAGATGCAGGCGCTGCATCGGCAGTATCCCGGCGCGAGCTGGTAGGTCGGAAGGGTCGGCGGCGATCTCGGTGGAGCGGAGGCGATGACGATGGTGGTTGAGGAGTTTGTGGCGCTCGACCTGGTGGCGCTCGAAGCCGCCGCGGCGGCGGTGCCGGACCCGGAGCTGCCGGTGGTGACGCTCGGCGATCTGGGCATCGTGCGCGGCGTGTCGCTGACCGACGACGGCGCGGTCGAGGTGCGCATCACCCCGACCTTCGTCGGCTGCCCGGCCACCGAGGTGATCGCCGCCGACGTGCGCAGCGCGGTCGCCACCTACCTCGGTGCCTCCGGCGCCCCGGCCACCGAGGTCCGCACTCGCACGGCGATGTCGCCGCCCTGGAGCACCGACTGGATCAGCGAGGACGGCCGCCGCAAGCTCGCCGAGCACGGCATCGCGCCGCCGCGGGGTGGTGCGCGCCACGTCGGTGGACCGGTTCTTTTGCAGATTTCCCCTTCCCCGCGCGCGGCGCAAGCCTGTCCCCGCTGCGGCAGCACCGACACGCGCGAGATCAGCGCGTTCGGCAGCACGCCTTGCCAGTCCCTGCGGGCCTGTCGGGCGTGCGGGGAGCCGTTCGGGGCGATGAAGTCCCTGTGATCGTCACGCTGACCTTGCCGCTGGCTTTGCCGCTGACCCCGCCGTTGACCTTGTCGCTGATCGAGTCCCTTGTGAGAGTGCTGTGACCTTGCTTCCTGTCGTCGGGTTGGACCGGCTCACCGATGACGCCGTGCGCGTCGTGTTCGGGGTGCCGGCGGGTGAGCGGGATGTGTTCCGGTACGCGCCGGGGCAGCATGTCACCGTGCGGGTGGAGCTCGGCGGGGCCGAGGCCCGGCGGGCTTACTCGCTGTGCGCGGCGCCGTTCGGGGACGGTGTGGGTGCGGACGGCGCGGGTGCGGACGCGGCGACGCTGAGCATCGCGGTCAAGGAGCTCGGGCCCGGCGGGTTCGGGGAGATCGCGGCCGGCAAGCTGGGCGTCGGGGATCTGGTGGAGGTGCTGCCGCCGGCCGGGCGTTTCGTCTTGCAGGAGGGGCCCGAGCACGTGGGCATCGTCGCCGGCAGCGGCGTGACGCCGGTCTTGGCGATGGCCGAGGTGGCGCTGGCGCGCGGGGATCGCTTCACTCTGATCTACGGCAACCGGACCGCCTCATCGGTCATGTTCCTGGAGGAGCTGGCCGACCTCAAGGACCGCTACGCCGAGCGGCTGATGGTGTTGCACGTGCTCTCCCGGGAGCCGCGGGAGGCGCCGTTGCTGACCGGGCGGATCGACGCCGAGCGGCTGCCGGAGCTGCTGGACGCGGCCGCGCCGGGGTCCGAGGCGCACTACTACCTCTGCGGTCCGATGGCGATGGTCGACACCGCCAAGGAGGTGCTGGCCGGGCGCGGCGTGGGCCGCGGGCACGTGCACTTCGAGCTCTTCCACGCCGAGGACGCGCCGCCGCCGGCCGCCTACGCCGAGACCGCCAAGGTCCTGGCCGACGGCGACGTCGACGTCACGGTCACCCTCGGCGGCCGCCGCACCCAGCTGGCCATGTCGAAGGACGACGACTCGGTGCTGGCCGCCGTTCTCAAGGCCCGCCCCGACACCCCCTACTCCTGCACCGGCGGCGTCTGCGGCACCTGCCGCGCGAAGATCGTCACCGGCGAGGTCGCGATGGCCCACGACTACGCGCTGGAGCCGGAGGAGAAGGCGGAGGGCTTCGTGCTGGCCTGCCAGTCCCGCCCTCTCACCCCGACCGTGGAGCTGGATTTCGACGCGTAGCCGGGGCCGGCCGACGCCCTCACCGGCCGACGCCCCAACTGGCTGACGTCTTAACCGGCCGACGTCCTAAGAGGCCTGCGACAGCAGCCACTCGTCGATCGTCTGCGGAGCCCGCACCTGCCCGGCCACCTCCGCCCGCCATCCGCTGTCCCTCCGCCACGCTCCATGAGAAGCGGCAGACCACGCGCTGGGTGAATCGGGTGCGGGCGGGTCAGGCCGCTCATTCGTGGCCGTCCCGGGTGCCGCGGGAGCCGATGGCGGCACCGGTGCGCCCTGCCCCGCGCCGGGCTGCCACAGTCCGTCCATCCCGCCGTACGCGTCGAACCGGATGCTCGCCAGCGGAATGTTCAACTCCTGCAACCGCGCGATCGTCGCCCGCACCATCGGCACCGACCCCGACACATACACGTCGTGCCCGGCCCAGTGGTCGAAGAATTCCCCATAGCGGGTCACGACATCGGGCAGCATCCCGCGCTCTCCGGGATAGCGCGGATCGTGCGACACCGTCGGGACCACCGACAACCACCGCCGCCGATACGCGAGCCGTTCGAGGTCTGCCAGGTCGTAGAGCTCGTCGTCATGCCGGGCCCCATAGAACAACCGCACCTGGCGCGTGGTGTTCCACTTGGCCATGTCCTCGACCATCGCCTTGACCGGCGCCAGTCCGGTGCCGCCGGCGATGCAGAGCACGTCCCGCATCGACGTCGTGTTGCACACCATCGTCCCCGAGGCCGGCCCCAGCCGGACGGTGTCCCCGACGTTCGTGTGGTTCACCAACGCGGTGGACACCCATCCCGCGGGAACGGTGCGCACATGCAGAGTCAGGGTGTTGTCAGCCCGGGGCGCGTTGGCGATCGAGTAGTGCCGCCACACCCGGGGCCAGCGCTGCGTTTCCAGGGACAGGTACTGTCCCGGCCGGAACTTGTAGGGGGCGTCCGGTTGCAGCGTCAGGACGGCGATGTCCGGGGTCCGCCGCTCGTGCCCGACCACCCGCGCGCTCCACCACGCCGGGGCGTGCCGGGCGTGCTCCTCGGCCGCCTCCATCATCGTCCCGGCGATGAGCTGGTACGCCGCCAGCCAGGCGGCGTCCATCTCGGCGGTCCAGGTGCTGCCCGCGTGGTGTTTCAACGCTGATATTAGGCAGCGCCAGACCATGTCGTAGTGTTCCGGGCGCACCCCGAACTTGCGGTGCTCACGACCGAGGTCCCTGAGATAGTCGGCCAGGCCGTCGGGGTGCTCGGCCTGGCCGACTATGCGTACCAGGGCCTGGAACAGGCGGTCGCGCTGGGCGTCCATCATCGGCGGGAACATGTCCCGCAGCGCCGGGTACTCGGTGAAGACCAGGGCGTAGAAGTGCGAGACGACCCGGTCGAAACCGTCGGTGACCAGTGCGAAGCTGTCCCTGATCAGGGCCGGGACGCGAGCCGGGTCCAGGTCTGTTCCATCGCTTGCCTGGCTTGCTCGGCTTACCTGGCTTACCCGGGTTGCCTCGGCTGCCGCAGTAGTAGCCGCAGTCGCCGTGCTCGCCGCAGTATCCGCACTCGCCTCGGTTGCCGCGGCCGCCTCGATCGCCTCGGCTAAATCTGTTCCGTCGGTGTCGGCGGCGTTTTCCGCCGCTGCCTGCCGCACCATCTCTCGCGCCCCCAAAGCCTTTCACCGGGCCCCGTGACCTTTGCGTCACGAAGCGCATACCCAGTGCAAGCGATTACCTTAGGCTCCGGTGACGTCGCGGACTGTTGAAGTCCGGTGGAAGTCCGGTGGGGTAAAGGCGGGATTGTCCGCTATGGCGCGGGGAAAAGTCCTCGAAGTCCGGCAGGAGTCCGGGGCCGCGGAAAGGCCGGCGGCGCTATCGGGAGGGCTTTTGGCGCATGAGGGTCACGCGGCGGCTCAGGATGGCCTCCGCGGTGGCTCGTCCGTCCGGCCAGCGGCGGACGGCGATCCAGTCGTCGTTGAGGGGTCGTCGGAGGGGGTCTGCCGCCATCGACAGCAGCAGATTGGCGCCGTAGGTGGCACGGAGGGTGCCGGTGCCGGATTCGGTCGTACAGCCGCCCTCACCGGCCTCCGTGACCAGCGCCGGTATGAGGTCGGCGCCGGCGGCTTCCTGCAGGATCGCGAAGGCCTTCTCGTGGCCCTCCGTCCAGCCCAGCGCCCGGAGCCGCTGCGAGCCCATCGGACCTGCGGTTGACACGTATGCTGTCCCAGCTTTCACAGTTCTGTCCGGTTCATGTCGACCGGGTGTCAGGTCCATCGCCTGTCCCGGTATCTACCGAAATCCCGGAAGATCGCTTCATGGTACGTACGCCCGCGACACGTTGTCGCCGGAGTTTTCGGCCCAGCTCAGTCGTCCGTGACGAACCCTTCCGGAACGGGGGTGTCCGCGTCCCGCTGAGCGGCGACGCGTTGGCGCAGTGCCAGCCTCGCCAGCCACAACCGCCGCGAGGGCCACACTTGTTCCACGGCCGCGTTCAGCGCCGCCCCCAGCAGTACCGCCAGCGCCGTGACGTAGAGCCAGACCAGGATCGCCACCGCCGCGGCGAGTCCGCCGTAGAGCGAATTGGTGGGGTCGGTGTCGGAGAAGGTGTTGGAGACGTAGTCCCGCAGCAGCGCCGACCCGCCGAGCCAGAGCAGCAGGGCCAGGATCGTGCCCGGCAGGTCCTGCGACCACGGGGTGCGCACCGGCACGGCGAGGTGGTACAGGGTGTTGAGGAACGCCGCCAGCACCAGGAGCATCGCCGGCCAGTACAGCGCGTGGATCAGGTCGGTGACCGGCGGGAACGCGCTGACCAGCAGGTCCGGCCCGATCACCAGCAGCGGGAGCGCCACCGAGCCCAGGACCAGGCCCAGCAGGTACATGCCGAACGCCAGCAGCCGGGTGCGCACTATCCCGCGCCGGCCGGACAGGCCGTAGGCGATCGTGATGGTGTCGACGTAGACGTTCATGGCGCGTGAGCCCGCCCACAGGGCCAGCAGGAAGCCGATCGAGATCAGCTCCGGGTGCCCGTTGGTGAGCAGACTGGTCAGCAGGCCGTCGAGCTTCTGCACGCCCGGTCCGGACAGCATCGTGCCGGCGGCGCCGTCGATGTGGTGTTTTATCTCGTTGATCCGCGCAGCGCCGATCCAGCCGTTCAGATAGCCCAGCGTCCCGGCCAGACCGATCACCAGCGGCGGCAGCGAGAGCAGGGCGAAGAACGCCGCCTCGGCCGCCAGCCCGGTGATCCGGTAGCGCATGCAGATCGAGAAGGTGATCTTGGTGACCGCCCACCAGTTGCGCGCCTGCGCGCTAAAGCGCTCGCGCGGCCCCCGCCGCTCGTGGCGGTCCGCGTGCTCTGCGTGATCCGGCCCGGCCGGCTGCTCCGGCGACGGGGCCCCGGAACCGGCGGGGGAGCCGGAGCCTGCGGGCAGGTCGAGCACTGGGCGCATGCGCGGGTCCTCGGGTCCTACGGTCGGGTTCACGGGCGGCTGGTGGGGTTTCTCGGTGGTTGTTACTTACCAGTAGCGAATACCAGGATCGGGTACTACGGTAACGGCAGCAGGCCGTAGTACCAGCATCATGCCGAAATGGAGATGACCGGCACATGCCCGAAGGAACCCTCGTCGGCCCCGCCGACGAGCCCCTGAACCAGGTCCCGCCGCTGGCCGGTTACAACGCCTACACCGCGGACCCCGCGCTGGTCGCGGCCGTGACGCGGTTGTTCGGGGCCGGTTCGGCCACCGACGGGGAGCTGACCGGCCTGGGCGCGCTGGCCGGGTCCTTCGAAGCCCGCGAGTGGGGGCGGCTGGCCGAGGCGAACCACCCGATACTGCGCACCCACGACCGCTACGGCCGGCGCATCGACGAGGTCGAGTTCCACCCGGCCTGGCACGAGCTGATGACGGTCGCGGTGGGCCACGGCATCGCCGCCGCCCCGTGGCTGGAGGACGCCGGCACCCTGCGGCACACCGCCCGCGCCGCCAAGATGCTGGTCTGGGGCCAGGTCGAGGGCGGCCACCTGTGCCCGGTCTCCATGACCTACGCCGCCGTCCCGGCCCTGGCCGCCGACCCGATGCTGGCCGCGGAATGGACCCCCCGCCTGGCGTCGAAGACCTATGACTTCGGCCTGCGCGACCCCGCCACCAAGGCCGGCTGCCTGGCCGGGATGGGCATGACGGAGAAGCAGGGCGGCTCCGACGTCCGCGCGAACACCACCCGCGCCACCCCGGTCCCCGGCGACGGCCGCGAGTACACCCTGATCGGGCACAAGTGGTTCACCTCCGCGCCCATGTGCGACGTGTTCCTGGTCCTGGCCCAAGCCCCCGGCGGCCTGACCTGCTTCGTGATCCCGCGCGTCCTGCCCGACGGCACCCGCAACTCCTTCCGCCTCCAACGCCTCAAGGACAAGCTGGGCAACCGCGCCAACGCCTCCTCGGAGGTCGAGTTCCACAACACCCGCGCCTGGCGCCTGGGCGACGAAGGCCGTGGCGTGGCCACCATCATCGAGATGGTCGCCATGACCCGCCTGGACTGCGTCACCGGCTCCGCCGCCCTGATGCGCGCGGCCCTCGCCGAGGCGGCACACCACACCCGGCACCGCATGGCCTTCGGCAAGCTCCTCGCCGACCAGCCACTGATGCGCAACGTCCTGGCCGACCTCGCCCTGGAATCCGAAGCGGCCACCCTCACCTCACTCCACCTCGCCGCCGCCACAGACGCGGGCTCCGACGAATCCGCCCGCCTGTTCCGCCGCATCGGCCTGGCGGTCGCCAAGTACTGGGTCACCAAGCGCTGCGCCCCGTTCACCGCGGAGGCACTGGAATGCCTCGGCGGAAACGGCTACGTCGAGGAATCCGGCATGCCGCGCCTCTACCGGGAAGCGCCCCTGAACTCCATCTGGGAGGGCTCGGGGAACGTCAACGCACTGGACGTCCTCCGCGCCCTCGCCAAGGAAGCCGGTGTGTGGGACGCGTTCTGCACCGAGGTCGGCGCGGCACGCGGCACGGACGCCCGCTTCGACTCCGCGTTCAAGGAACTGAAGGACGAGGTGGCATCGGTCGACGAGACCGGGGCACGCCGCTTCGTGGAGCGGATGGCGTTGCTGCTCCAGGGCTCGCTGATGCTGCGGTATGCGCCGCCGGAGAGCGCGGATGCTTTTGTCGCGTCGCGGCTTGGTGGGGAGTGGGGGCGGACGTTTGGGA
>NZ_JAAFZA010000540.1 GCF_015356865.1 Catenulispora pinisilvae
CCCACTGGCCCTGCACGAAGACCGCACCCTGGACCCGCAGCGCCAGCGCGCGCTGACCCGCCACTACCTCGACTGCGGCGCCGGCGGCGTAGCGGTCGGCGTCCACACCACCCAGTTCGAGATCCGCGACCACGGCCTGTACGAACCGGTCCTCCGCCTGGCCGCCGAAGAAGCCGGCCCAGACCCCATCCTGGTCGCCGGAGTCCTCGGCCCCACCCCCTCAGCCCTGGCCGAAGCCCGCATCGCCGCCGACCTCGGCTACGACCTGGCACTGGTCGCCACCCCAGGCTGGGGCACCGCCCCGGACGAGGAAATCCTCGAAGGCGTCGCCCGCATAGCCGAGACCCTGCCCGTCTTCGGCTTCTACATCCAACCGGCCCTGGGCAAACGCCGCTTCAGCTACGACTTCTGGCGCCAGTACGCCCAGATCCCCGGCGTCGAAGCCATCAAGATCGCCCCCTTCGACCGCTACGCGACCATCGACGTCATCCGCGCCGTGGCGGACACCGGCCACGCCGAGGACATCGCCCTCTACACAGGAAACGACGACAACATCATCGTCGACCTCCTCACCCCCTACCGCGTCAACGGCACAACCCTGCACATCGTCGGCGGCCTCCTGGGCCAATGGGCCATCTGGACCCGAGCAGCCGTCGCCCTCCACACCGAAGCCCGCACCATCGCCCGCACCGGCGCCCCCATCCCCGCCGACCTCCTCACCCGAGCCGCCGAACTCACCGACGCCAACGCAGCAGCCTTCGACGCCGCCAACACCTTCGCCGGCAGCATCGCGGGCATCAACGAGATCCTCACCCGCGAAGGGCTGCTGCCCGGCAACTGGTGCTTGTCTGAGCG
>NZ_JAAFZA010000541.1 GCF_015356865.1 Catenulispora pinisilvae
GCGGGTGGCCGGGCCGCGGCTGGTGCTGCTGGTACTGGTCACCAGCGACCGCTTCCGGGATCGGGCGGCGCGCCGAGGATGCCGCCCACGGCGTCGCTGCGGGCGCCCCAGACTTCCTCGTCTTCGGTGAGCCAGGTGTTGCGTTCGCGTTCCTTGCCCCCGCCTTGGCCGCCGGGCATCCCGCCGCCCATGCCGCCCATCGGGGGCATGCCCATGCCCATGCCGCCGCCTGTGGCGTTGCCGTCGGCGGCGGTCTTGGCCGCGAGGTCGTTGGCGGCCAGGTCGTTGGCGTTCGGGCCGTTGGTGCCGGTGAAGTTGCCGGACGTGCCGCCGCCGGAGCCGCCGAGCCCGCTGCCTGGGCCGGAGCCGGAGCCGAAGCTGCCGCCACCGCCGCCGCCGAAACCGCCGCCGAAGTTGGGATCGCCGTTGCTGGAGCTGTGGTTGCTGCCCGGGGAGAACTCGGACGCCGGGGGCGGAGGAGTGGACAGCAGGCTGCTCGGCGGTGGGGTGAAGCCGGAACCGTACTTGTCGGCACCGCCGCCCGGGGAGCCGCCGGGGCCACCGCCGAAGGTTCCGCCGCTACCGCCGCCGTTGCCTCCGCCGTTCCCACCGAAGTTTCCGCCGCCGAACGGGTCGTTGGGGCCGGGACCTTGGCCGTTGCCGCCGAAGGTCCCGCCACTACCCCCGCCGCTGTTGCCGCCTCCGCCGTTGCCGCCGAAGGTCCCGCCGCCGCCGTTGCCGCCGCCGAACGGGTCGTTGGGACCGGGACCGCCGCCACCGCCGAAGGTGCCACCTCCGCCGTTGCCGCCGCCTCCGGAACCGCCGCCGCTGCCGCCGAAGGT
>NZ_JAAFZA010000542.1 GCF_015356865.1 Catenulispora pinisilvae
GCCTCTGGGTGGGTGGGTCTGGTCCAAGTTCATCACCTGATTCAGGACCACACGACACTCGACGTTCTGTTTGCGGAGGTCCAGGCGATTTCGGCCGGCCATGAACACTTGCTGCCGCAGCCGTTGCCGTTCCGCGATTTCGTGGCGCAGGCGCGGCTTGGCGTCTCACCCGAGCGTCAGGACAGCTTCTTCACCGAGTTGCTCGGTGATGTCACCGAACCGACCGCTCCGTTCGGTGTGCTGGATGTCCAAGGTGATGGCACCGATGTGCTGGAGTCCCGGTGGGAGCTTGATGCGGAGATCTCCGTCGGGGTGCGGCAGGAGGCTCAGCGTCTTGGGGTGAGTGCTGCGGCGTTGTTGCATGTGGCGTTCGCGCGGGTGGTGGCTGCCACCTCTGGTCGTGAGGACGTGGTGTTCGGCACGGTGTTGTTCGGCCGGATGCAGGCTGGCGCTGGTGCTGATCGCGTACCGGGTCTGTTCATCAATACCCTGCCGGTACGGTTCGAGGTCGGCGGCGTTGGTGTTGGTGAGGCTGCGGGCCGGATGCATGCGAGTCTGGCCGAGTTGCTGGCGTTCGAGCACACGCCGCTGGCGTCGGCGCAGCGTGTGTCCGGGGTGGCTTCCGGATCTCCGCTGTTCACGGCGCTGTTCAACTACCGCCACGCATCAGGGGCCGATGCCCAGGCTGCCGATGTCACCGCCACCGGTATGGACGGTGTCGAGCTGCTCTACGCGCATGAGCGGACGAACTATCCGTTGATGGTTGCCGTCGACGACGCGGGCACCGGTGCCGGGTTCGCGGTCTCGGTGCAGTGTGTCGCGCCGATCGACCCTCACT
>NZ_JAAFZA010000543.1 GCF_015356865.1 Catenulispora pinisilvae
CGCGTGGCAGCGCGGCAGTCCCGAGAGTGCGCATTCTAGGCTGGCGAGTGCGAGTGCGAGTGCAGATGCGGGCGCGGGCGCGGGCTCGCCTGGCCGCCAAGGCCGATGCTGGCGGATAGCAAGGTGCTGCCGGGCGATGGCGGCGGTCGGCGGTTGGCAGCCGAGAGCACGGCCGGTCCATTGCCGCATAGGGCATACCGGATACTGCATACCGCACTCGGGCATGTTCTCGACCAGCTGCCCACCGGCCCGCCGCCAGGGCATCACCGGCAGCCGCATCGCCCAGCCCGCGTCTACGGGCCCTGCGATTGGTATTCTTCCGGTCGGTTTTCGGTTCGTTCCCCTCGGTCGCGTCGGCAGGGCTTTGCCTACAGTGCCGGTTCTCGGGAGTCAAGTTCGCGCTGTACGCAGCCGCCACCTGCCCGCCTAACCGCAAGCGCGCGGACTTTACTCCCGGGGTTCGGCGCTGTACCCCTTGGGGCTGACGACGCGACCGAGGGGAACGAACCGCACCACCTCACAAACCGCCGCCGCAGAGCCCTGACCGGACCACCCTATGGAACCGCGCCAGTTCCCCGAGGGAGCCGAGAGCCCCCGCCGGAGGCGCCGGCTCTTCACCAGGGCTCTTGACCTTGATCTTGCTTGTGATCTTGCCTGTGCTCTTGATCTGGCTGTTGATCTGCTCTTGTTCCAACTTGCCGGAGTTGAAGAGGCCTGAGGCGGGGCGGGGTCGTGAACGCGAAAACCGGCAGCCGACCAACCCACCCGCCGACCCGAACCCCGAACCGGCACAACCATAACCGAAGGCCGTAAAA
>NZ_JAAFZA010000544.1 GCF_015356865.1 Catenulispora pinisilvae
TCTCAGGGCTGCACGAAGTGGTAGCCGGCCGGCTCCGGGGCCTGAGCCCGCGCTCGATGGTGAGCTTGATTCTGAGTCGGTGCCCGACGCTGAGCCCGCGCTCGATGGTGAGCTTGATTCTGAGTCGGTGCCCGACGCTGAGCCCGCGCCTGATCTTGAGCCGGTGCCTGACCTTGAGCCCGTGCCCGAAGCCGAGCCCGCACCGGGGGTCGAGCCCGCGCCTGACCCTGAGCCCGCACCCGAAGCCGAGCCGGCGAACGGGCGAGATGCGCGGGACCGAGCGCCACCGCGGCCCCCGCCCCCATGACGCCCCTCGCCACGGTCGCGCCACGCATAGGGGTCCGGATCCGGCGCCGGCGACTCGACCAGCCGCTGGCCACCGAGCGTCCGGAACATCTGGCCCCGGCTGAGCGTGCCGGCGTCCACGACCCGCACCGCCTCAGGCGGCGCCAACTCCCGCACGGCCTGGTAGACGGCGTCCAGCGCCGCGTTCCCGTCCGCCTTCCGCGCCGGCTTCACGATCAGCAGCAGCGCCGGCACACTGTCCGGGAAGAGCGTCCACGTCGCCGTGATCCGCCCCGCCCCGGCCGGCCTGGCGGCCCGCCGAATCCCGGCCAGATACGCGGTCACATGCGGCGGCGGTAAATGGAAGGCGGCATCAGCCTCGGTCCCGAACGGAATACGCCGCGGCCGCAACTGATCGACCACCGCCGCCGACACCACGACCGGATCCGCCGAAGCCTTGTCCACCACCAACCCGTGATGCGCCGGCACCAACGCCAACACCCCATCAGC
>NZ_JAAFZA010000545.1 GCF_015356865.1 Catenulispora pinisilvae
GCACCGATGTCACGCGCGGCGGATGTGGAGGCGGTCCTCTGCGACCTCGATGACACGCTGTACCCGCAGTCCGCGTGGCTGGAGGGCGCGTGGCGCGCGGTCGCGGCGGCCGGCGCACGTCGCGGGATCGACGAGGCGGCGTTCCTGGGCGCGCTTCGGGCCGAGGCGGCGCTCGGGTCCGCGCGTGGCGGGATCATTGACCGGGCGCTGGCGGCGGTGGGTGCGGTGGGGCTCAGTCCGGCGGCGGTGGGTGCGGCGGACCTCAGTTCTCTCCTTAACCCCGCCCCCTCCCAACCAGCTAATACGGCCATGCAGAACTCGGACGCGCGCGACCCCGCGGATGCGCCTCACGGCACTGCGGACGCAACCCGCGGCACCGCGGACGCAACCCGCGGCACTGCGGATGCGACCCACGAGCCCGTGGATCCGGCCCACAACCCCGCGCCTGAGCTAGTGGCGCACCTGGTCGCCGTCTTCCGTGCGCACCAACCCGAGCGGCTGGAGCCGTATCCCGGGGTGCGGGCCGCGCTGGCCCGGCTCCGGATGGCGGGGGTGCGGCTCGCGGTGGTGACTGATGGGGACGTGGAGATGCAGGCGTGGAAGGTGCGCGCCTTGGGGTTGTCGGCTTTCTTCGAGTGCGTTGTTGTTTCTGATGCGCTTGGCGGGCGGGGCGTGCGGAAGCCTCACGAGGCGCCTTTTGTGGCTGCGCTGGAGGGGCTTGGGGTGGGGCCCGCGCGGTGTGTTGTTGTGGGTGACCGGCCTGATAAAGATGTTATGGGGGCTATGGGTCTTGAT
>NZ_JAAFZA010000546.1 GCF_015356865.1 Catenulispora pinisilvae
GATCCCGCCCCCGATCCACCGGCTTCCCCTCCGCCTGAAGCATGCCGTACCCTCAAACGTGTTCGGTCACCACCGAACATGATGAGAACAGCGAAAGGCGCGCGCCATGATCGACAAGACTGACATCGCGTTCGGTCCCGCCTCCCGCAACCGCCTGGCGCAGGCCGCCGACCGGGGACCGGACGGCGCCCTGGCCGCCCTGGAGTCCTTCTACTACGGGCTGAACAACGCAGACCTCGACGCACTCCGCCGCGACTGGTCCCCGAGCCCCCTCGCCCAGCTGAACAACCCGATCGGCGGCATCCTGCGCGGCGGCGAGGCGATCATGGACCTGTACGAGAAGGTCTTCGCCGGCACCGCGAACGTCCAGGTGACCTTGAGCGACGTGGTCGCCTACACCGGCCCCGACCACGCGGTCTTCGCCGGCCGCGAGACCGGGACCTACACCACCCCGGACGGCACCATCACCCCGCTGAGCATCCGCACCAGCCGCTACTTCCGCTACGAAGACGGCCACTGGCGGCAGTTCCACCACCACGGGAGCATCGACGACGCGGGGGAGCTGGCCGCGTATCAGAAGGCGATTCGCGGCTAGTGCGGTGGCCGGATTGGTTCACCGGGTTGGTGGTGTGGTCACCTGTTGGACGAGGGTCGGGTGCGGAGGCCGCCGGTCGTGTACGGGGTTTAAAGGCGTTGTTGAGAAATCGGCAGATTTCGGCCAAATGTTCTCGCGCACGCGGCGGCGGGCGGGCAGGCGGCCGAAATCCGCCGGTTTCTCAACAACATGTGTAC
>NZ_JAAFZA010000547.1 GCF_015356865.1 Catenulispora pinisilvae
CCCGAGAACCCTCGCCTTCCGCAGCACGCTCGCCCCGCAGCCCACCGACCCCAGACCCGCCACTTCGCGCGCCGCCGCTCCCAGGCCTCCCGCTCGGCCCAACACCCTCGCCCGGCGTATCGCCGCGCCCGGAACTGTCGTCTTCCGTAGCACCTTCGCCTCGGCCGTCCTTGCGCCGAGCAGTCTCGCTTGGCCCAGCGCCTTCGTCTGGCGTGTCGCCGCGCTCGGAGCCTTCGTCTTCCGTAGCACCTTCGCCTCGGCCGCCCTTGCGCCGAGCAGTCCCGCCGGGCCTAACGCCTTCGCCTGGCGTGTCGCCACGCCCGGAACTGTCGTCTCCCGCAGCACCTTCGCCCGGGCCTCCGTCGCGCCGCGGATTCTCGCCCTGCCCAACGCCTTCGTCTGGCGTGTCGCGGCGCTCGGAGCCTTCGTCTTCCGCAGCACCTTCGCCTCGGCCGTCCTTGCGCCGAGCAGTCCCGCCCGGCCTAACGCTTTCGCCTGGCGTGTCGCCGCGCCCGGAACTGTCGTCTTCCGCAGCACCTTCGCCCGGGCCTCTGTCGCGCTGCGGATTCTCGCCCTGCCCAACGCCTTCGTCTGGCGTGTCGCGGCTCTCGGAGCCTTCGCTTTCCGCACCACCTTGGCCCCGGCCATCCTCGCGCCGAGCATTCGCGCCTCGCCCAACGCCTTCGTAGTCGCCTTCGTATTTCCCGCGCCAGTGACTCTCGCTTAGCTCGTCTGAACTCTCACTCTGCACCTCACTGCCCGCCGAACCGTCGCCACGCCCCTCCAC
>NZ_JAAFZA010000548.1 GCF_015356865.1 Catenulispora pinisilvae
CCAAGGTCACACGATCGACCCCGGCTGCTCCACGGTTGATCCGGACTCGTCTCCACGCCTCCCACAGCACGTCACCCCTGTGGACACGGTCATACAGGGCATGGAAACGCCGCTCCGGCGACTGCTTGGCCGCAGTCCATAGCTTGCGTTGAAGTCCTCGCCCGTTCGCGAAGGACTCAGGCCGAAGCCCCACACGGAGGTCTTCACCATCTTGCCCAACTGGTACGGCATCACTGCCGGGGTTATTGGGACCGGACACCCGGCCCATGCCCTGAGGCTTACCTTCTCCACACGCGTGATCAAAGTGAGGGCCCTTCCCTCCCGGCGCGTTATGCTGCACGCCGATCACAGGTACTACGACCCCCTCGGACTCCCGCTGCACTCCAGAGGACTTCACCATCGGCTTATACCTCTGGTCTCTCGCCCGACGCAGGCACGCGCAGACGGGTCTCTCCTGTTCCGCCCCAGACCTTCAGCACGTTCCACCCTCCGTACCCCGGAGAGACCCGTCGGGCTGACCCCGGAACAGGGCCCGACAGACATGGCCTTCGCCGTGACATGAGCGGCTCGGCTCTCTCGTTGTCCTTGTGACGAGGCTGCAAGGTTCGCTTAAAGCTGCGGACCGCGCTGTTGCTCCCTCCAAAGAGGCTTTCGACACCCCGCTCAGCCCGCCAGATCTCTCCGACGAACCAGGGCCTGCTACTGGGCGCTCCGGTGCTTACCCAGGCGGGACTCACACCCGCCGGTCTGGGACAGCTTGCAGGACGCAACATG
>NZ_JAAFZA010000549.1 GCF_015356865.1 Catenulispora pinisilvae
GTTGTCCGGCGTATGTGATTTATACGTCTGGTTCGACGGGGCGTCCTAAGGGTGTGGTGGTGGAGCATGGCAGTGCTGTGGATTATGTGTTGTGGGCTGTTCGGAGTTATCCGGGTCTTGGTGGTCGGGCGTTGTTGCATTCGTCGGTGTCGTTTGATTTGACGGTGACGGTGTTGTTCGGTCCGTTGGTTGCCGGTGGTGCGGTGGTGGTGGCGGGGTTGGTTGAGGATGCGGGTGTGGAGGCGTTGTTGGCGGTGGAGTCTTTGACGTTTGCGAAGGTGACGCCGAGTCATATTGGTTTGTTGGATGTGTTGTCGCCGGTGTTTTCTCCGTCGGTGGATTTGGTGGTGGGTGGGGAGCAGTTGTCTGGTGAGCAGTTGGGGCGTTGGCGTGTGGCGCATCCGGGTGTTGCGGTGGTGAATGAGTATGGTCCGACTGAGGCCACGGTGGGGTGTGTGGCGTTGCGGGTGGGGCCGGGGGAGGTGGTGTCTTCTGGTGCGGTGGCGATTGGTGGGCCGTCGTGGAATACCCGGGTGTATGTGTTGGATGGGGGGTTGCGGCTGGTTCCGGTGGGTGTTGTCGGGGAGTTGTATGTGACGGGTGCGGGGTTGGCGCGGGGGTATTTGGGTCGCTCGGGTTTGACGTCGGAGCGGTTTGTTGCGGATCCGTTTGGTCCGGCGGGGTCGCGGATGTATCGCACCGGTGATTTGGCGCGCTGGACCGTCGACGGGGTGCTGGAGTTTTTGGGCCGTGTCGATGATCAGGTGAA
>NZ_JAAFZA010000055.1 GCF_015356865.1 Catenulispora pinisilvae
GGCCAGTACAGCGGGAACAACCCCCAGGCCCCGTACGCCGCGATCCCGAACCCCACCCCGAGCCGCCGCTCGGCGGCGCTCCCACCTTCTCCCATGAGGCACAGAATAGGGCGGCGACCTGCTCCTGTCACAGGTGATTCGGTGGTTGGACCGTTACGGGTGCCAGTGCCTGCCGGGCGGTGCTCGCACCAGGTCAGGCGGCCGAAGCAAAGCGCCCCCGGACCTTTCGGTCCGAAGGCGCCTCACCGCGGTGTTCAGCTACCGCTACTCGTCGTCGCCGTGCTCGCGGGGCAGCAGCTTGTAGGTCGGGTTCGCCATCGCCAGGTGCCCTTCCATCTCGCCGATCATGCCCTCGACCCGCATCAGGGCGCCGGGCTCGATGCCGGGGATGGAGCGGCGGCCATAGAAGACCAGGGTGATGCCGCCGGAGGAGTCGTAGAGCTCGGCTTCCAGGGCGGGGGAGCCCTTCACCGGGGACACGGCGACCGAACGGACCCGGCCCTGGACCGCGGCGCGCTGGCGCCACTGGACCGTGGAGATCGGGCTGACCGAGACCGGGACGCCGTGGCCGGGGTCCGGGACGGAGGCGCACTCGGCGTCGAGCAGCATCTTCTTGGTGGAGCGGGGCTTGCCCGCGCCGCTGCCGGCCTCGCTCTCGCGGACCTTGGACTTGCGGCCCTTCTCCGCCAGTTCCAGCTCCTCGATCGCCTCGACCACGTCGAACGGCACGATCGTGGCCACCACGTGCGGCAGCGTCGAGAGCACCTCGGCCAGGCGGTCGGCGGTGCGGTCGTGCAGCAGGCGGCCGACCACCGGGGAGTACGTGCGCCGGGGCAGCAGCACCGTCACCTCGTAGCCGTCCGAGGTCTCGCGGGCCGCCAGCTCCATCGCCGCGCGGCGGATGCGCCGGTCCGGCACCTCGATGACCTCCAGCGGGATGTCCGCGGCCTGCGAGGCGTCCCATTGGCCGCGCAGCTGCTCGGCGTACAGGTTGTCGACCATCAGGTGCACCGCGCGGACCTCGGTCGGCCGCAGCGAGCGGGCGTAGCGCAGGGTCTTGATCACCGCGAGGTCGACCGAGTCCACCAGGACCAGGATCGAGGTCTGGGTCCGCATCGGCAGGTCCGCCGAGGCCGGCGCCTTGGCCAGCGCCTCGGCCTCGCGGCGGTAGCGCTTGTTCAGCTGGATCAGGCCGAACACCGCCGGCGGGAAGACGATGACGACCATCCAGGCGCCCTCGGTGAACTTCACCGTCGCGAAGATCACCACGACCGCGAACGACATCACACAGGCCGACCCGGCCACGAACAGCTTCCACCAGCGGTACGGCTCGTTGCGCGCCCAGTGGTACTTGAACAGACCCGCCGAGGCCATCACGAAGCCGGTGAACACACCGATCGCGTACAGGGCGACCAGCGATGTCAGGTCGCCGCCGGTGCCGATGAGCAGCGCCAGCGACAAGATCGTGAGCACGATGATGCCGTTGGAGAACGACAACCGGTGCCCGCGGACCAGGAACTGCCGGGGCAGGAAGTTGTCCTCGGCGACGAACGAGGTCAGGAACGGGAACCCGTTGAACGAGGTGTTGCCGCCGGTATAGAGGATCAGCGCGGTGGACAGCTGTACCAGGGTCAGCATCACCGTGCCGAAGCCGTGGCCGCCCCAGGTGATCTTGGTGATCTGGGCCAGCACGGTCGGGTTGCCGCTGCCGTAGGGGTTGGTCTTCAGCTGCCAGGCCAGGATCGAGATGCCCAGCACCAGCGAGCCCAGCGCCGAGGACATGAAGATCATCGTCTTGGCGGCGTTCTTGCCGGCCGGCTTCTTGAACACCGACACGCCGTTGGAGATGGCCTCCAGGCCGGTCAGCGAGGAGCCGCCGTTGGCGAAGCCCTTCAGGATCCACAGGATCGCGGTGAACTGGAACAGGGTCCCGGTGTAGCCGCCGAGCCGCAGCGCGCCGCCGGCCTGGTCGTGCAGGCTGACCGCCTGCGGCAGGCCGGTGGTGGCCAGCTTGATCAGGCCCAGCAGCACCGTCGTGCCGGCCATCAGGATGTAGAAGTAGGCCGGGACCGCGAACGAGCGCCCGGCCTCGCGGATGCCGCGCAGGTTGCCGAAGCACAGCAGGATGATCACGAAGACCGAGATGTAGATCTTCCAGGTGTCGATGTTGACCTGGAAGGTGAAGGTCATCCAGGACGCGATCGCGTCCGTCCCGGCGGCGATCTGCACCGCCACCGTCACGATGTAGTCGATGAGCAGGGCGACCGCGGCGATCTGGGCGACCTTCTGCCCGAAGTTCTCGCGCGCCACCACGTACGCGCCGCCGGCCTTGGTGTAGTGCCGGACGACGTCCCGGTAGCACAGGGTCAGCAGGAGCAGCAGGCCCAGGATCACCCCGGTGACCGGCATGACCAGCATGAAGCCCACGGTGCCGAAGTACGGCACGAGCTGGGTCAGCATCTGCTCGGTGCCGTACGCCGAGGAGGACACGCAGTCCGGCGCCAGGACGCCGAGCGCGACCGGGTTCGACAGCTTCTCGCCGTGCAGCTGGTCGTTCACCAGCGGCTGGCCGAGCAGCCGCTTCTTGACCCGGTAGCTCAGGCTTTCGGGGAGGTTGACGTCCGGGGCCAGAGCCCCGGGCGCGGCGACCGGTACCGACTTCGCCCCCGCGCCGGCCGGCTTCCGCCCGGCCGTGCTGGTACTGCTCATCGCTTGCTGCCTCGTTTCGGCGGGATCCAAAGGTCCAACATGGTCCCTATGCCCATGCCGAAGGTCTGTCCTATCACCCTGGAGATCAGATCATCCAACCTGAGGGCGTTTGCATTTCGTTTGCACGTGCGAGAACGCCCCTGCCCGCGAGCGGGAGGGGCGTCCTCGATCATGAGCGGTACGTTTGCGACCAGGACTGTCGCATGGCCGTCGAACTCATCGCCCGGGCGGGGCCGAACGGGGGAGTGTCCGACCTCTCACGAGATCGTCCACGTGTCGGACCCGGTGAGCAGTTCGGCCAGCTTGCCCGAGCCGAGCTTGCGGGCCGCGTCGTCCAACTGGTCGGCCATCAGCTGGTCGTAGGTCGGCCGGGTGACGTCCCGGAAGACGCCGATCGGGGTCGGGGAGAGCGTGGCCGGGTCGGGCAGCCGGGACAGGGCGAAGGCCAGGTCCGGCTCCGGGGCGTGGGCGTCGTGGATCAGCACCGAGTCCCCGGCCTGCTCCAGCGGCACCACCTTCAAGGTGGCGTCGGGCATCCGCACGATCCCGTACCGCTCGTCCTCGGCGCCGAAGGCGATCGGCTGGCCGTGCTCCAGCCGGATCAGGTGCCGGTCCCGGACGCTGTTGTCCTTCAGGTTCTCGAAGGCGCCGTCGTTGAAGATGTTGCAGTTCTGGTAGATCTCGATCAGCGCCGTGCCCTGGTGCTCGGCGGCGGCCTGGAGCACCGAGGTCAGGTGCTTGCGGTCGGAGTCGATGGTCCGGGCCACGAACGTCGCCTCGGCGCCCAGGGCCAGCGAAACCGGGTTGAACGGGGCGTCCAGCGATCCGTACGGGGTGCTCTTGGTGATCTTGCCCAGTTCGGAGGTCGGCGAGTACTGGCCCTTGGTCAGTCCGTAGATCCGGTTGTTGAACAGCAGGATCTTCAGGTTGACGTTCCGGCGCAGGGCGTGGATCAGGTGGTTGCCGCCGATCGACAGGGCGTCGCCGTCGCCGGTGACCACCCAGACCGACAGGTCCGGCCGGGAGGCGGCCAGACCGGTGGCGATCGCCGGGGCGCGGCCGTGGATGGAGTGCAGCCCGTAGGTGTTCATGTAGTACGGGAAGCGGGAGGAGCAGCCGATCCCGGAGACGAACACGATGTCCTCGCGGGCGATGCCCAGGGACGGCATGAAGCCCTGGACCGCCGCCAGGATCGCGTAGTCCCCGCAGCCGGGGCACCAGCGCACTTCCTGGTCGGTCTTGAAGTCCTTGGTCGTCAGCTTGAGCAGTTCAGGCATGTTGTTCAGACCCCCACCTTGGCAACCGCGTCCGACTCGATCAGGTTCTTGATCACTTCGGCCAGCTCGGCCGCCTTGAACGGCAGACCGCGCACCTGGTTGTAGCCGACCGCGTCCACGAGGTAGCGGGCGCGGATGAGCATGGAGAGCTGCCCGAGGTTCATCTCGGGGATGAGCACTCTGTCGTACTCCTTCAGTATGCGCCCGAGATTGGCCGGGAAGGGGTTCAAGTGCCGCAAGTGGGCGTGCGCGACCTGTTGCCCGCCCCGGCGGACCTGGCGGCACGCGGCCTGGATCGGGCCGTAGGTCGAGCCCCAGCCCAGGACCAGGATCTTCGCCTCGCCCGAGGGGTCGTCGACCTCCAGGTCGGGGATGGCGATCCCGGCGACCTTGGCCGCGCGGGTGCGGACCATCAGGTCGTGGTTCGCCGGGTCGTAGGAGATGTTGCCGGTGCCGTCCTGCTTCTCGATGCCGCCGATCCGGTGCTCCAGGCCGGCGGTGCCGGGGATGGCCCAGGGCCGGGCCAGCGTCTCCGGGTCGCGCAGGAACGGCCAGAACTCCTCGCTGCCGTCCTCGTGCACCTTGTTCGGGCCGGCAGCGAAGTTCGGGGCGATCTCCGGCAGGTCGGCGACGTCCGGGATGTGCCAGGGCTCGGAGCCGTTGGCCAGGTAGCCGTCGGAGAGCAGGAACACCGGGGTGCGGTAGGTGACGGCGATCCGGACCGCCTCCAGGGCGGCGTCGAAGCAGTCGGCGGGGGAACGCGGGGCCACGATCGGCACCGGCGCCTCGCCGTTGCGCCCGAACATGGCCAGCAACAGGTCGGACTGCTCGGTCTTGGTCGGCAGCCCGGTGCTCGGACCGCCGCGCTGGATGTCGCAGATCACCAGCGGCAGCTCCAGGCTCACGGCCAGGCCGATGGTCTCGCCCTTGAGCGCGATGCCGGGGCCGGAGGTGGTGGTCACCCCGAGCGCGCCGCCGAAGCTGGCGCCCAGGGCCGCGCCGATGCCGGCGATCTCGTCCTCGGCCTGGAAGGTCCGCACGCCGTGGTTCTTGTGCTTGCTCAGCTCGTGCAGGATGTCCGAGGCCGGGGTGATCGGGTACGCGCCGAGGAACAGCGGCAGGCCGCTCTGGTGGCCGGCGGCGATCAGGCCGTACGCCAGTGCGAGGTTGCCGTGGATGTTCCGGTACGTGCCCTGGGGCATCGGGGCCGGCGCGATCTCGTAGGAGACGACGAAGTCCTCGGTGGTCTCCCCGTAGTTCCACCCGGCCCGGAAGGCCGCCACGTTCGCGGCCGCTATCGTCGGTTTCTTGGCGAACTTCTTCTCCAGGAAAGTCACCGTGGCCTCGGTCGGCCGGTGGTAGAGCCAGGACAGCAGGCCGAGCGAGTACATGTTCTTCGCGCGCTCGGCGTCCTTGCGGGAGATGTCGAAACCCTCCAGCACCTTCACCGTCTGCGTGGTCAGCGCGACCCTGTGCACCTTGTAGCCGTCCAGCGAACCGTCTTCCAGCGGGTCGGCGGCATAGCCGACCTTGGTCAGGGCCCGCGGCGTGAACTCGTCGGTGTTGACGATGACCGTGCCGCCGCGCGGGACGTCCTTGAGGTTCGCTTTCAGCGCCGCCGGGTTCATCGCCACCAGCACGTCCGGCGCGTCGCCGGGGGTGAGGATGTCGTGGTCGGCGAAGTGCAGCTGGAACGCCGACACGCCGGGCAGGGTCCCGGCGGGGGCGCGGATCTCCGCGGGGAAGTCGGGCAGCGTCGACAGGTCGTTGCCGAACGCCGCGGTCTCGGAGGTGAACCGGTCACCGGTGAGCTGCATGCCGTCGCCGGAGTCCCCGGCGAAACGGATGATGACCCGGTCTACCTTCTCAACCTGCTTGGTCATGGGAAACCCGCCCTGTAGTGAGAAGTGTCGTTGCCCGTACTCCAATGTTACGGCGGGTAAGTTTCCCCGAGCGGTAGTGGGAATGCCCGGATGTCTTGTCTGGCGGGATGACGGTGAAAGAGCTGTAAAGATGGGCGGGTCGCCTGGCGGCGCCCGCCCGTGTTCGGCTAGCAGAGATTCCCCGGCTGGTCAGGGCCGTCCGAGGGCCCGGTAGGTCCAGCCCGCGGCCCGCCAGGCCGCCGCGTCCAGCGCGTTGCGGCCGTCGATGATGCGGGTGCTCCGCACCAGGCCGCCGACCGCCGCCGGGTCCAGCTCGCGGAATTCCTTCCACTCTGTCAGGTGCAGGATCACGTCCGCCTGGTCCGCGGCCTCCAGCGCCGAGTCGGCGTAGGACAGGGTCGGGAACATCTTGCGGGCGTTGTCGGTGGCCTTCGGGTCGTAGACCGTGACCTGCGCGCCCTGCAGGTGTATCGACGCCGCGACGTTCAGCGCGGGGGAGTCGCGGATGTCGTCGGACTCCGGCTTGAACGCCGCGCCCCACACCGCGACCCGCTTGCCGAGCAGCGAGCCGTCACACTGCTCCCGGGCCAGGTCCACGGTCCGGGCCCGGCGCCGCATGTTGATGGCGTCGACCTCCTTCAGGAAGGCCAGCGCCTGGTCCACGCCCAGCTCCCCGGCCCGGGCCATGAACGCCCGGATGTCCTTGGGCAGGCAGCCGCCGCCGAAGCCGAGTCCGGGCACCAGGAAGCGGCCACCGATCCGCGGGTCGTAGGACAGCGCCTGGGACAGCTGCATGACGTCGGCGCCGGCCGCCTCGCACACCTCGGCCATGGCGTTGATGAAGGAGATCTTGACCGCGAGGAAGGAGTTCGCGGACACCTTGACCAGCTCGGCGGTCGGGAAGTCGGTGACGACCAGCGGCACCTTCTCCGCCAGCAGCCGGGCGTACAAATGGCGCAGATCCGCCTCGGCCTGCTCGGACCGCACGCCGATCACCAGCCGGTCCGGGTGCAGCGTGTCCTGCACCGCGTAGCCCTCGCGCAGGAACTCGGGGTTCCACGCCACCTCGGCGTTCGGCGCCAGCTCCGCCAACCGGTCGGCGATCCGGGCGGCGGTGCCGACCGGGACCGTCGACTTGCCGACCACCAGCGAGCGGCCCTGGTGCGCGATGGCCCGGGCGATGCTCTCGAAGGCGGCGTCGACATAGGTCATGTCGGCGGCGTACTCGCCCTTCTTCTGCGGCGTGCCCACCGAGACGAAGTGCACCGCGCCGTCGCCGGCCCACGCGGCCAGTTCGGCGTAGTCGGTGGTGAAGGACAGCCGGCCGGCCGCGATCTGCTCGCGCATCAGCTCTTGCAGCCCGGGCTCGTAGAAGGGGACGCGGCCGTCGGCCAGCGCGGCGACCTTCTCCACGTCCACATCCAGGCCCATGACCTCGAATCCGAGTTCGGCCATGCAGGCGGCGTGGGTGACACCGAGGTACCCGGTGCCGATCACCGTGATCCGCACTTGTGTCTCCGATCTAAGGGGGGCGGTCCGTGGAAGCAACCCAGACTAGATGTCGATGTTAAGCGGAACCGAAAGGCGTGAGAACCGGGCCCGCCCGCCGATCTGGCAGCTCCCGACCGGTACCCCCAGACCGGTCGCGGACCGCGCCCGCCCGACCCCGCTCGGTGTCCACGACGCCCCCGGTGGAGCGCGGAGGAACAGCCGGTGGCGCCGGGTTTGCTGAACCGGTTGACAGGGGTGCCGGGCCGCCGCGCCCCTCACCCGAAAATCAGTGCTCTGACAGGTGATCACGCCTCGTAGGCGACTAAGGCGCAACGGGTTGGCGAACATATGTCCCTGGTCGGACGTTTCCCGACTCGCTGTCTGTCCCACGCGCCTAGATTGATCGCTCGAGACAGCTTCAAACTGGAGCTCGAGTGTTGGGCGGAATGCCGTGGACACTGTGCGGGACGAGAGCGGACGCGTGCTGGTGGACCGGGCCGACAACGGGCGATACCGGTGGCGGGCCAAGGCGAGCAACGGCCGCATCGTGGCCGTCTCGGCCGCGGCCTACTCGGGGATCGACGAAGCCCGCCGGGCGTACTCACGCTTAAGACGGGACGCGCCGACCCTGTCGGCGCGCATCAGCCATGTGAAGGACGGAGCCGGCTGGACCTGGGTGCTCCAGTCGCCGAGCGGAACGGCGCTGGCCAGGTCGGTCCGCTCCTACGAACGGTACGCGACGTGCCAGATAGCGGTGGCCAAGTTCCTGGCGCTGCTGGCCGCAGACGCCTGAGATGCCGGCCAGCCTGATGGTCCGCACGGCCGGGGACGGCGAGCTGACCTGGGTCTTACTGGCGGCCAACGGCCGTCCGCTGGCCCGCTCGGCAAGCGCTTACCGCACCGACGAGGCGCTGGCCGCGGCCTGGCGCGAACTGGTCGCCGACCGCGCCGTGCTCAGCATCCGCCTGGCGCGCGACGGCGACGGGCCGGATTGGTGGTGGACGGCGACACTGCCGGCGCGCAGCGTCGGGGGCGGTGGCGCCGCACGCCCCACCGGCGGCGCCGCGCGTGCCGCCGGCAGCCGTGCCGCACCCGGCACCCGCGGCGCGGCCGGGAGCCGCCTGGCCGCCGCCGGCCCGGCCGGCGCGGTCGGCGTGGCGGCGAACGGCGGCGTGGTGGTGGCCCGCAGCGCACGGGGCTACCTGCGCCCGGACCAGTGCCGAGGCGGAGCATCCGGCTTCGTCAGCGCGTTATCGGGCTTCGCCCGCCGATTACGGTGAACGCGGGGCGTCCGGGACGGTCCCTGGACGCTACTGCCGGAAGCAATCGGCGTGGCAGCACACTGCGATGCCTGGGTCGGTGCGGCGATGTGGCCTGCGCTTTTTTGCGTTCTGCGGGCGCGAACACGAGGCGAACGGTCGGTGAGACGACTGTGGCGCAACGTCTTGCGCGAGGAGGGTGGCGGTACGCACTTCCCGATTCATCGGAGGATGACTTGATGCGTGCTGTAATGCATAGATTGGTGCTCGCCGCGGCGTTGACCGGCGGCGCCGTGCTGGCGTTGGCGGGCGTTGCCGGACCGGCGGCGGCAGATCCTCCGGCTGGCTGTGCACCAACGCCGCCAGCCTGATCACCAGCTACGGCTTCCAGAGCCTGGGCAAGGCCTGCGGCACCATCACCGCCGGCAACTGATCGCCCGCCGTCTCAGGTGAACGCGAGGCTCCGAAGACGGCACCGAAGCGCCACTGCCGGAAGCACACCGGGTTATGCCGGACTCTGTTTCAGAGCTCTCACACACCCCTGGAGCAGCACATCTGTGCGGTCCGAGGCCGATTCGCCCGCGGGCCGCACGGACCGTGCCCTCTGGTCGTCCGGGCGCCGGTCGGCGAGTCTCATTCCCGCAAGGACCAGTCCCCCTTGCAGGAGGAAATGCAATGCGCTCTGTCACCCGCAAGCTCGCGATCACCTCGGCGGTCGCCGCGGCCGTCCTCGGCGCCACCGTGGCGTCGAACGGCGCCGCGCTGGCCGACCCGCCGGCGGGCACCACCCCGGCCGCCACCGACATCGTGTCGGCCGGCTCGGACACCATCCAGGCCTTCGACAACGGTCTGTCGGCCGCCTACAACGCCACCAGCCCGGCCTCGAAGTACTACAGCTGGAACGCCACTCCGGCCGGCAACATCACGCCGAAGTCCGGCGCGAGCACGATCGCCCGGCCCAACGGCTCGGGCTCGGGGATCAGCACCCTGAACGGCAACACCAACACCACCCTGGACATCGCGCGGTCCTCGCGGGGTCCGAACTCCGGCAGCAGCGCCGACTGGTTCATCCCGTTCGCGCAGGACGCGGTGGGCTGGTCCGCCTACACCGGTGGCAACGCGCCGTCGAACCTGACCAGCTCGGACCTGACGGCGATCTACAACTGCACCATCACCAACTGGAGCCAGATCAGCGACGTCGCCGGCTACACCGGCCCGAACGCGAACATCGACGTGTTCGTGCCGCAGGCCAGCTCGGGCACCCGGTCGTTCTTCCTGGCCGCGATCGGCGTCACCGCCCCGCAGTCCTGCTGGAACGCCGCCACGCCGGAGGAGAACGAGGGCACCGACGCGGCGTTCGCCGGTGACGTCAACGCCATCTACCCCTACTCGCTGTCCCACTACGTGGGCCAGGTCTACGACGGCAAGGGCAGCGGCACCGACGAGCCCGGCGTCCTGGACGCCAACCGCTCCATCGACGGCGTCAACCAGATCGACACCGTGAACAAGGTGTGGAACTCGAACCTGTCCCTGACCTACACCCGCGAGGTCTACCACGTCGTCCGTCAGTCCGACTGGGCCGACGCCACCGAGGGCCCGCGCCTGAAGGCCCTGCTGGACCGCTCCTCCAACAACGGCTGGCTGTGCACCAACGCCGCCAGCCTGATCACCAGCTACGGCTTCCAGAGCCTGGGCAACGCCTGCGGCACCCTGACCGCCGGTAACTGACGTCCAGCCGGTCGGAGCACCGCTGATCGTCAGATCACGGTGACCCCTTTGCACACGGCCGGGCCCGTCGGGACGTCCAAGGACGACCCGACGGGCCCGGCCCTTGCTCCTTCTCTATCTGTCCGCCCTCTAGCCCTGACCTTCCAAGGAGTCCTCATGAACCGCACCGCCGTGCGTACGCTGGCCGCCGCCGCCGCGCTCGCCGCGACCGCCATCGCCCTGCCGTCGGCCAGCGCGACCGGCACCCCGGCGTCGGGCTCGGTCGCCTTGACCGCCTCCAACGCCTTCCTGACCTCCGCGCTACAGTCCGGCATCGCGGCGGTGCCGCTGCCGACCGCGACCGGCAGCTACGACCGCGCCACCGGCGCCACCGCGACCTTCCCGGTCACCGGCGGCAACGCTGTTCTTCCGCGTTACTACGGCAGTGTCACGCTCGGCGGCGGTATCGCCTTCGCGGACGCCCTGACCGGCAAGATCGTCTGCTTCCACCAGGTCTCGCTCAGCGGTCGCAACCAGGAGGTGTCCGCGGTTCCCGACGGCGGCACCACCCCGGTGAACCTGTTCGCCTACGGTGACGACACGGTGATCAGCGCCATCGGCGCCACGCCGGAGACCCTGACCGGCGACGCGGCCATCCCGGCTGACGGCGCCGCCTACCTGGACCAGGCGCTGGGCACCACCTTCTTCACCGCCAACCAGGCCGTCGGCGCCCTGAGCACCACCTTCACCCCGGCGCACTGATCACTGTCACAGCGGTGCCACGCACGAACTCGACGCCGGGCCGGTCCCGGCGTCGTTTCATGGCCGGGCACCGTTTCCGCCTTGGCCGCGTCGCGGTCGGCTTCTCGTCGCGCGCGAGCGCGCGAATGTATGCGTCCCCTGATTTTCGATCTCGGAGGTCTGTCCATGTCGCCCCGTGAAGCGGGAGCCGCCCGGCGCCGCAGAGGTCTGCGCGCCTACAGCGCGGCCGTCCTGGCCTGGACGGTCGCATTCATGACGGCCTTGGTTCTGCTGCCTCCGGGTGCGCACACCATCGCCACCGCCCACGCGGACTCCTCGTCCACGACCGTCCAAGGACCCGCGGTGTGGATCCCGGCGACGCAGACATACGGTGCCAACGGCACGGTGAGCGTCGCCCAGACGACGAATCTCGTCGACCAGATCGTTCACGTCTCCTGGACCGGGTTCACCCCCAGCAGCGGCAATTTCGTGACAGTCGGCGGCGCGTCCTGGACGACTCTGCTGTACCCCGTCGTCGTCTACGAGTGCCGCGGGGTGAATCCGCAGATCACTGATTGCTATGGGTCCTCCCATTACGGCCAGAGCGCCGCCGCGGGTTTTCAGCAGCCGAGCGCTTCCGCCGGCCTGCAGGTCCCTGATTTCCCCAACAACGAGATAGCGTCCGTCACCCACGCCGATGGCACCGGCAGCGCCGACATCGAGGTCTACACGGCGAACCAGAGCCCGACGCTGGGGTGCGACTCGACCCATCAGTGCTCGCTCGTCGTCGAACCGAACTATGGCGGGGACGCCACCGGGCTCGACGGCCCGCCGAACTGCGCCGACCACGGGCAGGACCGCACCGGGGGGCGGATGGCGACCGGCTCCGGCCTGTGGCTGACCGACGGCAACGGGTTCGGGGACGGCGAGACGTGTGCGTGGAAGAACCACGTGGTCATCCCGATGTCGTTCGCTCCCGTCGCCGGCGCTTGCGCGGCGAACGTGGCCGGCGTGTCCGCCGAGGGCCAGCCGATGCTCGACCGCGCCCTGGCGCAGTGGACGGTGGGTGCCTGCCTGAACTCGGCCGACCCCGTCAGCCTCCAGTACAGCAGCGATCTCACCGAGCCGGAGGCGCGCAGCGACTTCCTGCAGGGCAGGTCCGGTGCCGATATGGCATTCACGTCTCTGCCCGCGGATCCAGCCGCGACCAGTAAGAATCCATACACTTACGTGCCTGTGGGCAGCACCGGTATCGCTGTCACGTTCTTCATCGACAACCCCGGCACGCGTCTGCCCATCACCGGTATGAAGCTCAACGCGCGGCTGCTCGCCAAGCTCTTGACGCAGTCCTATGACGTCTATCACTACGCGGGTGCCAAGAGCGACATCCCGTCGGTGACGGGCAATCCGACGTGCATTTTCAGTGACCCCGAGTTCCAGGCCCTGAATCCGGCGACCGGGGGCGTCTTCTGGCCGAACTGCTCGACGGCGGGCAACGGGCTCGACAACATTCCGATCGTCATGGGCGGCAGCAGCGACCTGGTGACCGAACTGACGTCGTGGATCGCGTCCGACCCCGACGCCAAGGCTTTCTTGAGCGGCACTCCCGACCAGTGGGGCATGCACGTCAACACCTTCTACAAGTCCTCGGTCTATCCCTACCCGATCAGCACCTTCGTCCCGCAGGACGGCAGCGGCCCTCCGAACAACCTTCAAAGCGGCCTGCCCTTCGGCACCAGTCCCACGTCGATCGACCGGTTCGGGCCGAAGATGCAGGGGTTCCAGTGGAACCCGATCCAGTCCGGGCTCGACGATGTCGCTCGGCACATGCTGCAGGCGACGCCGAGTTGTATCAGCTGGCAGTTCGACACGCAGTCGGGCCAGAACGACAAGTGCGCCGCGCAGACCGTCGGTTCCCGAACCGTGATGGCGATCATGGACACCGGCCGCGCGGCCGCGTTCAGCCTGCCGACCGCGGCGATCGCCAACGGCGCCGGCGCGTATGTGGCGCCGACCGCTCCCAGCATGGCCTCGGCCGCCCTGGACTACGTCACTGACCCCAAGACCGGCACCCAGTCGCTGCCCTGGGGCTCGTCGCACAGCGGCTACTCCGGTGACACCGCCGCCTATCCGCTGACCGTCCCGAACTACGCGATGGCCCCGACCTCCGGGGTCTCCTCGGCCAAGGCCGGCAGCATCGCCGACTTCCTGTCCGCCGCCACCGACACCCGCAGCGGCCAGTTGCCGGGCAACCAGCCCGGGCAGCTCGCGCCCGGCTACGTCGGCGACTCCCCGGCCCAGTTGGGCCAGGCCGGTGCGGCGATCGCCAAGATCCGGGCCGGCGCGGGGCCCGGCGGACCCGTCACCGTGACCGCCACCGGTCCGGTCACCGGGAAGCCCACCACCTCCGGCAACGAGGTGGTCACCCCGGTCACCGTCACCAAGAACGGCACGGCGTCGGTGTCCTACAGCACCAGCACACTGGGCGGCAACGGCGGGGCGAACGGCGGTGACGGGGCGAACGGCTCGTCCGGCTCCTCCAGCAAGGGTGCGGCCGGACCCGCTGGGAGCAGCGGTCCCACCCATAACCTCAGTGGCTCCACAACGGCCGCGGCGGTCGGAAAAGCGAGCGCTGACACCGCCGGGATCGGCCGGCTGATCCTGCCGATCCTGCTGATCATCGGCCTGGTCCTGGTGGCCGCCGGTCCCGCGGCGCTCGTCCTGTCCTCCGGCGGCGTGAGCACCAAGCTTCGGGCGCTGTGGCCGCAGGCCAAGCGGCGCTTCGGGCGGTGAGCCGGTGAGTACCATCGACGCCGGCGTGGGACTGGCCGAGGACCTGTTCGGGCCGACGCCGCCGACGGGCCCCGGCCCGGCGGCGGCGCCCGCCCCGGGCGGCGACACCCCGATCAAGATCATCCCCGGGGTGTCGCGCGGCGACCGGATCTTCCGGGTGCTCTTCCGCTCGGCCGGGCTGTCCGTGTTCGCCATCATGGGGCTGATCGCCCTTTTCCTGATCATCCGGGGCGCGCAGGCGCTGCGCATCACGGGCTGGTCGTTCCTGACCGAGCAGCGGTGGCAGACCGAGGCGGCGCGGTTCGGCGTCGGCGCGGTCCTGCCGGACGGCATCATCATCGCGGTGATCGCGCTGCTGATCGCGGTGCCGGTGGCGTTGTCCGCGGCGCTGTGGATCTCCGAGTACGCCCCTTCCGGGCTTCGCCGGACCCTGATCTCGCTGGTCGACCTGATGGCGGCGGTGCCGAGCATCGTCTACGGGCTGTGGGGGCTGGTCTTCCTCACGCCGCGGATCATCGGGTTCGAGCGGTGGCTGTCCACGCATCTGGGCGGCGTGCTGCCGTTCCTCAAGGTGCGCAACCCCGAGATCGCCACGTCCTACACCCAGTCGGCGTTCATCGCCGGCGTCGTGGTGGCGCTCATGATCATCCCGGTCGTCTGCTCGCTGTCGCGGGAGGTGTTCTCCCAGGCCCCGACCGGGGAACGGGAGGGCGCCTACGCGCTGGGCTCCACCCGGTGGGGGATGGTGCGGACCGTCGTGCTGCCGTTCGGCCGGGGCGGGATGATCGGCGCGGTGATGCTGGGGTTCGGCCGGGCGATGGGCGAGACCATCGCGGTCGCGCTGATCATCTCGCCGGTCTTCGCGGTCACCTCGCACCCATTGCAGGCCGGCGGCAACTCCATCTCCTCGCTGATCGCGTTGCGCTACGGGGAGTCGGACAAGGTGGCGCTGTCGGCGCTGATGGCCGCCGGACTCGTGCTGTTCGCGATCACGCTGCTGGTCAACATGGTCGCCTCCGCGATCATCTCCCGATCGCGCTCCGGCGCCGCGACCAACGAGTAAGGGGTCTGACGCCGTCATGACACTCATCGATACCGCCGCGTCCGGTGGTGCGACCGGGGGTGGCACCGCGTACCTGGACGCGGACTCCGGGCAGGTCCGGGTGCGTCCCGGCTCGGTCACCGCCGCCGACGTCGGCACCCTGGCCGGGGCCGCGGTGGGCGCGCTCGGGCTGGTGTGGCTGGTGTACGAGCGGATCATGCCGTGGTCCGGGGCACTGGGCTTCTGGCTGTGCTGGTACGTGGCCTTCCTGTTCTTCTACTGGGGAATCGCCCGCACCCAGTGGGAGGTCCGCCACGTCCGGGAGAAGATCGCCGCGGCGCTGTTCACCGGCGCCGGGATCTTCGTGCTGGCGGTGCTCGTCGACCTGGTCGGCTATGTGTGGTGGCGCGGCGAGAAGGCCGTGAGCCACGGCAACTTCCTGACCACCGACATGCAGAAGACCGGACCGCTGGACGGCCTGAACAGCGGCGGCGTGCTGCACGCGATGATCGGTTCGCTGGAGCAGCTGGGTCTGGCGACCCTGTTCGCGGTGCCGCTGGGCATCGCCGCCGCGGTGTTCATGTCCGAGATCGGCGGACGGCTGGCGCGGCCGGTGCGGACCGTGATCACCGCGATGACCGCGCTGCCCTCGATCGTGGCCGGGCTGTTCGTGCTCGGCTCGGTGATCCTGGCCCTGGGCTACGACCGCAGCGGCTTCGCCGCCTCGCTGGCGCTGACCGTGATGATGATGCCGATCGTCACCCGCGCCTCCGAAGTGGTGATCCGGATCGTGCCCAACACCTTGCGCGAGGCCTCCTACGCCCTGGGCGGCAGTCAGTGGCGCACGGTGTGGAACGTGGTGCTGCCCACCGCCCGCTCCGGTCTGACCACCGCGATCCTGCTCGGCATGGCCCGCGCGGTGGGCGAGACCTCGCCGGTCCTGCTCACGGCCGGGTTCACCTCCGGCAAGAACGCGAACCCGTTCAGCGGACAGCAGGTCAGCCTGCCGCTCTACGTGTGGAACTACGTCCGTTATCCCCAGGCGGACATGAAGGTCCGGGCCTTCGGCGGCGCGCTGACGCTGATGGCCATCGTCATGATCCTGTTCGTCGCCGCGCGCATCGCCGGCGGCCGGCGGCCCGGCGAGTTGTCGCGGCGCCGCCGCCGGCAGATGACCCGCGAGCGGATCCGCGGCGCGGGGCCGTCCGCCGCCGCGCCGCGGCCGCCGGCCGTCCGCCCCGCGCCCACCGCCGCGGCCGTCATCCATCCGGAACCGGAGCCAGCCTCGTGAAAATAGCCCGTATCCTCAGACATCGAACCCCGGTCTGGCTCGCCTGCGGCCTGGCCGTGACCGCGGCCCTGGCCGCCGCGCTCACCCCGGCCACCCCGGCGCACGCGGCCACCGCCCTGAGCGGCTCCGGCTCCTCCTGGAGCGGTCCGGCACTGGACCAGTGGCGCCGCGACATCCTGCCGCAGGGCATCAACATCAACTTCGCGTCCAACGGCTCGGCCGCCGGCCGTCAGGACTGGATCAACGGCCTGGACGACTTCACCGCCTCGGACGTGCCGTTCCGGACGACGCCGGACCAGGGCGTGAGCGTGGGCGGCCATGCCGGCGGCCAGGGCAACATCGAGAACCCGGCCTGGCGCTACTCCTACGTTCCGGTGACCGCCGGCGGCACCACCTTCATGTACAACCTGAAGATCGGCGGCAAGCAGGTCACCAACCTGCGCCTGTCGCCCGACGTGCTGGTCGGCATCTTCACCAACCAGATCACCATGTGGGACGACCCGCGGATCAAGGCCGACTACCCCGGCAACCTGCCGCACGAGCCGATCACCCCGGTGGTGCGCTCCGACGGTTCCGGCGCGACCGCGCAGTGGACCCGCTACATGGAGCACACGCACGCGGCCCAGTGGGACGCGTACTGTATGGCGATCAACGGGGTCACGTGCGGTGACTACACGGAGTTCTTCCCGACCCCGCCGACCAGCAACATGCACTCCGAGAACGGTTCGGACGTGGTGGCGAGCTTCATCATGTCCCCGCAGGGCGAGGGCGCGATCGGCTACGACGAGTACGCCTACGCCAAGCTGAACAACTGGCCGGTCGTCAAGGTACTGAACCCCGCCGGGTACTACACCGTCCCGACCGCGTCGAACGTCGCCATCGCGCTGACCGCGGCGAAGATTCGCGGCGTGGACGACAACACCCCGCCGAGCGATCCGAACTACCTGCAGCAGAACCTCGACGGCGTCTACACGATGACGGACCCGCGGTCCTACCCGATCTCCAGCTACAGCTACATCATCGTGCCCCGCGATACCGGGACGCTGCCGGCGTTGCCCAGGGCGAGCGACGACCACGGCGCCGCGCTGTCGAAATACGCCTCCTACATTCTGTGCGGCGGGCAGGCCGAAGCCGACCAACTCGGGTACTCGCCGATCCCGCGGAACCTGGTGAAGGGCGGGATGCTCCAGGTTTCGCACATCCCCGGGCAGCAGTCCGGCGTGGATCCCAACACCCTGTCCAACTGCCCGAACCCGACCTTCAACGCCTCCGGCCAGCTGACGGTGCTGGCCGACGCGCCGCAGCCGAGCCCTTGTGACAAGGCCGGCACGGCGCTCAACTGCACCGTCGGCGGCGGCACCTCCGGCGGCGGGTCGACCGGCGGTTCCTCCGGCGGTTCGTCGGGCGGCAAGAAGGGCAGCACCACCGGCGGCCACTCCACGTCCGGCGGGACGTCCGGCGGATCCAACGGCGGTTCGGGGTCGAACGGCGGGACCGCCGGCGGTACCGGCGGGACCACCGGAGGCGCGGCCGGCGGGACGACGGGCGGCACCACCGGCGGTGGGGCCGGCGGGATCGACCCGGTCACCGGGCAGAGCCTCGACGACTCCAGCGGCGGGGACAGCGGCGGGTCCAGCGGAGGAGCCACGCAGGTGGTGGCCGACGTGCCGCAGCACCGTGACCCGAAGCTGATGGCCGGCCTCACCGCCCTGGAACTGCTGGCGGTGGTGACCATCCCGCCGATGCTCGGCAACATGTTGGTGCGCCGCCGGAGATTGGCCGCGGCCAATGTCGCGGACCGGGGGGATTCGGAGCCGAAGCAGTGACCGCGCCCACCACGTCGCTGGACCCGGGGCTGGACCCCGAGGCCGGGACCGAGGCCGGGACCGAGGGCATCGGCATCGCGGAGGCGGATCCCGAGGAGAACCAGGCCACTGTGACGCCCGAGCCGGCTCAGGCCCCGGCTCCGGAGCCGGCCCGGCCCCGGCAGTCGGCCGCCGCTGTGCGCGCCACGCTGCGCGCCGGCCGGGGCCGGCGGATCGTGCGGACGGTGGCCACGGCGGCGAGCCTGCTGTCCGTACTCATCCTCGGGTTCGCCGGCTACGCATACGGATTGTCCCGGCTCCAGGAGCAGCACAGCCAGGCCAACCTCTATCGGGTGCTGGCCGCCGAGCTCGCGCAGGCGACGGCGCCGGTCGGCCCGTCGCCGGACGGGGTCCCGCTGGCCATCATGGACATCCCGGCGATCGGGGTGCACCAGGCGGTTGTCGTCGAGGGCACCACCGGCGCCGACTTGGCCAAGGGGCCCGGGCACCGCCGGGACACCGTGCTGCCCGGCCAGCCCGGGGTCAGCGTGGTGATGGGGCGGAACGGCACGTTCGGCGCGCCGTTCGCCGCGCTGACCGGGCTCCAGCTCGGTGACAAGATCAACTTCACCACCGGCGAGGGCACCTTCACCTACACCGTGAACGCCTTCGGCCAGGGGTCCAAGCCGATCGTCGACCCCTTCAAGAACCGGTTGGTGCTGGCCACCGGCGACTCGACCTGGATCCCGACCCACGCCGTCTATGTCGGTGCGCACCTGGACGGCGAGCCCGCGGACGGCTCCGGACAGCGCGGCACGCAAAGCGACCTGGACAAGCCGCTGGCCTCCGACACCGACGCCTGGCCCGTGTTGCAGCTGTGGGCGCTGGCCCTGGCCCTGGCGGTGGCCGCGACGGTCGCGCTGACCGCGGTGTGGAACCGGCGCGCCGTCTACCTGTCCATGGCGCCGGTGCTGGCCGCGCTCCTGTGGTGCGTGTACGAGAACGCCGCCATCTTGCTGCCGAACCTCAACTGAACCTGGGACCACGATGACCGAGATAGAAGAGCACGGCGGGGTGGCGACGGCCTCGGCCGCGGACGCCCCCACCGAGCAGCTGCCGCCGGTTCGGCCCGGCCCCGGCTCGGCCGCGGGTCCGGACGGGGCCGGGGCCGTGGGCCGCCTGTCCAGCCTGGAGACCCGCGACCTGTCGGCCTGGTTCGGCGACCACAAGGTGCTGGAGCGGGTGTCGCTGACCATGGCGCCCGGCGAGGTGACGGCCCTGATCGGGCCGTCGGGCTGCGGGAAGTCCACGTATCTGCGGATCCTGAACCGCATGCACGAGATGGTGAAGTCGGCGCAGCTGGCCGGCCAGGTGCTGCTGGACGGCGCCGACATCTACTCGCCGGGCCGGCGCCCGGCCGACGTCCGGGCCCGGGTGGGCATGGTGTTCCAGCGCCCGAACCCGTTCCCGGCGATGTCCATCTACGACAACGTGGTCAGCGGTCTGAAACTGGCCGGGATCAGGGCCGGCAAAGCGCGGCGCGACGAGCTGGTGGAGACCAGCTTGACCCAGGCCGGTCTGTGGATCGAGGTCCGCAACCGGCTCCGCGCGCCCGGCGGCGCGCTGTCCGGCGGCCAGCAGCAGCGGCTGTGCATCGCCCGCTCGCTGGCCGTGGAGCCGGACGTGCTGCTGATGGACGAGCCCTGTTCCGCCCTGGACCCGACCTCCACCCGCCGGGTCGAGGAGACCATCGCCGACCTGCGCGGCCGGCTGACGATCGTGATCGTCACCCACAACATGCAGCAGGCCGCGCGCGTTTCGCAGAGCTGCGCGTTCTTCCTGGCCACGCACGACACGCCGGGCCGGATCGTGGAGGCCGGGCCGACGCGGCAGCTGTTCGAGGACCCGCAGGACGAGCGGACCTCGGACTACGTGAACGGCCGGTTCGGATAAGCCCGGAACGGGTTTCGTGCGGCGCCGCCGGGTCTTGAGGGCCCGGCGGCGCCGTGCTGTGCGCGCCGCCCGGCCGGGGTCAGAACACCGACCAGCCGGTGGCCGCGCTGAACCGGTCCAGAGCCTCCACCCCGGCCACCGAGTTCCCGTGCGGGTCCAGTCCCGGCGACCACACGCACAGCGCCGCGCGGCCCGGGACCACGGCGACGATGCCGCCGCCCACGCCGCTCTTGCCGGGCAGGCCCACCCGGAAGGCGAAGTCGCCCGCGGCGTCGTAGGCGCCGCAGGTCATCATCAGGGCGTTGACCCGCTTGGCGCCCAGGACCGGGAGCAGCCGGGTGCCGTCGGTGCGGACGCCGTGCCGGGCCAGGAACAGCGCCGCCATCGCGGTCTCGGCGCAGCTCATGGCGATCGAGCAGTGCCGGAAGTAGTGCTCGGCGGTGAGGTCCACCGGGTTCTCGATGTTGCCGTAGGCGGCCATGAAGTGGGCCAGGGCCAGGTTCAGGTCGCCGTGCTCGGCTTCGGAGGCGGCCACCGCGCCGTCGATGGTGACCGTGTGGTCGTCGGACTCGGCGCGCAGGAAGTCCAGGACGGCGCCCGCCGCGTCGCCGGTCTGGGTCTGGAGGATGTCGGTGACGACCAGCGCCCCGGCGTTGATGAACGGGTTGCGCGGGATACCGCGTTCGTACTCCAGCTGGATCAGCGAGTTGAACGCGTTGCCGGACGGCTCCACGCCCACCCGGCCGCGCAGCGCCCCGGCGTCCCCGGCCATCACCAGGGCCAGGGTGAACACCTTCGAGATGCTTTGCAGCGAGAAGCGCTCCCGGAAGTCGCCCACGCCGTACAGGTGGCCGTCGACGGTGGCCAGGGCCATCCCGAAGCGGTCCGGCGGCACATTGGCGAGCGCCGGTATGTAGTCCGCCACGCGTCCTTCGCCGACGTAGGGCGCCACCTCGTCCGCGATCCACTCCAGCAGCGCGTCGTAGGCGATGTCGTCCACCGAGACCGCCGCGCCCTCCTCAGCCGCCATCTGCGGCGCACCCCGGGATGTCCAACCGGGCCTGGATGTCGGCCGCCCACTGCCGGTCGTGTGTGGTCTCCATGAACTCTTTCCAGTCGGTCAGCAGATAGGTCTGTCCCACCGTACGGGCGCTGAGGAGTAATGGCTTTCCGGCATTCAGGATCCCCCCGGCGAACTCGTCCGGGGTGAGATCGATCACGCCGTGGTGCCGGAACTGCGCGCGCTGCTCACGATCCCATCGCTCCCCTACGAAAGGAGGACGTGCGCCGATCCGTGGGACACCTACGCTGAAGGGGTGAAATCTCCGTCCTGGCTTCCGCGCGCCCGCGACCTCGCGGTGATGTCGCTGGCCCTGATGGAGGCGCTGGCGGACCTGCTGGAGGACGAGTACTCGCACCACGACCTGGCGATGGCGCTCTGGCAGACCTCGCTGGCGGTGGTCGGGACGGTCGCCCTGTGGTGGCGCCGGTCGCACACCGAGCGCGTGACCGTGGTGGCGATGGTGCTGTGCGTCGCCGGCCAGGTGCAGGTCCCGCTGGCGATGATGCTCTTCGCCCTGGCGGTGAAGCGCCGGGACCGCTGGATGCTGGTCCTCACCGCCGTCGCCTACGTCGCCTTCCTGGCCGAGACCGCCGTCCAGAACCACGACGTGACCTTGGGCGACCTGGTGACGACCCTGCTGGTGGTCCTGGTCCTGACGCTGTCCGGCGCCTACTTCGGGGCCCGCCACGACCGCCTGGTGGCCCTCCAGGAGCGCGCGGAGCGGGCCGAGGCCGAGCAGGAGGCGCGGGCCGAGGCCGCCCGGCTGGCCGAACGGGCCCGGATCGCCCGCGAGATGCACGACGTGCTGGCGCACCGGATCTCGCTGATCGCGCTGCACGCCGGCGGCCTGGAGATCACCGAGCGCCCCGAGCCCGCCGCCGCCCGGCAGACCGCCGGCCTGATCCGGGAGACCGCGCGCTCGGCGCTGGAGGACCTGCGCGACGTGCTCGGCGTGCTGGCCAGCGGCGACACCTCGGCCCCGCTGGCCCCGCAGCCGCGCTTCGCCGACATCGCCGCGCTGGTCGAGCGCTCGGCCGCGGCCGGGGTGTCGGTGCGGCTGGTGCCGAACAGCAGCCTGGGCCTGGAAGCCGAGGTGCCCGAGGCGGTCGGCCGCGCCGCCTACCGGGTGGTCCAGGAGGCGCTGACCAACATCCACAAGCACGCCGCCTCGGCCGCCAGCGCGGTCCGGCTGTCCGGCGCCCCGGGCATCGGCCTGGAGGTGCGCGTGGAGAACCAGGCGCCGCAGGCCGTGGGCACCTCGCTGCCCGGCGCCGGCTCGGGTCTGGCCGGGCTGCGCGAGCGGGTCGAGGTGGCCGGCGGCTCGTTCGAGGCCGGTCCGACCTTGCGCGGCGGCTTCCTGGTGCTGGCCTGGCTGCCCTGGCCGGAGAATGGGACCAAGGAGGAGGCGGACTACGGCGTGATCGTCACTCCCTCCGCCCGCTCCCACCCCGGGAACCTCAAGAAGGACCCCGAGAATCCGGCCGGTGCCGCCTGCGCCGCCGATGATGACCAGAACCACGCCGGCCGCACCGCCGGCCCCGCCGACCGCCGCCTGATCCCCGCCCCGGAGCCCGCCGCATGATCCGCATTCTGCTCGTCGACGACGAGAGCCTGGTCCGCGCGGGTCTGCGCACCATCCTGGAGTCCGCCGAGGACCTGCGGGTGGTGGCCGAGGCCGAGGACGGCTCCCAGGTGATCGACGCGCTCGCGGCGCACCGCCCGGACGTGGTGCTGATGGACGTCCGGATGCCGCGCGTGGACGGCCTGGAGGCGCTGCGCCGGGTCCAGGCCACCCCCGACCCGCCGCCGGTGGTCATGCTCACCACCTTCGACCTGGACGCGTACATCTTCGAGGCGCTGCGCCTGGGTGCCACCGGCTTCCTGCTGAAGGACACCCCGCCGCGCGACCTGGTCTCGGCGATGCGCGTGGTGGCCCGCGGCGACGCGATGCTGTCGCCGCCGGTGACCAAGCGGCTGCTGGACCACTACACCGGCCTGCGCGTCGCGGACCGCGCGGAGCAGGCGGTGAAGCTGCTGTCCGACCTGACGCCGCGCGAGCGGGACGTGCTCGCCGAGGTGGCGCGGGGGCTGTCGAACGCGCAGATCGGCAAGAACCTGTTTCTGAGCGAGGCGACGGTGAAGGCGCACGTGTCCCGGGTGATGGCCAAGCTCGGCGTGGCGAACCGGGTGCAGGCGGCGTTGGTGGGGCGCGATGCGGGGCTGCTCGACGAAGCGTGAGCGCGGCCCCGGCCCCCGGACGCCGGTCACAGGACCGCCGCAAGCCTGTGATCAGCCGGTTCCGCCGTCCCGGATTCCCTCGCCGGCACCCCGCTTGTCAGAAGGTCGGGCTATCGTGAAAAACGTGTCCACGACCACAGATCGCGACGCCGTCGCCGAGCAGCTCGAACCCTTCCGCCGCGAGCTGACCGCCTATTGCTACCGGATGCTGGGCTCCGCGTTCGAGGCCGAGGACGCGGTGCAGGAGACGCTGCTGCGGGCCTGGTCGAAGTTCGACGGGTTCCAGGGGCGCTCGCAGTTGCGGACCTGGTTGTACCGGATCGCGACCAATGTGTGCCTGGACATGGCGCCGGCGGCGCAGCGGCGGGCCCGGCCGATGGACTTGTTCTCGCCGGGGTCGGCGACCGCGCCGAACATGGCGCAGTTGGAGGAGAACATCTGGGTGGGGCCGATCCCGGACGAGCGGGTGCTCACCGGGGATCCGGCGGAGGTCGCGGTCGGGCGGGAGACCATCCGGCTGGCGTTCATCGCCGCGTTGCAGAAGCTGGCGCCGCGGCAGCGGGCGGTGCTGATCCTGCGCGAGGTGCTGGCGTGGTCGGCCGCCGAGACCGCCGAGCTGCTGGACTCCTCGGTGGCCTCGGTCAACAGCGCGTTGCAGCGGGCCCGGGCCACGCTGGCCGAGGGCGGCCCGGCCGGGGACACCGCCGAACCGCTCGACGAGGAACAGCGCGAGTTCCTGGCCAAGTACGTGAAGGCCTTCGAGGCCTTCGACATCGACGGTCTGACCGAACTGCTGCGTGCCGACGTCACCTTGAACATGCCGCCCTACCAGCTCTGGCTTCAGGGCATCGAGGAGCTGCGCACCTGGTGGGCCGGCCCCGGCAGCGGCTGCCGGGGTTCGCGGCTGCTGCCGGTCCTGGCCAACGGGACGCCGGCGTTCGCGCAGTACCGGCCGGCCGAGGACGGCGACGGCTTCACGCCGTGGGCGATCATCGTCCTGGAGATCCGGGACGGGGGACTGGCCGGGATCGGCAGTTACCTGGACACCGACCGGTTGTTCCCGCTGTTCGGGGTGCCCGCGCGGCTCAAGGCCGACGGCACCCCGGCCTGACCTCAGGCTCCGGGCTCGGGCTCAGGCTCCGGGCTCCCGCGCCGGCTCGGGTAACCCCTCCGGCTCCGGGGCGTCATCGGGCCAGCCCTGCGAAGACCCGCCGTCCATCAGGAACACCTCCTCCAGTCCGGTCACCGCCAGCAGCAGCCGCAGCCGCTCCCCGACCCCGGTGAGCACCAGCTCGCTTCCCCGCCGCCGGGCGTCGAGCCGCCGTCGCGCCAGCCGCTCCAGGTCCGCCCTGGTCGGCCGCTCGATCGACGAGACGTCGTACCGCTCAATGCGCCTCACGCCATTACAGACCGCTTCCACGGTGTCGATTCATCGTTCCGGGCCGAAATTCCCGGCCGCAGCGATGAGTTCCGCCCCGCGCCGTCGTCTGACCCGGTGAAGCGACCGACGATCCCCTCAAGGAGTCACCATCATGCGCACCATCACCGCGGGCCTGTTCTCCGCCGCCGACGGCGTCGTGGCCGAACCGCAGAACTGGCACTTCCCGTACTTCAACGACGAGCTCGGCGTGGCCGTGATGGAACAGCTCGGCGCCGCCAAGACCGTGCTGTTCGGCCGCACCACCTACGAGGGGTTCGCCGCCGCCTGGCCGGCCCGCGAGGAGGCCGGCGGCGAGGACTACGAGATGGCCAAGGCCCTCGGCGACGCGCGCAAGATCGTCGTCTCGCACCGGAAGCTGGACCTCACCTGGCGCAACTCCGAGCAGGTGGAGGGCGACCTGCTGGACTTCGTCCGCGAGCTCAAGGCCGGGGACGGCGGCCCGATCGGGCTGTCCGGCTCGGTCTCGGTGGTGCGGCAGCTGCTGCGTGCCGGACTGCTCGACGAACTGCACCTGTTCGTCCACCCGATCGCCCTCGGCCAGGGCCTGCGGGTCTGGCAGGACGACCTGGCCGAGCCGATCAAGCTGCGGCTGATCAAGTGCGACGTCTTCAAGACCGGCACCCTGCACGTCGTCTACGGCCCGGCCGAGGACGCCGCGTAGCGGTGGGCCGATCAGTAGGGCCGCGCGCCGCCGTAGGGGTCACGCTCCTGCGACGGCGCGCTGATCTCCGTCGCCGCGTTCGCTGATTCGTAGCCGCTGTAGCCCGGGGTGGGATCGCCCGACGAGTACGGCGACGTCGGGCTGAACGAGTAGTCCTCGCCCGCGCTCTCCGAGTCCGGCGAGCCCGCCGCGGCGGACGGCGACGAGGCCGAGGACGGCGAGTAGTCGGAGTAGTCCGAGTAGTCCATCGCCGGGGACGGGTACTCCCGCGTCGCCCTGTCCTCCTGCGCGCCGCCCTCGGTGGACCCGTACACCAGCACCGCCACGAACCCGACCAGCCAGCCGGCGAACAGCCCGAACGCCAGCCCCAGCGCGATCAGCGTGTAGTAGATGTCGCCGCGCCCGAACCGCGTGCTCCCGGGGCCGTCGGCGAGCCCGGCGGCGACCCCGAGTCCGGCGATGGCCGAGCCGGCGATCAGCGCGATCGAGGCCGCCAACCCGGTGACGAACCAGCCGCCGAGGAACAGCGACCAGCGCCCGCGCTCGGCGCCGACGCCCCGGCAGACCAGCATCAGCAACAGGAACGTGAGGACCACCGCGATCACCGGTTCGGCCAGCATGCCGTAGAAGAGCCGGCCGGGCTCGCCGCTCTCCTTCGTCGCCCGCCACGCCAGCGTGCTCAGGCCCCTGACGGGACCGGCGATCCAGCTGTGCGCCGCGTCGCCGTTCTCGGCGGACCGGCCGTCCCGCCAGTGCTGGGTCCACTGATTGTCGAAGGCGGCGACCAGCACCGAGAGCACCAGTGCCGCGAAACCCGCTATAGCCGCCCCGCGTCGCGCGGAGATGTTCTGAGCCATCAGACGCCCCCTGTCCTGTGCCCGCTCCCTGACATCTTGTCGCCGGGAGCGTGGCGAGGATAGCCCTTACCCCGCCGTGACCGGCGCTATCGTCTCCGGCGGATCGGGATCGATGCCCGGATCGAGGCACGTCCCGGGACGATCTACGCTGAAGGGGTGACCGATGACGCCCCCCGCACCGCCGGCGGCCCCGCGCCCCGCACCACCGCCGCCTCGCGCACCATGCTGTCCCACATCATGGGCCCCACCGAGGTGAACCTCCTCGGCACCGTGCACGGCGGCGTGGTCATGAAGTTCGTCGACGACGTCGCCGGGGCGGTGGCCGGCCGGCACTCCGGGGGACCGGCGGTCACCGCCGCGATGGACGAGATGCAGTTCCTGAACCCGGTGCGGGTCGGCGACCTGGTCCACGCCTACGCCCAGGTGAACTGGGTGGGCGCCACCTCGATGGAGGTCGGCGTGCGGGTGATGGCCGAGCCCTGGAACGAGGCCGGCACCGCCCCGCGCCACGTGGCCAGCGCCTACCTGGTGTTCGTCGCCGTCGACGACAAGGGCCAGCCGCGCTCGGTGCCGCCGCTGGTGCTGGAGACCGATCTGGACCGCCGCCGGCACGGCGAGGCCGAGATCCGCCGCAGCCACCGGCTGGCCCGCCGGCGCGCCATCCAGGCGGCCCGGGCCGGGGCGGTGGCGGGCGCCGAGGTATCGGTACCGGCGGAGGCCGGGCAATGACCGCCGCCGACTCCCGGGCCCAGCGCCTGCGCCTGGTCCCCGGGCGCTTCGTGGTCGAGCACCTGCCGGCCGCGGTGGCCCCGCCGAGCGGCTGGATCGCTCAGGTCCGCGCGCCCGAAGGATTGACGGTGGTCCGCGAGGTGGTCGGGCCCGAGCCGGCCGGCGTCGATCTGTGGCGCGCGCTCTACGGCGGCGACTCCGCGCACGGCCTTGACCTGCCCGGCATGCTCGCCGCGCTGCTGGAACCGCTGGCCGCCGCCGCGGTGCCGGTGTTCGTCGCCTCCACCTATCACGCAGACCTGGTCCTGGTCCCCGAACCCGCCGCCGAGCGCGCGGTCGAGGCGCTGCGGGCGGCCGGGCACACCGTCGACCGGTGACCCCGCCGGGTCACTGTTTGATCGCGGTCCGCGCATCCGCCGGAAGGCAACAGATCCTGCCGGTAATCTGACCGACGATGAACGTCTCAGAACCCTCCGCGGCGTCGGTTGAGGAGCACAAGACCACCTGGCCCCCGGTCTCGGTGATCATGCCGGTCCTCAACGAGGAGCGCCACCTCGCCTTCGCGGTCAACGGCGTGCTGGCCCAGGGCTACCCCGGCGAGCTGGAACTGATCCTGGCGATCGGTCCGAGCACCGACCGCACCCAGGCGATCGCCGACGAGCTGTCGGCCGCCGACCCGCGGGTGCGCAGCGTCCCGAACCCCACCGGCCGCACCCCGGCCGCCCTGAACGCGGCGCTGGGCGAGGTGAAACACGGCATCGTGGTCCGGGTCGACGGCCACGGCGAGCTGGTCCCCGGCTACATCGCCACGGCGGTCCGGCTGCTGGAGCAGACCGGCGCGGCCAACGTCGGCGGCGTCATGCGGGCCGAGGGCGTCACCGGGTTCGAGCAGGCCGTGGCCCGGGCCATGACCAGCAAGCTGGGCGTCGGCAACGCGCCCAACCACACCGGCGGCGAGGGCGGCCCGGCGGACACCGTCTACCTCGGGGTGTTCCGCCGCGACGTGCTCGACGGACTCGGCGGCTACGACGAGCACTTCACCCGGGCCCAGGACTGGGAGCTGAACTACCGGATCCGCGAGTCCGGCGGGCTGATCTGGTTCGACCCGGGCCTGTCGGTGACCTACCGGCCGCGCCCGACCTTCCGGGCGCTGGCCAAGCAGTACAAGGAATACGGCCGCTGGCGGCGCGTGGTCATGCGCACCCACGCCGGCACCGCGAACCCGCGCTACCTCGCGCCGCCCGGAGCACTGCTGGCCGTCGCCACCGGCACCGTCGTCGGCCTGGCCGGCCTCACCGGCGGCCCCGGGATAGCCGTGCTCGGCTTCATCGTCCCCGTCGGCTACTTCGCCGCACTGACCGCCGGCGCGCTGTACGAGTCGCGCGGCCTGCCCTCGGGCGTCCGCGCCCGGCTGCCGCTGGTGCTGGCCACCATGCACGGTTCCTGGGCCTACGGTTTCCTCACCTCCCCGGCGCGCCTGGCCAAGGCCACCGGCAAGACCCCGAAGAAGAAGTAGCCGCGCATGCGCATCCTGATGCTCGTCATCTCCAACGTCGCCACCGACACCCGGGTGATGCGCGAGGCCGCGGCGCTGGCCGACGCCGGCCACGCGGTCCACGTCATCGGCAAGGACGTCTCGACCGGCTACGAACCGCCGGCCGGGGTCACGGTGTCCAGCGTCGGCGCCGGCTCGGCGTTCCGCAAACAGGGCGCCGAATCGCTGGGCGCGCGCCGCAAGCTCCCGCCGCACCTGCGCGCCGCGCGCTGGCTGCTGCTGCCGCAGCACCGCAACTCGGCGTTCGCCTCGTGGCGGGCCAAGGCCGGGCAGCTGGCCGCGGAGCAGGAGTTCGACATCGTGCACGCGCACGATTTCAACACCCTGCCGCTCGGCGTGGAGCTGGCGCAGGACAAGCGCGTCCCGCTCGTCTACGACACCCACGAGCTCTGGCAGGGCCGGCCGCGGGTCGGCCGCCCGGCGCCGTTCCAGAAGCGCCGGGAAGCCAAGCAGGAGCAGGCCTGGGGTACCCGCGCGGCCGCCGTCATCACCGTCGGCGAGGGCGTGGCCGAGGCGCTGCGCACGGCCTACGGCTGGCGCCACGTCGAGGTCGTCCGCAACACCTTCCCGCTGCCCGAGGGCGGCCCGGTCGACCCACCGAAGGGTGTGTCAGGGGCCGTATACGCGGGCCGCATCGCGCCGTTCCGCGAGCTGGAGGCGATCGCCGGGGCCTCGGAACTGGTGAAGCCGCTGCGGATCGTCATCGCCGGCCCGGCCGACGACACGTATCTGGGCTCTTACGACGCCAAGGCGGCCGAGGTGGTCGGCCCCCGCCCGGTGGACGAGGTGGACGCGCTGCTGCGCGAGCTGGGCATCTCCCTGGTCACCCACTCCGACAAGTGGCAGAACCACCGGCTGGCGATGCCGAACAAGCTGTTCCACGCGGTCCGCGCCGGCGTCCCGGTGGTCGGCACCGACGTGCAGGAACTGCGGCGCGTGGTCGAGGAACACAAGCTGGGGGCGCTGTATCGGCCCGGCGACGCCGAGTCGCTGGCCGAGGCGCTGCGCGAGGTCGCGGACAACTACGCGACCTACGCGGTCAACGTGCGCGCGGCCGCCCCGGCGCTGAGCTGGGAGGCCGATTCCGAGGTCCTGCGCGGGATCTATGAACGCCTCACCCCGCGCGGCGATTGATTCCCTTGATTCAGGACGAGTGGTTCGCGCCCGGGCCCGGGCAGTAGGGTCGGTCCGTGTCGAAGCTTCGCGTCCTCTACGCCCCCCGGGACATCGCCGGCCAGCCGTCCGAGTGGGCCAAGGCGCTGCGCGCGCAAGGCGTGGACGCGCAGGTGTGGTCGTTCGGCGAGCCGGCCTTCGGGCTGCGCCCGGACCGCGAGTGGGACCAGGACCGGCTGCTGGCCGACCCGATGTACCGCTGGCAGGCGCTGGACGAGGCGGTGCGCTCGTTCGACGTGTTCCACTTGCAGTACGGCCGCGGGTTGCTGGACGCCAAGGAGCCGGTGCTGCCCGAGCTGTGGGACCTGCCGCTGCTGCGCTCGCTCGGCAAGCGCGTCTACATGCACTGGCACGGCTCCGACGTCCGCCTGCCCTCGGTCCACGCCGAGCGCGAGCCGGACTCCTACCTGGCCGGCGCGACGGTCGACGAGGACGCCATCCGCGCGCGGGTCTCGGTGGCCCGCCGCTACTGCGACGCCATGTTCGTCTCCACCGCGGGCCTTCCGGACTACGTCCCGGACGCCGAGCTGATCCCGCTGGCCCTGGACGTCGCGGCCTGGCGCACCACCCGCGGCGCCGAACCGGCCGTCCCGGTCGTGGTGCACATGCCGTCCCGGCGCGCCACCAAGGGCTCGGACCTGGTCGACGCCGCCCTGCGGCCGCTCCACGACGAGGGCGTGATCATCTACCGCCCGCTGTCCGGCCTGACCCGCGACCAGGTCAAGGCGGAGTTCGCCAAGGCGGACCTGGTGGTCGACTCGCTGACCATCGGCGACCACGGCGTCGTCTCCTGCGAGGCGATGGCCAGCGGCGCTATCGCGATCGCGCACATCCATGAGCGGGTCCGGGAGCGCGAGGCGATGCCCGGCGCGCCGGTGTCGCAGGTCCCGATCGTCGAGGCCACCGGCGCATCACTGGCCGAAGTGGTCCGCAAACTCGCGGCCGACCCGGCGGAACGTACGCGGCTGCGCGCCGAGGGCCTGACGTGGGTCACGCAGCGCCACGACAGCAAGGTGGTGGCGGCGCAACTGCTGGCGGCGTACACGCGTGAGCGCGGGCGGGTGGTCAGCGCCTACCCGGAGTGGCCGGAGTCGACCGGCAAGAAGCGGGTGCGGGAGCTGGAGGCCGAGATCGAGCGCCTGCGGGCCCAGCTGGGCCCGAACGGCGAGCCGCTGCCCGGCCTGACGCGGCGGGACCGCTTGGAGGAGCGGCCCGGGCTGCACCTGGCGGTGCGGAAGGCTGATCGGGCTTATCGCGGGCTGCGGAAGAAGCTGAAGTAGGGCTACTCGCGGAGTGCGTAGCGGGCGATGGCGTCGAGGTCGATGGGGACGTCGATGTCGGCGACTTTGAGGGTCACCTGGCCGAGATGGGTCACTTCCTCGCCGCGAAGCGGGATTTCGAAGAGTGCGAGGCGTCGGCCGCTGCGCTCGATGCGCCACGATGGAATGCCGGCGTCTCGATAGAGGGCTGGTTTGACTCGGCGGTCGTTCGTCTTGGAACCCGGCGACATGATTTCGACGGCCAGGAGTACGTCGGCCGCTTCGGTGACGCGATCGGGGTCGTAGGGCTCGGAGCGTACGACGAAGACGTCGGGGCGAGGGACGTTTTCCTCGTCCACAATCACGTCAAGGTCTAGGTAGACCAAGTAGTCCGGGCCGAGGGCCGCTTCCAGGGCGCCGTGGAGCTTGAGCGAGACGACGCCGTGCCAGACTTTTGATGGCGGACTCACGGCCAGTGCACCTCCGATGAGTTCCACCTTGAGCTTCTCGTCCACGTCGAGGTCGAAAAACTCTTTGGTGGTAAGCGGTTCGGAGGCGTGCATGATGGAGTTCAAGTCGAAACCTCCTTCGATTCGCCTGCCATCATCCGCCGAACTCAGCGGGAATCAGCCCCTTTCTTTTCCTCTTATTCACCCGTTCGGCCCATCTGATCCGCTCGAACGAGTACTCACATCATCCCTTACCCCGCGCACGGAGCGGTCGCCCACACCCCACCCGCCTCACCCGAATCGGCTAACGTGGCGGCACCGGCCGACCGGCCGGGTACGCCGCTCCAGAAAGCCGCCGAGCCATGCCTGAGCAGGATCAGCCCGCCGCCGCCCGCAGCCGGGCCGCCGTCGTCTCCGCGGCGCCCGCGGCCGCCGCCGAGGCCGCGCGGGCGGAGGCCGAGCGGCTGCTCGCCGACGGGTACAGCGTCCTGCTGCTGACTCCGGCTTTCGGCAAGCGGAAGCCGGATCCGTCGCGGGGCGGGGTGCACGTCGTCGAGGTGCGGGTCGGGACGTCGTTCGACTCCGCGCCCGGGGCGTTGGGCAAGATCGGGCGTAAGGCCGTGCTCACCACGCGCAACGCGCGCGGCAAGGCGCTGGGGAATCCCGCGGCCACCTGGTCCGCCGCCGACATCGCCGTCGAGATCGGGCCCTACCTGGACGCCTTCGCCCCGGATGTGGTCGTGGCGTGCGACAAGACCGCCGAGAAGGCGGTGGCCAAGGTCGGCCGGGCCGCGGTCGCCCCCGGCAAGGCGCAGTCGACGGCCAAGAGCCCGGAGCAGCCTTCGCTGCTCATCGGGTCCAACAACAACGCCGGTATGGGGTACGCGTGGGCCCGCGCGGTGCGGGAGCACGCCGGGATCACGGCCCGCAACATCCAGAAGAAGAGCTACGCCTTCGCCTACGGCTCCGACATCAAGGCCGAGGACAAGGACTGGGTCGACCCGCTGTGGGGCCTGGCGCGCGTCGCCGACACCCTGGACACCGTCACCCACGTGCTGTCCGAGAGCGGGCTGGCGGTCTTCGGCCGGCTCAACGGCGGGATGCTCGCCGACGACCTGCCCGAGCTGCGCCGGGCCGGGATCCGCAGCGGGCTGCTGTTCCACGGCTCCGACATCCGCTCGCCGGACCGGCACATCGAGCTCTACAAGTTCTCGCCCTTCCGGGCGCCGGTGAGCGAGGAAGACCAGAAGCTCACCGAGGTCCTGCGCGGCAAGACCGACGAGATGGCCAAGTGGGTCGCGGAGTTCGACGGCCCGGTCTTCGTCTCCACCCCGGACCTGATCGACGACGTCCCGCACGCCACCTGGCTGCCGGTGGTCGTGGACCTGGAGCAGTGGACCGAGGGGACCCGGACGCCGCTGGAGCGCGAGGTGCCCGTGGTCGTGCACGCACCCTCCCGCCCGTTCATGAAGGGCTCGGACCTGATCGAGCCGACGCTGCGCGACCTGGAGTCCCGCGGCCTGATCGAGTACCGGCGGCTGGAGCACATCCCGCAGGCCGAGCTGGTCGGCGTGGTGCAGGACGCGGACATCGTGCTGGACCACTTCGTGATCGGCAACTACGGCGTGATGACCTGCCAGGCGATGGCCGCCGGCCGGGTCGGCATCGCCAACATCGACCAGCGGGTCCGGGACCGGGTGCCGGCCCGGATCCCGACCATCCAGGCCGACCCGGACTCGCTCGGCGAGGTGATCGAGGGCGTGCTCGCCGACCGGGACGCCGCGCGCGCGACGGCGGCGGCCGGCCGGGCGTTCGTCCGCGAGTTCCACGACGGCCGCAAGTCCGCCGAGGCCGTCGAACCCTGGCTGCGGGGCTGAGGCAAGCGCGCTCGGCGGTGGCCTGCGGCATCTCCGCAGGCCTCTGCGCATCGCCCATCACAACCGCCTGGCCAGAATGAAGGCCATATATACCGTTGCTAGACTCCGAGCCAGTCCACACCTGCCCCCGGAGGAACAGTGACCACGTCCGACCAGCGCCGTCCTCGAGTAGTCATGCTGGTCGGGAACTTCATCGACGGCGACTCCCGGGTGCAGAAGGAAGCGCGCTCGGCGGCCGAGGCCGGCTGGGACACCTACCTGGTGGGCCGCTCCTACACCGGCAAGCGCGAGGAGTCCGAGCTCGGCGCGGTGACGGTGGTCCGCGCGGCCGAGACCATGGCCGCCACCCGCTACCGCTCCTCGCACCCGCACCGGCGCGGTGTCAAAGGCCTGATCGCCTACTCCTCCCAGGACGTGAGCCGGGTCAAGCACCAGCGGCAGCGGCTGCGGCAGATGGACCTGGCCGCCGAGCGCGAGCTGCTGGCCCGCCGGATCAGCGCCGGGGCGAGCCCGTTCGCCGCGCTGTTCGGCAAGGCCGGGCTGACGACCAGCGGCACCCTGGTCCGGGCCCGCGGTTACTGGGTCGCGGCCCGCAAGCGCGCCTTCGACGCCAACTACCAGGTCGCCCAGCAGGCCCCGAGCTCGGCGATCGAGCGGATGCTGGCCAAGCGCGGCGGCGACACGTCCTCCTGGGACGTCCAGCCCCGCCTGATCGACTTCGAGGACTCCTTCGGCCGGGTGGCCGACCAGCTGGAGCCGGACGTGATCCACGCCAACGACGCCGAGATGCTCGGCGTGGCGGTGCGCGCGGCGGCCCGGGCCGAGGGCCGCAAGGTCGCCGTGGTCTACGACTCCCACGAGTACACCGCCGGCGACGTCCGCCCCGAGGACGTCACCTGGGCCCCGGTGATGTTCGCCCAGGAGCGCAAGTACATCGCCGCCGCCGACGGCGTGGTGGCCGCGGTGGACAACTTCGCCGACAAGCTGGTCGAGCACCACAAGCTCACCGTGCGCCCGACCGTGGTCCGCAACATGCCGGAGGCCTCGACGTTCACCGTCGCCGGCGGCAAGGAGCCCGGTGTGCGCGGCCAGCTGGGCCTGGGCCCCGAGGCGACGATCCTGGTGTATCCGGGCGCCGTCACCCCGATCCGCGGCCTGGACACGGCGGTCCGGGCGCTGCCGAAGCTGGCCGACACCCACCTGGTGCTCATGGTGGCCTCGCGCGGCGGCTACGTCGCCGAACTGGTGACCCTGGCGGGCGAACTGGGCGTCGCAGACCGCTTCCACGTCCTGGACTACGTACCGGTCGAAGAGCTCACCGACTTCATCGCCTCGGCCACGATCGGCATCGACACCCTGCGCCGCATCCCCACCCAGGAACTGACGATCACGACGAAGTACTGGTCGTACATCGGCGCCCGGCTCCCGGTCGTGGTCAGCGACGTCAAGGCCGCCGGGGCGCTGACCCGCGAGCTGGGCAACGGCGAGGTGTTCGAGGTCGACGACGTCGACGCCCTGGCGCACGCGGTACGCACAGTGGCCGCGGACCGGGAGCGGTACGCGGCGGTGTACACCGACGAGATGCTGGCCGCGCACAGCTGGGAGGGCCAGGTACCGGCGCTGCTCGCGCTGTACGCACAGGTCAGTGGGCTGACGCCGGAGCCGGTGGCGACGCCGGCGGACTGAGCTCACGGCCGTCCTCGCGACGGCCGCGGGTGCAGGCCGCCCGGCCACCAATCCGCGCAACCGCTAAAGCCAGCCGCGCCGCGCCGCCTCGACCCCGGCCTCGAACCGGCTCTCGGCACCCAGCCGGTCCATCAGGTCGGCCATGATGCGGCGCACGGTGCGGGCCGAGATGCCCAGCCGCTTGGCGGCCACGTCGTCGGTGAGGCCGTCGGCGAGCAGCCGCAGCAGGTGCCGGTCGGTGGGGGACAGGCCGGCGCCGGATTCGGAGGCGGAGGGCATCCCGAGCGGGACGGCGTCCGTCCAGATGAGTTCGAACAGAGCCGTCAGTTGGTCGATCAGACCGGGTTCGCGGACGCACAAGGCGCCGACGCTGGTCTCCTTCGGCTTGATCGGTACCACGGCGGTCTTGCCGTCCACGATGAGCAGCCGGCGGGTCACGGAGGGGGAGAGCCGGACCTCGCTGCCGCGCTCGGCCATCCAGCGGCCGTAGGCGATGGTGGTGGCGTCCTGGCGGACCGTGGAGTGGTAGAGCACCCGGACCCGGACCCGGCTGGCCAGGTCGTCGTCCGCGGACTCCGAGGCTTTGAGCGCCGCCGGGTGGATGGTGCTGCCCGGCACCATCGACAGCACCTCGACCATGGCGCCGGACGCCAACTGCTCCAGCCCGACCTGGACCGCGTCCAGGCCGATCAGCCGCTCGGCCGGCTCCCGGTCGGCTTCGGCCGCCCGGCCCGCCGCCACGGCGTCCCGGCTGGCGGCCAGTTCCTCTTCCTGCCGCCGCACCAGCAACTGCATCCCGGCGACCAACGGGACCGGATACAGCCCGCCGGAGCGTTCTCGCGAAGGCCGTAGCAAGGCCAACTCCACGAGGCTGTCCAGGGTGCCCCGGATGTGGTTTTCATCCTGGCCAAGGCGCTCTGTCAGCTCGTGGACGCCCACTGAAGGGTCGGCGAGCATCGCGCTATAGACCGCTTGCGCTAGCGGATCCAGACCCAGCGAACCAAGCACGGCACACCCCCTTATGCGATATCCGGCCTCCCGTGCCGGACCCATGCTCGCAGCCAGGGCCTTGGCGATCAAGGGGGAAACCGCACGATTCCGGATAGGGGTCGTGGCCGGGACCGGCCTGGCCTAAGGCGGACGGTGCTGCGCCATTCCGTGGGACACCCGCCGCGAGTGAGACTCAGACCGGCGCCCGGTACGGGTCGTCCAGGGCCCGCCCAGTGCTCTCGGGCCACAAAATCCGCCCCAACGAATGGATTCGTCGTGTCTTTTTTCAAGCGTGTCCTCGCTGGCTCCGCGCTGGCGGCCGCCCTTGTCGCGGTGCCGCTTGTCCCGGCCGCGCAGACCACTCATAGCACTCGTAGCACGGTCGCGACCGGGGTCCATACAGACAGTGGCGGTTGGCAGTGCGCCACGTGCTGGCCTTCCTAGAAAGGAACCGATCATGGATCTGATCATGGTGGCAGTGCAGCGGGCCGGCTTCGCCGGTGACCGTGGCCTGGCGGCGGCGACCCTCCGCTACGCTCTGCAGGCGGTCTCCGGCGACTCTCCCCGCGCCCTGGAGCACGCTCACGTCGTCGTCGACGAAGCCGGCGTCTTCCCGGCCCGCCTCGTGGCCGGCCTGTACCTCTCCTCCGACCCGGATGTCCCCTACTCGGTCCGTGACACCGCCACAGCACTGGTGCGTCGTGCCCTGACCACCTCGCCCCTGCTGGAGGACTGGAGTGTCGATTGGGTCGAAGGACCCTATGGATACGAGTTGCTGGGCGGCCTCGACGCGCTCGAGGAAAGCCCGCTCCGGAACTGACTGCGTCGCCCGACCCGCAACCGCGCGTCGCAGTCGGCTATAGAGGTGTGCCCTGCCGGAGGTCTCCGGTAGCCACACCTCTATAGCGTTTTCACTTAGATGTCGGGCTAGTGGTGCGTTTCCGACCATATCGGTCGATCGTTGACCCGATATGCGAAAGGCGTTGCGCAGGATCGACCCGTTGGCGGCGGCGGTGGCCGTGCTCGCCCTGGCGCTGCGAGCCCCGTTGGTGGTCGCGGCGTTGCCGGGAGTCGGGAACTCGGACGAGCCACTGAACATCTCCGTGGGCGTGCGGATGGCGACGGACGGGACGCTGGACGCGCACACCTATCGCTACCCGGGTCTGCTGTATGAGGTGATCGCCGGTATGACCGCGGCGTTCCGCGGAGTCGGGATCCGCGTCCCGGCACACGGCGCGATGCGCATCGAGAACCTGGGCGTGGCGCATACCGACTCCCGTGCGCTCGTGGTGGCGATCCGGTGCGTGGGGGTTCTGGCTGCGGTCGCTACATGTCTATTGGTGTGGGCCGCAGTTCGGGAAGTGCTTAAGGCGGCGGGACTGCCGGAGCGCCGGGGACGGGTAGCGGCAGCCGTCGCAGCGGCGACCGTAGCCGTCTCCCCTTTAGCGACCGCTAATAGTGCTTACGCAACGCCGGACGTATTCGGGGGACTGGCTGTAGCGCTCAGCTTGTATGGCGCTACTAGGGTTCTCCGCGATGCGCGCTATGGGGATCTCCTGTGCGGTCTCGGAGTGGGGATCGCATTAGGGGCCAAATACTTGGCTGCCGCAGTGCTTCCGGTTCTCGTCGCCTATGCGGTGAGTTCCAGGGATCGCAAGGGGGTCATCAGACTCGCTAAGGTCGCCGCCCTCGCCGCAGCGGTGTTCGTGCTGACCACACCCGGGATCGTCACGCATCCCATCGCCGTTATCAGCGGCCTGCGGGCGGAAGCCGTCCATTATCAAGACGGCCACGTCGGTGCGCAGGGCGGCGCACCCGGCTACTACCTGAACGCGCTCCTCCGCGACCAGCCATTGCTATTGGGAGCGGTCGCAGTGGCGGTCGTCGCGTTGTTCCGTACCGGCGGCCTCATTCGCAGAACGTTGATTGTGGTCTTCGCTTATGTGATTCCACAGTTCCTCCTCCTGGCCGTGATGACGGTGCGCTTCGACCGCAATCTCGTGCCGTTGACGCCGGCGCTCGCGGTCCTCGCCGGGGTGGCCGTCCCCGCGCTGTTCCCCCACACGCACCGCCGCACGCTCGCGGCCCTCACCGTCGCCGCCGCGTTCGTCCCGGTCGTCTCGGCCGCCGGCCTCTATCCGCGCCTGGACGAGCACTCCCGGGTCCAGGCCGCCGCGTGGGTCGCGAAGCACGTCCCCGGGCACGAGCCGGTCGCGGTGGAGAGCTACGGTCCCTGGCTCGACCCCGACCGCTACCGCCTCGTCTCGTTCACGTTCGCCGCCGACAAGCCGGCCGTCCAGGCCCGGGCGCTGATCCTCACCGAGCACGCCGCCGGCCGGTTCCTCGCCGATCCCGCGCACCACGCCCGCGAGGCCGCCGTCTACCGCGCGATCATGAGCCGTTACAGACTTGCAGCGAGATTCACAGCCGGGTCGTGGATCGAGGTCTTCGTGCCGCGGGAGCCGCCGGCGGGGAGCCGCGCGGCGGGCCGCTGACCTGCTCACCCGTCCGGCGCGGTGGCGGCTTTCCCGCCCCGGGCCGCGGCCCCACTAGCATTCCCATGTGACAAACGACCGCCGTCTCAGTGCTCGGCGCCCACGCGTGGCGATGCTCGTCGCCAACGACGTCCGTCTGGACTCGCGGGTGCAGAAAGCCGCCTACAGTGCCGCGGAGGCTGGATACGACGTCCTCCTGCTCGGCTACGAGCCGAACCGCAAGGGGCGTCCATCGGATCCGGCCTATATCGGCGCGGCGCAGGTCGTGCGGACCGGGCTGCACAACAAGTGGCAGATCGCGCAGTGGCCGCTGAAGGACGGCGGGGCCCCGGCGCTGCGGCTGATGCCGTTCCGGGCGCTGTCGTTCGCGTCCTCGCTGGACTACAAGGCGCGGCGGCGGATCGTGCAGCGGATCAAGGAGCCCGGGACCGGCGACGGCAGCGTGAAGCACCGCGCCAAGGAAGCGCTGTGGAAGGTCTACTTCCGGGACGGTGACTGGCGGCGCACGGCCCGGCACCTGCTGTGGCTGGAGTCCAGCTGGTCGGCGCTGATCGAGGAGTTCGAGCCGGACATCATCCACGCCCACGACATGCACACGCCCGGTATCGCGGTGCGGGTGGCCGACCGCTTGGACCACAAGGGCAAGCGGCCGAAGGTGCTCTACGACGCGCACGAGTTCGTGGCCGGGGTCTCCATGCCGGAACAGCGGCGGCTGGCCTACGTCGGGCTGGAGGGCGAGTACGTCCGCAAGGCCGACGCGGTGATCACGGTCTCGCCGCTGCTCGCGCAGTGGCTCCAGGAGCGCTACCACCTGACCGAGACGCCCGGCGTCGTGGCCAACGCGCCGATGCTGCACCTGCCCGGCGAGGAGCACGAGCCCGGCGGGCCGGACGCCGACGCCGACGCGAAGGTCGACACCGACCGGGACGCCCATGTCCACGCCGACCCGGCCGAGGCGCCCAGCCTGCGCAAGGCCTGCGGTCTGGCCGACGACGTCCCGCTGCTGGTCTACTCCGGTGCGGTCTCGCCGATGCGCGGCATCGCGACCATGGTCGCCGGCCTGCCGGAGCTGCCGGACGTGCACATGGCCGTGGTCCGCGGCGCCGACACCGAGTTCACCCGGGCGCTGGAGAAGCAGGCCGAGGAGCTGGGGGTGGCCGACCGGCTGCACATGGTCGGCTACGTCGCGCCACATCTGGTCCCGCAGTACCTGGCCTCCGCGGACATCGGCGTGATCCCGATCCTGCACACCCCGAACCACGAGGTGGCGCTGATCACGAAGTACTACGAGTACATGCACGCCAAGCTGCCGATCGTGGTCTCCGACGTCCAGGCGATGGCCGACTTCACCCGGGAGCTGGGCAACGGCGAGGTCTTCACCGCCGAGGACGCCCACGAGTACGCTCAGGCGGTCGCCAAGGTGCTCGCCGACCGGGCGGCCTACGCGTCCCGCTACACTGACGACCTGCTGGCGGCCAACTCCTGGGAAGGTCAGGCCGAGGTGCTGGGCGGGGTGTACGCGCGGCTACTCGGACAGGAGCCGGAACCGCGGACGGGGGTCCGGGCGTTCGGTGAGACGAGTGAACCGACCGCTTAGGGTGTAACCACGGGGACATTCGGCAGCCCGCGAAACGTTGCCCGATAGTGTGACCGATCTACAGCACGACCCTGACCCCCCATTCAGGCGCAACCTAGTAAGTAGTGGAGTGTGAGCGTGGCGACCGCCACCAGTGAGACGGCCTCCGTGGAGGAGGCCCGGCTGAAGACCCCCGAACCCCCGCGCCCGGCCGAGCAGGTTCACGTCTTCGAGCCCTACCGGTACGCGCTCCCCAAGTTGGGGCCGTACTTCCGGGACGTGTGGTCGCGGCGTCAGTTCGCCACCCACATGGCGTCCTCGACCCTGAAGGGCCAGCATTTCGACAGCTTCTTCGGGCAGTTCTGGCTGGTGCTGAACCCGATGCTGCTGGCGCTGGTGTACTTCTTGCTGACCACCGTCCTCGGTGGCCAGAGCGGTGCCGGCACAAGCGCGATGAACCACTTCGTCGGACTGCTGACCGGTTTGTTCGCCTTCTTCTACACGCGGAACGTCATCCAGTTCGCCGCCAGCTCGATCACCGGTGGCGGCAAGATGATCATCAACATGTCGTTCCCGAAGATACTGCTGCCGCTGTCGACGACGTTCACGGCGATGCTGATGTACTTCCCGACGCTGTTGGTCTACGCGGCCTTCTACGTGACCGTGCACCACAGCGTCACGATCAACATCCTCTGGATCATTCCGATCTTCGTGATCCAGACGGTCTTCAGTTTCGGGCTGGGTCTGCTTTTCGCGGCGGTGACGCTGTACTTCCGCGACATGTCCACGCTGCTGCCCTATGTTCTGCGGATCTGGATGTACATCACGCCGGTGCTGTTCTCCCTGTCCTATGTGAAATACGAGGCCTCGACCCCGGGCAGCAAGTTGCCGCACTGGATCGTGAACGTCTACAAGTGGGACCCGTTCTCGCCCATCATCAACTCCTGGAACACCGCGCTGGTCGGTGATGGTCCGCGGCCGTTCTGGAAGGGCGGGCAGCTCGGCGATCACTACTACGCCGCCGCGTCCTATGCGCCTCAGCTGACCGAGATCGCAGTCGGCGCTGTCTGCGCGGTCGTCGCCCTGGTCATCGGCGCCTGGTACTTCATGTCGAGGGAGCGTGAGTTCGCTGTCCGCCTCTGAAACCGTCGAGACTGTCGAGACCGCGGAGTCCGTCCAGACCCCGGCGCCGGCCGCGATCGCCGAGAAGCCGCTGGAGTCCCCGCCGGCCATCAAGGTCGAGGACCTGCACCTGTACTACCGCACCAAGGCCGAGGCCAACCCGACGCTGAAGGCCGCGCTGATCCGCAAGGTCAAGCGGCAGAAGGTCGAGCAGAAGGTCATCAAGGCGGTGCAGGGCGTCTCCTTCGAGGTGCCGCACGGGACCGTGCTGGGCGTCATCGGCCACAACGGGGCCGGCAAGTCCACGCTGCTGCGCGCGCTGTCCGGGATCCTGCCCCCCACGCAGGGTCGGGTCGAGGTGCGCGGGCGGGTCTCCACACTGCTGGCGCTGGGTGTCGGCTTCAACCAGAACCTCACCGGCCGGGAGAACATCGTCCTGGGCGGTCTGGCGCAGGGTTGGTCGAAGGACCAGATCCGGGAGAAGGAGAACTCGATCATCGACTTCGCCGACCTCGACACGCTCTCGGAGGGCGCGATCGACCGGCCGATGAAGACGTACTCCTCGGGCATGTACGCGCGGGTGGCCTTCGCGGTCGGCGTGCACATGGACCCGGACATCCTGCTCGTGGACGAGGCCCTGTCCGCCGGTGACGCGCGGTTCAAGGAGCGGGCCACCGAGAAGATGCTCGAACTGTGTGAGAACGCCCGCACTATCGTGCTGGTCTCGCACGGTCTGGAGACCGTGCGGCACATGTCCAACCATTGCATCTGGATGGACCACGGCAACCTGGTGCAGAGCGGCGACCCGGACGAGGTCATCGACAACTACATCGAGAAGCAGCACAAGGACCGCGAAGAGGCCGACCGGAAGAAGGCCGCCGCCGAGGCCAAGGAGGCCCGGGAGGACGAGGCGCTCGCGGCCAAGGCCGAGAAGACCAAGGAAGCGCTGCAGAAGGTTATCGGAGAGGACGTCTGAGCAAGGCATGTCCCCTGACCGCAGCAGTATTGACGTGTCGATCATCACCGGCGGGCACGATGTCGCGGACGCGCGGCTGCACCGGCTCGCCGCCGCTTTGCGCCGCGCGGGTCTGGGCGTCGAGGTGGTCGGTCTCGGGGTGCCCGAGGCCGGCCCGGCCGACTGCGCGGTGCGCACCCTCGGATCCCGCTCGGCGAAGAAGCGGCTCAAGGCGGACCTGACGCTGCCCTTCAAGGCTCGCGGCAAGGTCCTGCTGACCGTCGACCCGGACATGGTGCCGGGGGCGACGCTGGCGCGCTGGTTCAAGGGCAAGCGGCTCGTGGCCGATGTCCACGAGGACTACCTGAAGCTGCTCAAGGACCGGGCCTGGGCCCGTGCCTCGTGGAAGAAGAGCTCGGCCACGTTCGCGGTGCGGTTCTGCACGTTCTGGACCAAGCGGGCGAACATCACCGTGGTGGCCGACGACCACGTGCCGCCGATGAAGGGCCGCAAGCGCCTGGTGGTGAAGAACCTCCCGGACTTCTCCTTCCTGCCGGCCCCCGGCGAGCCGGACCGCGTCGCCCCGCGTGCCATCTACATCGGCGACGTGCGGCGCTCGCGCGGGCTGCAGGCGATGCTGGCGGCCGTGGAGGGCACCTACACCTGGGAGCTCGACGTGGTCGGCCCGGTGCAGCCGGGCGACCAGGCCTGGCTGGACCAGTGGCACGCCACCTCGAGTGAACAGGTCAGGAACCGGATCAGGTTCCACGGGCGTCTGGATCCTCAGAAGGCCTGGGCGCTGGCCGACGGGGCGTGGGCCGGACTCGTGCTCCTGGACGACACCCCGGCCTTCCGCGAGGCGGTGCCGAGCAAGCTGTACGAGTACCTGGCCGTCGGGCTGGCCGTGGTGGCCACCCCGCTGCCGCGGATGGCCGAACTGGTCCAGGACTCCGGTGCGGGCGAGGTGGTGGCGGACCCCGCCGCCGCGTCGGCTACGCTGCGGCGGTGGTCGCAGGACTACGGCGAGCTCGAACAGGCGCGCGGCAACGCCCGCAAGTGGGCGGCGGAGCACCTGACCGGCGCCTCGCCGTACGACAAGCTGGCGGAGGAGATCCGCGGGCTGGTCAAGCACTGAGGGCGGGAAGTGGCGATTTGTGGCATACGGAACCGCCAGCTGACTTCGATAACGAGCGAAACGGTCTAGGAGCAAGCATGGCTAGACAGGAGGTCCGCCGCATCCTGGTCGGCTGTAAGGGCCTCCTGGCGACGCCAGGCGCCGCTCATAGGCCGTTTCGCGCCGCGAATTGCCACTTCCCGCCCTCTGATTTTCCCGGTGGGCGAGGAGGGTCCACGCCGCCAGCGGGCCGCGATCCGGCACCGCGCGAACGATCCCCGGAGACCTAGAGTGACTGAACAGAAGCAGGGTAGCCGGGAAGGCGTGCGAATCCTGCCCAGCGCGGACGTCGACGACCGGGCCGAAATCGGCGCCGGGACCAGCGTCTGGCACCTGGCTCAGGTGCGGGAAGGCGCGCGGATCGGGCGCGACGTGGTCATCGGCCGCGGCGCCTACATCGGTCCGGACGTCCCGGTCGGCGACAACTGCAAGATCCAGAACCACGCGCTGGTCTACGAGCCCGCGGTGCTGGAGGCCGGCGTGTTCATCGGCCCGGCGGTGGTCCTGACCAACGACCACTTCCCGCGCGCGGTCAACGCCGACGGCACCCCCAAGTCCGCCCATGACTGGAGCCCGGTCGGCGTCACGCTGCGCCAGGGCGCCTCGGTCGGCGCCCGCTCGGTGTGTGTCGCTCCGGTGACCGTCGGCCGCTGGGCCCTGATCGCCGCGGGCTCCGTGGTGACCAAGGACGTCCCGGACTTCGCGCTGGTCGCCGGCGTCCCCGCCAAGCGCATCCGCTGGGTCGGCAAGGCCGGCGAGCCGCTGGAGGACCGCGGCGAGGGCCTGTTCGTCTGTCCCAAGGACGGATCCGAGTACCAAGAGATCGACGGTGTTCTGAAGGAGAAGGCATGACCCAGCCATTCATTCCCCCGGCCCGTCCGGTGACCGGCGAGGATGAGATCGAGGCCGTGGTGCGCGTCATGCGGACCGGTCAGGTCGCCGCCGGCCCGGAGGTCGAGGCGTTCGAGAACGAGTTCTCGCAGCTGGTCGACGGGCTGCATTGTGTGGCGGTGAACTCCGGTACCTCTGCGCTGCACCTGTCGGTGCTGGCGTTGGGCGTCAAGCCGGGCGATGAGGTGATCATGCCCTCGTTCTCCTTCGCCGCGACCGCGAACTCGGTGGCGATCGTCGGTGCGGTGCCGGTGTTCGTGGACATCGAGCGTGGTTCGTTCAACGTCGACCCGGCTGCGATCGAGGCCGCGATCACCCCGAAGACTGTGGCGATCATGCCGGTGCACCTGTACGGGCACCCGGCCGCGATGGGCCCGATCATGGAGATCGCGCGTAAGCACGGTCTGAAGGTGATCGAGGACTCTGCGCAGGCTGTCGGGGCGACGCTGGACGGCAAGGCGATCAGCACTTTCGGCGACGCCGCGTGCATCAGCTTGTACCCGACCAAGAACATCCACTCCATCGAGGGCGGCATCGTGGTCACCCCGGATGCCGAGGTCGCGCGCCAGGTCCGCCTGCTGCGCAACCAGGGCATGGAGGAGCGGTACAAGAACGAGGTCATCGGCCTGAACAACCGGATCTCCAGCGTGCACGCCGCCGTCGGCCGGGTGCAGTTGGCGAAGCTGGCCGGGTGGACCAAGCAGCGCCAGGAGAACGCGCGCTACTTCGACACCCACTTGCAGGGCGTCGGCGTTCCGCCGGTCGCCGCCGGGGCGGAGCACGTGTACCACCAGTACACGATCCGGGTCACCGATGAGGTTGAGGGCGGTCGTGACGGTTTGGCCGTGCGTTTGAAGGAGCGCGGTATCGGGACCGGCATGTACTACCCGACCCCGATTCACCGGCTGCCGTCGTTCCAGCGTCCCGATGTGGTTTCGCGTGTTGTCGGGGATCTGGTCGAGACGGAGAAGGCGGCGGCCGAGGCGTTGTCGTTGCCGGTGATGCCGACCCTGTCCCAGGATGAGTTGGAGCGGATCGTGGCTGGGGTGAACGCGCTGTGAGCGAGGGCAACGGCAAGAAGCTGCGCGCCGGGCTGATCGGTCTGGGCATGATGGGCCGGCACCACGCCCGGGTGTTGGGTTCGATGGAGGGTGTGGAGCTGGTCGCGGTCGCCGACCCGGGCGGCGATGCGCATGGCGTGGCGAACGGCCGTCCGGTGCTCGGCGACGTGCAGGAGTTGATCGCCGCGGGGATCGATTTCGCGGTGGTGGCGGTGCCCACGGTGTTCCACACCGAGACCGGTTTGGCGCTGGCCGAGGCCGGTGTGCACACACTGGTGGAGAAGCCTTTAGCGCCGGACGTGGAGTCCGCGACGCTGCTCACCGAGACCTTCGAGCGGGCCGGCCTGGTCGGTGCGGTCGGGCATATCGAGCGGTTCAACCCTTCGTTGCAGAATCTGCGCAAGCGGTTGGAGCACGGTGAGCTCGGTGAGGTGTTCCAGGTCGTCACCCGGCGTCAGGGTCCGTTCCCGAACCGGATCGCCGATGTCGGTGTGGTGAAGGATCTGGCCACGCACGACATCGATTCCACGGCCTGGGTGACTCGCCAGCCGTACACCTCGGTTTCGGCGCACACTGCCTACCGGTCGGGTCGTGAGCATGAGGATCTGATCGCGATGACCGGTCGGCTGGCCGACGGCACCGTGGTCAACCATTTGGTGAACTGGTTGTCGCCGATGAAGGAGCGGGTCACGATCGTGACCGGTGAGAAGGGTTGTTTCGTCGCCGACACCCTGACCGCCGATCTGACTTTCTACGCGAACGCCTCGGCGCCGACGATCCCCAGCTGGGAGGCGATGCAAGCCTTCCGTGGAGTATCGGAGGGCGACATGGTGCGCTTCGCCATCCCCAAGCCGGAACCCCTGCGCACCGAACTCGAGGCGTTCCGGGACGCGGTGCTGGACGTCGACGGCGGCCGGGACCGCGTGGTGAGCATGCGGCAGGGCCTACAGGTCGTGCGGGTCGCCCAGGCGGCGCTGGACTCGGCCGCCAAGGGCATCACCGTCGAGCTCGAAGCGTGATCGCCGGCAAGCGTTCCGTGACCTCTTCGGCGATGGCCGGAACAGGCCGCTGACCAGCTGAGGACGTTGGGTTATCAGGGCCCCCGAAACCGGGTATCCGGGTTCGGGGGCCCTTTGACGGGCTCTTTACCGGCGTTTGACGACCTTCACGAAACTCTAAGAGTCCTCACGGAGACTGATCTCCCCGCAAGGGACGAGTCCGTACCATGCCTGATGAAAGGGGCTGGATCCTTGGAGCACGAGCCGCCTCCTCCCCATGTCAGTGTGGTTCTGCCTTGTTACAACGAGGAGGCGCACGTCCTGCTGGAGATCCAGCGGATCTGCGCCGCTCTGGACGCCACTGACTACCCCTACGAGGTGCTGGCCGTCGACGACGCTTCCACGGACGGGACCCTGGAGGTGCTGCGCAAGGCCGAGATCGAGTACCCGAGCGTCAAGGTGGTCGCGTTCTCGCGGAACGGCGGCGCGGGGACTGTGCGCCGGATCGGGTCGACGATGGCCCGGGGCGACATCGTGGTGTGGACCGACGCCGACATGTCCTATCCGAACGAGCGGATCCCCGAGTTGGTGGAGATGCTCGATTTCGACGCGGGCATCGATCAGGTCGTGGGTGCCCGCAAGGCGGAGATGGGTTCGCACCGGCTGCTGCGGATACCGGCGAAGTGGGTCATCCGCAAGATCGCGGAGAAGCTGACCAACCAGAAGATCCCGGACCTGAACTCGGGTTTGCGCGCTATGCGGCGTGAGGTCGCAAAGCCGTATCTGCGGTTGCTGCCGCCCGGGTTCTCGTGTGTCACCACGATCACGTTGGCGTTCATGTCCAACCAGAAGAACGTGGTCTACATCCCGATCGACTACGCGAAGCGGGCCGGGAAGTCCAAGTTCAAGTTCGTGAAGGACGCCTACCGCTACATCCTGCAAGTCCTTCGGATGGTCATGTACTTCAACCCGCTGAAGGTCCTGATGCCGCCGGCGTTGTGGCTGGTCGGGATCGGCGCGGTGAAGGCGGTGTTCGACCTGGTGGTGCATCCGTTCCGGTTCGCGCAGAACACGGCTCTGCTGATTCTCAGTGGTCTGATCATCGCCTCCATGGCGCTGCTCGCCGACCTCATCGTGCGGTCGCGGCCGGAGTGAGCCGGCGGCGTCTTCGGGGGACACATCTGGTCACCGCGGTGGCCGTGCTGGCCGCGCTGTATCTGGCGGTCGGGGGCATCGCCTCGCAGTTGGCGGGGCGCAGCGTCCTCGCCGACACCGACTACATGGTGCGCTACGGGGCGTACGCCAACGCCGGCTTCGCCGACTCGCAGAGCAAGAACCTGATGCAGTCGGACGTCTACAGCGCGGAGATCCCGGCCGAGGACCTGTTCGCCAAGGGGGTCAAGTCCGGGAAGGCCGCGGCTTGGGACCCCTACATCGTCGGCGGGACGCCGCTGGGTACCAACCCCAACAACGCGCTGGCATCTCCGGTGACCGCGCCTTATTACGTGTTGCCGTCTTGGCTGGCGCCGGCTTATGAGCGGCTGGCCGAGGTGCTGGTCGGCTTGGTCGGGCTGTATCTGTTCCTGCGCCGGCTGAAGCTTTCGCCGCCGGCCGCACTGGTCGGCGGGATGGCGTACGTTTCCGGCGCCTACATGGTGGCTTGGCAGGGCTGGCCGCAGACCCGGGTCGGGGCCTTTGTGCCGCTGCTGTTCTGGGCGGTCGAGCGGTTCCTGCAACTGCGGCGGTTCCGTGACGTCGCGGTGTTGGCCGTGGCGGTCGCGTGCCTCATGCTCGGCGGATTCCCGGCGGTGGAGGGCTATGCGCTGCTGACCGCTGGTGTCTATGCGCTGGTGCGGACCCGCAAGATCGGGCAGTTGATCGGGCTCGGTGTGGGCGTCGCGGCCGGGGCCGGGCTGGCGATGTTCCAGTTGCTGCCGTTCGCGAAGTTCTATTCGTCGTGGCTGATCGAAGGGCGTGGGCAGAGCGGATCGGACCATCTGGACCCGGTGACGTTCCTGACGTCGTTCGCCCCGTGGGCGTTCGGCGGCGTGGCCTCCAACGGCCAGGAGCTGTGGTACCTGGACCGCAACGCCGTCGAGGCGCTGGGCTATGTCGGCGCGGCCGTGCTGGTGCTGGTCGTGGTCGCGGTGATGGCGGTCCGGCGGGGCCGGATCCTGTTGCCGCGCGGGGTGTGGGTGTTCTTCGTCGCCGCCGCCGCGGTGTGGATGTTGTTGGTGTACCACGGTGGCTGGGCGCTGGCGGCCACCCAGCATGTTCCGGTGCTGAGAGCGCTGTTCGGGGCCAACTTCATCGGACGGGCGCGGTGTGTGACCGGGTTGTTGCTGGCGTGTCTGGCGGCGGTCGGTTTCGAGGTCGTGCTGCGGAAGCGTTCGGAGTTCGTGGCGGCGCCGGCTTCGGCTTCGGGCGCGGCTGCGTCCCGTGGGCGGTTCGGGCAGTGGGTCGCCCTTCGGCTTCGGATCGCTCCGGTCGCGCGCTGGGCCGAGTCGGCCTCGGCGCGGTGGCCCCGGACGCGGGCGCTGGCCGGCCGGTCGGCCGCGCCGGCGTGGGCGGCCCTGGTGGTGCTGGTGGTCGGGCTGGAGGCCTGGGCCCTGGTGGGGCAGGGGCGCAAGCTCGCGGTCACCGATGGCGCCAGCGGGTACAACGGTTCTGACGCCGCGTCGGCCACGCAGGTCGCCGTCGCCACCTACAACCGGGAGATCCACCGCGGTCTGTTGCTGATCGGCGCCGCGGCGCTGCTGGTCGGCCTGCTGTGGCTGGTGTCCCGGTTCGGCGGCTCGGTGCGGCGGCTGGGCCTGGTGCGGGTGCTGGCGGCGTGCGGGGTGGTGGCGATGGTCGCCGCCGAGGGGACGTCCTTCATAGGGCGGTTCACCCCCAGCGCCGATAAGTCGACTTTCTATCCGGTGACGGACACCCAGGAGTTCCTGGCCGCCAACCTCGGCCACTCCCGCTACGCGAGCACGTCCGAGGGCTCGGTGATCGGCACCGACTCGGTGTACGGGCTGCGGGCGCTGAACGGGCACGCGTTCCTGAACTCGGCGTTCGCGACGCTGGTGAAGGGGATGCCGGGGGATCCGGTGCCGGCCCCGACCCGGCTGGCGTTCAGCCCGGACGAGGCGCAGGCCACCAGCCCGATCCTGGACCGGCTGGGGGTGGCGTACTTCACCGCCGCGCCCAGCGAGCCGGTGTTCGGGACCGTGCACCCGGCGGCCGGCGACGGTTCGTCGGTGGACCTCCAGCCGAACGTGCCGGTCACGGTGACCCTGCCGGTCGGGGACGACGTGCGGGCCCTGGGACTGGTCCCCACCTCGGCCGCCGACGTGTTCTCCTACGCGCCGATCACGAGCAACGACTGGATCGAGGTCACGGTCTCGGACGGGGCCGGCACGACGACGTCGAAGCGGCTGACCGAGGGCATCCAGACCGGGGTGGAGTTCGACGTGCCGCTGGCGCTGGACTCCCCGGCGCAGCACGGCCCGCGCACGGCGACGATAACGCTGCACACGGACAAGGCGACGCCGCTGGCGGTCGCCGCCGTCGCCGGGACACCGGCGCTGGCCACCGTCACCGACCCCGGCGACGGCCTGAAGCTGGTCTACGCCGGCTCGTCGGTGATCTACCAGCGCCTGAACGCGATGCCGCGGATCCGCTGGGCCGACGCCTCGGTGGTGGTCTCGAACGCCGCGTCCCGGGTCGACCTGCTGGCCTCCGGGCAGCTGGACGGCTCCACGGTGGTGCTGAACAGCGGCACGGCCCTGCCGGCGCCGACGCTGCTGGCGTCAGGGGCCTCATCAGGCACACCGGCTCCGGGCTCGGCGGCGGCGGACTCGGCAGCGGCCTCCGCCACCGTGGCCGGCTCCGCCTCCGCAACCGTCGACGGCGCGGTCACAGTGACCTCCGACGGCATGGACTCGGTCGGCGCCCTGGTGGACAACCCGACCGCCGGCTACCTCGTGGTGGCGGACTCCGACCAGGTCGGCTGGTCCGCCACGGTGGACGGCAAACCGGCCCGCCTGGTCCCCGCCGACCAGGGCCTGGTAGCGGTCTCGGTGCCGGCCGGCAGCCACACCGTCAAGCTGCGCTACAAATCCCCGGACAACGGCATCGGCGGCTACGCCAGCGCCGCGACCGCTTTCGCCCTGGCCGGGGGCGTCGGGGCGGAGACCTGGTGCTCCCGCCGCGGTCGCTCGACGCCTTGGGAGCTGGCGTGGATGCGCGCCCGGGCCCGCCGCGTCGCAGCGGTACAGCCAGGCGGCGTGGGCGCGGCGGACGTGGCGCTGCTGGCGACGGATGGGGGCGGCGGACCGCCGGGCGCGAGGCCCGGGGACGGCGACGCGCCCGGGCTGGACGGGCCGGAGGACGCGAGTGTGTGAGGCGCCGGTTCGCGGTTCGGGCTCGCGGTGCGGCTACACCGCGCTACATCCCGTCGCCGACTCAGCGCCCGAACCCGAGCTCCGCCAACTTCGCGAGCAGCGGCTCCACCACGTGTGCGGGCGTGAACTTCTCGCGGGCGGCGGTGCTCGACGCGTGCTTCAGCTTCGCCAGTTCGTCGGGGTTCTCCGCCAGGGCGGCGAGGGCCGCGGCGAGCGCTGCCGGGTCGCCGGGGGCGACGTAGCGCGCGGCGTCGCCGAAGGCCCGGCGTTGGGGCGGGGTGTCCGAGGTGACGATCGCGCAGCCGGCCGCCGCGCCTTGGTAGACCTTGTTCGGGACCACGCGCAGGGCCTTCGGGCCGGTGCCGAAGATGCCGAGGCAGACGTCGTGCGCGGCGACCAGGGCCGGCAGGTCCGCCGAGGCGATCCAGTCGTGCCAGGTCACCGTCTCGGCGCTGCCCGCGTAGTCGAGGGCCTGCTGTTTGTCCTGGCCGCTGCCGATCATGGTGAAGCGGATCGGCCGGTCGGTGAGGCGGGCGATGGCGCTGCCGATCGTGGCGGCGCCCTGGAGCGGGGTGAACAGGCCGTAGAAGACCACGCGCAGGGGGCCCTGGGCCGGCGCCGGTTCGGGGGCGAACCACTCGTCCGGAGCACCGACCGGCACCACCACCGCATGCTCCCGGTGTTTGGCGGGCAGGGTCTCCCGGTGTTCCTCGGTGTCGACCACCACCACGTGGGCGGAGCTGAGCGCGGCCGCGTCGATGGCCCGCAGCAGGGGCTGGCGCACCCCATGGCTGACCTGCCGGTCCCGCCCGGTGTCGGCGGCGCCGATGAGATGGTCCAGCACCACGCGCCGGCGGCCGAACAGCACCCGGGCCAGCAGCACGTCGAAGTGCCCGAGGTACCCGACCACCACGACGTCGGGCCGCGGGCCGCGCATCGAGCGCCACGCCAGCCGCGCCCAGCAGCGCGCCAGCCGCGCGCCCAGGGCGGGCACGCGCCACGGTTGTGCCAGCATCTTGACCCGCGCGGCGGTGTCGAACCCCAAGGGCGCGTTACACTCGCGCACCTCATGACCCGCACGACGCAGCCCCTCGGCGATGACTCCCACCCGGGGGTGCGCCGCCACATCGTAAGTACCGAAGATCAGGACGCGCATGGTCAGCCACAGTAGCGGTTCCGCCTATGGCCGCAGGGCCGGTGACGGCGAGTCAGCCGGAGCCGAGAGCCTGGCCGGCGCGACCGGTGCGCCCGCGGCCGACCCGGGCGACGCCGAAGGCACCTCGGCCCAGGCACAGGCGCCCATCGCGACGCCTTCCACCGACGGTGCCCCGGCCCATGCGGAGCCTGCGGCCGGTGTCCTGACCGGCGCTCAGGCCAACGCCGAATCCTCGGCCGCCGCGACCAGTGCTCTGACCAACGCCGAATCCTCGGCCATGACCGCTCCCGAAGCCGGCGCCAACGTCGCGGGCAAGACCGGCACCGACGCCGCCGCCAAGACCGGCACCGACGCCGAATCCTCGGCTAAGACCGCTCCCGAAGCCGGCGCCAACGCCGCGGGCAAGACCGGCACCGACGCCGCCGCCAAGACCGGCACCGACGCCGAATCCTCGGCTAAGACCGCTCCCGAAGTTGGCCCCAACGCTGGCGCCAAGCCCGGCACCAAGCCCGGCACCAAGCCCGGCGCCAAGCCCGGCGCCAAGCCCGGCCCCAACGCCGCCGCCGAAACCGGCCTCGGCACCGTCACCGAAGCCGACCTCGAAGCCGACCTCGAAACACCCCTCCGCCC
>NZ_JAAFZA010000550.1 GCF_015356865.1 Catenulispora pinisilvae
CGACGCGACTCTTGTCGGTTTGTTTGAGGAGCAGGTGCGTCGTTCGCCGGAGGCTGTTGCCGTCGTATTCGAGGGTGAGCAGGTTTCGTATGCGGAGTTGAATGTTCGGGCGAATCGTTTGGCGCGGGAGCTTGTGGCGCGGGGTGCTGGTCCGGAGTCGCTGGTTGCGGTGGCGTTGCCGCGGTCGGTGGAGCTTGTGGTCGCGTTGTTGGCGGTGTTGAAGTCTGGTGCGGCGTATATGCCGGTGGATCCGGATTATCCGGCGGATCGTATCGGGTTCATGCTGTCTGACGCTGACCCGGTGTGTCTGTTGACTGATTCGGTGTCGCTGGCGGGGTTGTCGGCCAAGGGTGTGGTTGGGCCTGCGTCGTTGGTTTTGGATGATGTCGAGTTGGCTGGGTTCTCGGGTGCGGATCTTGTCGATGGGGAGCGTCTGGGTGTTTTGGATGCTGGTTGTCCGGCGTATGTGATTTATACGTCTGGTTCGACGGGGCGTCCGAAGGGTGTGGTGGTGCCGCATGCGGGGATTGTGAACCGTTTGTTGTGGATGCAGGACCGGTTCGGTCTTGACGCTGATGACCGGGTGCTGCAGAAGACTCCGTCGGGCTTCGACGTCTCGGTGTGGGAGTTCTTCTGGCCGCTGCTGGTGGGTGCGGGTCTGGTGGTGGCGCGGCCTGGTGGTCATCGTGATCCGGCGTATGTGGCGGGGCTGATTGTCTCTGCTGGTGTGACGACGGTGCATTTTGTGCCGTCGATGCTGGCGGCGTT
>NZ_JAAFZA010000551.1 GCF_015356865.1 Catenulispora pinisilvae
GTCGGGGGCGGGGTGTAGTCGGTCACAGCGGTGCCACCTCCGGGAGGACTAACATGAGTCATCCTCAGGTTAGCGGGCGGAGGAGAATAGGGGAATGGAATCCACGACCGAGCCCGCGACGGGACTCCGGCGCCGCCCCATGCAGCGGCGCAGCGCCGAGCGCTACGAGCGGATCCTCAACGTGTGCGCCGAACTCCTCGACGAGCTCGGCTTCGCCGGCCTGACCACCACCGCGGTCGCCAAACGCGCCGAAGTCCCGATCGGCACCGTGTACCAGTTCTTCGCGGACAAGAGCGCCCTGGTACACGCCCTCGCCGCACGAAACCTCGAGAACTACATGGGCCGCCTGGAGCGTCGCTACAGCGAGGCGGTGCCTAGCTCAGTGGAGGCGGTCGTAGACGTCGCCATCGACGAATTCGTGGATATGCGCCGCACCCAACCCGGCTTCGGCGTCCTGGACTTCGGCGCCGGAAGCGAATGGTCGGAGGCGGACCCGCGGGACCTGTACCTGTTGGACGAGACCGTCGAGAACAACACGGCAGTAGCGCGGCGCCTGCGGATGCTGACGCCCTTCCTGGACTCCTCCCGCGCCGACACCGCCGAGATCGAGCTGGCGCTGCGGGTGACGATGGAGGCTGCGGATGCGGTGCTGCAACTGGCTTTTCGGGCTGATCCGGAGGGGGATGCGGGGCTGATTGCGGAGTGTAAGAAGCTGTTGGTGGGTTATTTGGGGGCTTATTACGTGGGGTGATGGGTT
>NZ_JAAFZA010000552.1 GCF_015356865.1 Catenulispora pinisilvae
GGCAAGGTCTGCCAGAAGAAGTCGGTAGTCGGCGGGCTGGCTGCCGCGAGCGCAGCCGGTCCGTTGCCGCATACCGCACCCGGGCACGCCGTCGACCAACTGACCACCTGCCCGCAGCCAACGCCCTCACCGGCAGCCGCATCGCTGACCCGCGTCTATGGGCCCTTCGATTGCTATTCTTCCGGTCGGTTTTCGGTTCGTTCCCCTCGGTCGCGTCGGCAGGGCTTTGCCTACAGTGCCGGTTCTCGGGAGTCAAGTTCGCGCTGTACGCAGCCGCCACCAGCACGCCTGACCGCAAGCGCGCGGACTTTACTCCCGGGGTTCGGCGCTGTACCCCTTGGGGCTGACGACGCGACCGAGGGGAACGAACCGCACCACCTCACAAACCGCCGCCGCAGGGCCCTGACCCAGCCACCCTATGGAATTGCGCCAGTTCCCCGAGGGAGCCAAGAGCCCCCGCCGGAGGCGCCGGGCTCTTCATCACAGTTTTTGATCTTGATCTGGCTCTTGACCTTGCCTGTGAAGTTGATCTTGCTTGTGATCTTGCTTGTGATCTTGCCTGTGCTCTTGATCTGGCTGTTGATCTGCTCTTGTTCCAACTGGCCGGAGTCGAAGAGGCCTGAGGTGCGGCGGGGTTGTGAACGCGTAAACCGGCAGCCGACGAACACACCCGCCGCCCCGAACCCCGAACCGGCACAACCATGGCCGAAGGCCGTAAAAAGCCTTTAAAACCCACAAAAAAAC
>NZ_JAAFZA010000553.1 GCF_015356865.1 Catenulispora pinisilvae
GTTTGGTTGTGGGTTTCAAAGCTTTTTACGGCCTTCGGTCATGGTTGTGCCGGTTCGGGGTTCGAGGCGGTGGGTGTGCTTGTTGGCTGCCGGTTTTCGCGTTCACGATCCCGCCGCATCTCAGGCCTCTTCAACTCCGGCAGGTCGGAACAAGAACCAGATCAACTGCAAGATCAACAGCCAGATCAAGGTCAACGGCACAGTCAAGGTCAACGGCACAGTCAAGGTCAAAAACTGTGATGAAGAGCCCGGCGCCTCCGGCGGGGGCTCTTGGCTCCCTCGGGGAACTGGCGCGGTTCCATAGGGTGGCCGGGTCAGGGCCCTGCGCCTGCGGTTTGTGAGGTGGCTACGGTCCGTTCCCCACGGTCGCGTCGTCAGCCCCAAGGGGTACAGCACCGGTGTCCGGGAGTAAAGTCCGCGCGGTTGCGGTCGAGCCCGCAAGCTGCGGTTTTGATAGCGCGAACTTGACTCCCGGCCACCGGCGCTGTAGGCGAAGCCCTGCCGACGCGACCGAGGGGAACGAACCGAAAACCGACCGGAGAAGTACAAAACTGGTGGTGCGGGACCGGCGGCTCGGCGAGTTCGGCCGCCGGTCTAGGTACTGGCAGCGCGGCAGTCCCGAGAGTACGCATTCTAGGCTGGCGAGTGCGGGCGCGGACAGCAACATCTGCCGGGGATGTCGACACCCGACACCCGACACCCGACACCCGACACCCGACACCCGACAGCTGGCTGTTGCGAGC
>NZ_JAAFZA010000554.1 GCF_015356865.1 Catenulispora pinisilvae
GCCCCGCACACGCAGGACACCGGCCAAAATCTCAGACCACCCCTCGTGCGCGACCTCACCTCACGCTGTTGGCCAACGGCCCAGACCAGCGGTACCGAGCGTAGATACATTCGTACATGGGTTGCCGTCAGCCCCAAGGGGTACAGCACCGGTGTCCGGGAGTAAAGTCCGCGCGGTTGCGGTCGGGGCTGCAAGCGGCGGTTTGTATAGCGCGAACTTGACTCCCGGCCACCGGCGCTGTAGGCGAAGCCCTGCCGACGCGACCGAGGGGAACGAACCGAAAACCGGCCGGAGAAGTACAAAACTGGTGGTGCGAGGCAGGCGGCCGGCGAGTTCGGCTGCCGGTCTAGGTGCTGGCCAGCGCAGCGGCGCCGGGGGTGCGCACTCCGGGTTGGCGGCCGCCGGATCGGCCCGGCGACCACAACCGAAACCATCGGGACACCGAGCTGGATCCTGGCCGGGTCCTCGACACTCATCGCGGGCAGCTGGTCCCTACCGCACCCGGGCACGCTGTCGACCAACTGACCAGCGGCCCGCCGCCACACCCTCACCGGCAGCGGCACCACCAGCCCGCGTCTACGGGCCCTTCGATTGCTTCTCTTCCGGCCGGTTTTCGGTTCGTTCCCCTCGGTCGCGTCGGCAGGGCTTTGCCTACAGTGCCGGTTCTCGGGAGTCAAGTTCGCGCTGTACGCGGCCGCCACCTGCACGCCTGACCGCAAGGGCGCGGACTTTAC
>NZ_JAAFZA010000555.1 GCF_015356865.1 Catenulispora pinisilvae
GCTCGGGGCGGCTTCGGGGCGGCTTCGGGATGGTTTCGGGGTGAGCTGCGGCCTGTTTGTGGGCTTTAGAAGCCTTTTCACGGCCTTCGGTTATGGTTGTGCCGGTTCGGGGTTCGGGGCGGCGGGTGTGTTTGTCGGCTGCCGGATTTCGCGTTCACAACCCCGCCGCACCTCAGGCCTCTTCAACTCCCGCAAGTCGGAACAAGAGCCAGATCAAAAGCCAGATCAAAAGCCAGATCAACGGCAAGATCAAGAGCCAGGTCAAGATCAAGAGCTGTGATGAAGAGCCCGGCGCCTCCGGCGGGGGCTCTCGGCTCCCTCGGGGAACTGGCGCAATTCCATAGGGTGGTCCGGTCAGGGCCCTGCGGCGGCGGTTTGTGAGGTGGCTACGGTCCGTTCCCCACGGTCGCGTCGTCAGCCCCAAGGGGTACAGCGCCGAACCCCGGGAGTAAAGTCCGCGCCCTTGCGGTCAGGCGGGCAGGTGGCGGCTGCGTACAGCGCGAACTTGACTCCCGAGAACCGGCACTGTAGGCGAAGCCCTGCCGACGCGACCGAGGGGAACGAACCGAAAACCGACCGGAAGAAAAGCAGCCGCAGGGTACGAGGGCACGGGTCAGCAGTGCGGCTGCCGGTGTGGTGTAGGGGATCTTCCTCGGTCCACCGCTGCTCGACACGCCCGAACGCGTGACGATCAGCATGGATGTCAAGAACCGGCCAT
>NZ_JAAFZA010000556.1 GCF_015356865.1 Catenulispora pinisilvae
ACAGGGGCCGGGCCGGGCCGCACCCGCCAGCTCAGAGTGCGCAGCCTCTGGACTGCCGCGTTGCCACGCGCTGGACCGGCGGCCGAACTCGCCAAGCTGCCGGTTCCCGCACCCCCGTTTTGTACTTCTCCGGTCGGTTTTCGGTTCGTTCCCCTCGGTCGCGTCGGCAGGGCTTCGCCTACAGCGCCGGTGGCCGGGAGTCAAGTTCGCGCTATCAAAACCGCAGCTTGCAGGCTCGACCGCAGCCGCGCGGACTTTACTCCCGGACACCGGTGCTGTACCCCTTGGGGCTGACGACGCGACCGTGGGGAACGAACCGCACCACCTCACAAACCGCCAGCGCAGGGCCCTGACCCGGCCCCCCTATGGAGCAGCGCCAGTTCCCCGAGGGAGCCGAGAGCCCCCGCCGGAGGCGCCGGCTCTTCACCATAGCTTTTGACCTTGCTCTTGACCTTGCCTGTGTCCTTGCTCTGACTTACTAGAGACGAAGAGGCCTGAGACGCGGCGGGGTTGTGAACGCGGGAACCGGCAGCCGACAAACACACCCGCCGACCCGAACCCCGAACCGGCACAACCATGACCGAAGGCCGTAAGAAAAGCCTTTAGCCAAAACGCCAACCGCAAGCCGCAGACCACAATCCCGCAGATCTACCGCAAGCTGACCACGCTGGTGGACCGCGGCTGGGTCGCCTTCGAGATAGACC
>NZ_JAAFZA010000557.1 GCF_015356865.1 Catenulispora pinisilvae
TGCGGTCAGGCGTGCAGGTGGCGGCCGCGTACAGCGCGAACTTGACTCCCGAGAACCGGCACTGTAGGCAAAGCCCTGCCGACGCGACCGAGGGGAACGAACCGAAAACCGACCGGAAGAAAAGCAACCGAAGGGCCCGTAGACGCAGCTTAGCGATGCCGCTGCCGGTGAGGCCGTGGCGACGGGCAGGTGGTCAGTTGGTCGACGGCGTGCCCGGGTACGGTATGCGGCAACGGACCAGTTGCGCTCGCCGCAGCCAGCCCGCCGACTACCGACTTCTTCTGGCAGACCTTGCTTATCCGCCAGCATCAGCCTTGGCGGCCGGGCCGGGCTGGTCCGCACCCGCCAGCTCAGAGTGCGCAGCCTCGGGACTGCCGCGTTGCCAGCACCGGGACCGGCGGCCGAGCTCGCCAAGCTGCCGGTTCCCGCACCACCAGTTTTGTACTTCTCCGGGCGGTTTTCGGTTCGTTCCCCTCGGTCGCGTCGGCAGGGCTTCGCCTACAGCGCCGGTGGCCGGGAGTCAAGTTCGCGCTATACAAACCGCAGCTTGCAGGCCCGACGTGACGGCGCGGACTTTACTCCCGGACACCGGTGCTGTACCCCTTGGGGCTGACGACGCGACCGAGGGGAACGAACCGCACCACCTCACAAACCGCCGCCGCAGGGCCCTGACCCGACCACCCTATGGAG
>NZ_JAAFZA010000558.1 GCF_015356865.1 Catenulispora pinisilvae
AGAAACAGACGCCCGAACCACTCGTCCCGGAACCTTCGTTCCGATCGGCTGCGACCCGGCGTTGTCAGGTCTTGCTTTGTTCTTCTTTTGTTCTTGCTTCGCTTTAGATCTTAGCAGATCCTCCGCGTTTACCGCAATTTCAGCTTGTCGCTTCTTTGCGATTACCGGTTGGGGATTCTTATTCAAACCCTTGCCCCGGCGGCTTGGTTACTTTAGCATGGTTTCTTTGGGCTCTCGCCCACCGCCACCTGCTTGACAGCAACCCCTCCAACTTACGCTCCCCGAACTGGCGTGTCAACCACAAGGCCGAAGCCGGTTCTTTGGGGGGAACTCCGTAAGTATGGCACACGTCTGAGGCTCCAGACCAATCGCCGGTGTCTACCCATCACTCAGAGGGCTGAAACCATCGGTTCGCTGATCGGATACGGGTGGTCCGACTAAGCCCTCGTGGGTACCGCGTCCGCCCGGTCCGCCCTGCTCACGTCGCCTGTCTCGCCCCGCAGCGCGGCCCTGCGACCGACGTAGAACACGTATACGAGGAACAGCGTCTCCGCCGCGAAACCGATCGTCAGCCGCACCGGGGCGGACGTGTGTCCCGTCACGAACCCCTCGATCGACCCCGACACCAACAGCACGCACGACAACCCGAGCGCCATCGTCCCTGTCTCTT
>NZ_JAAFZA010000559.1 GCF_015356865.1 Catenulispora pinisilvae
GCCGCGCAGTGAGTGGTTCGGGGACGATGCGGTGCGGGATTTGGTGGCGGCTCGGTGGGAGGTGGGGACGGAGTCGAATCGGACGGCGGTGCGGTTGGAGGGGCCCGCTTTGCGGTGGGCCCGGGACGTGGAGCCGGCGAGTGAGCCTCTGGTTGTGGGGGCCGTGCAGGTGCCTCGGGATGGGCGGCCGGTGCTGTTCCTGGCCGACCATCCGGTGACCGGGGGGTATCCGGTGATCGCGTGTGCGCATCCGGCGGATTTGGACGCCGTGGGGCAGGCGCGGCCGGGGACGGGTATTCGGTTCCGGATGGTCGGCGGGTCGGGGCGGCGGTGAGGGTGATGAAGGCGGTGAGAGTGGCGAAGGCGGTGAGGGTGGTGAGGGTGGTGAGGGGAGCTTGGCTGTGAGGGCGATGGCGAGGTGGCGGTGATGGTGATGGTGGGCGCGGTGGATAGGGGCGACTGTGGGCGTGGTGGTAGCGCCGACAGCGGGTAGTGCGGTGGGGTTGACCGGATGTGCGTGGCGGCGGGATCGCCAGGGGGGTGTCAGGTCGCGCCGGGGGCCGTGCCTGACTGGCCGCGAGATGGGTTCATGTACGCGCCGAGGGTCGCTCGGGCCAGCGAGGACTGCGCGCGGGAGAAGAACCGTGAACTTGGGCCGGACCCGGGAGG
>NZ_JAAFZA010000056.1 GCF_015356865.1 Catenulispora pinisilvae
GTCCAGATGCGGCAACAGCGACTCGAACACCCCTCGGAACAACTCGACCATCTCACCCGGAACCGTCGTCATACCATATGAACGACCCACCCAACGGGAAGTCACCTGTAAAACAAATGCGCCCCCCACCGAGGGAGATCCCGGCACTATAGTCGCGCAAAAGGCCGATCATCGCAGGGCCGTGCTATCAACGGGGATGGGGGTGGTTGCCGTGTCCGCGCCGAATTCGGAGCCGATGGTCGACAACCCCGACAGGGAGTGGCTGCGAGATCTGCTCAACCAGGTCAACTCGGTCGAGCCGGAGATGTACAAGGCGTTGGACGACGCGGCGTCCAAGATGGGTTCCGGCAGCGTGTGGACCAGCCCGCCTGGAGCACCGGGCGACACGTTCATGCACGACGTCCAGGGCCGGCAGCAACGGCTGCACCGGATCATGGGCGACCTGGCCGGCGAGGTGCAGGCGGCGTTGAACAAGGAGCCGCTGCAGATGCCCATGTCGCAGGCCACGGCGCTGCGTCGCGAGTGAGCGTGGACGCAGCGCGGGTTCTGAAGGGGGGGCTACGATGGCGCATCCGGACGACGGCGGTGGCGGCCAGTTCTCGATGATCGATCCCGTGGCGTTCGCGGCGATGGTGGCCACACTGTCGACCAACTCCGACACGCTTCAGACTGACGCGACCGGGCTTCAGAGCAACCTCGACTACTTCGGGATCGCTCCCGGCGACATGAGCACGGTGCTGTCGATCGTGGCCTGGGTGCAGGACCAGTTGCCCATGCTGCGACGCCGGCAGTCCCTAGCAGAGGCGCTGGCCCGCGGCGTCCCCAAGAACTCGGGCGGGTCGACGCCGATGGTGTTCCTCGACGAACCCGTCTCTTCGACAAGCCAGGCAGTGGCCAGTGGCCAGACGAACGCCAAGGCGATGCAGAAGTGGCTGGACAACAACGACGGGAGCAGCGAGATAGATCCCTCGCTGTTGGCCGATCTGTCCGAGAACAAGAATTACCCGGCGTACCGACGACGCGGGGAACCCGGTCACGTTCGACAAGAACTTCATCGAGGCCCTGACCGCCCGCGTCTTCGACCCCAGCAAATCCTCCGAGCAGCAGTTCATGCGGGGCTGGGACCAGTCGACGAACCCGTTCCAGCAGGACCACTACGCCCAGGTTCTCGACGCGTTGAGCCGGCAGCCGCAGGCATCCGCCGAATGGTACGACGCCCACTTCAGCACCCTGAACAGCCCCACCATCATGTACCGCGGTGTCGGGCCGTGGAGTGAGGACCAAGCGCGCTACCAGGCAGTCGCCAACGTCATCCGGGCCGCGAGCGTGGACGACTTCGGCAACGACCAGCAGCTGGCGAAGATGAACGCCGCGCACCTGATCTCCTGGTACGCCTCAATGCAGAGGCCCGGATCGGGATATGCCGGTATCCATCTCGATCCGATGATGACCAAAGTCCTCGGCGACGTGGCGACTCTGTACTATCCGTCCACCGCGGCCTCGATCACCTCGCCGTCCGGCCAGGCCTACGGCACCGGACCCGACGGCACACCGAACCTGCTGAACTCTTGGAGCGACACGACGTTCGCATCCATGAACCCCGGCGGACCCGGCTTCCAGCTCCCCCGGACGCGTGGATCACCTTCGACAGCGAAGCCATGCGGGACCCCACCGCCGCCGCGCAGCTGTCGGTGGAAGCCCGGCTCGCCAGCAACAAGCTCGCCGACGTCATCTCCGGGACCAATGGCGACGGCTCCGAGATCGAGCTGCTCAACAAGCAGCGCGGCATGATCGAGCTCTTCTACAACACGACGTACAGCAACGCGGCGGCCAGCTTGCAGGGCGACATCACCCAGTGGGAGTCCAGCATGTCCTCCGCGCGGAACCAGATGCTCCAAGACGGGGTCGGCGTCGGCGAGGCGTGGCTGGGGCCGGGCAAGACCATCGCCACAGTCTTCTTGAACCAGCCGGTGGAGAACCTGGTGGAGCTGATCCCGGGTATCCACGGCTACTTCAACCCGAAGGCGCCCAGCTCGATGTACGACGCGCTGAAGGCGGTACAGGGCACCCAGGTCACTTTCTCCGACTCGGACCTCGCCTCGACCGGTTCGGATCAGTACCAGGCGGGCGCGCTCGACATCTGGCAGAAGGAGGTGCACACGCTCGCCGACCAGGCAGCGTCCGGTACCTCCCGTCGCCGATCAACCGGACTCCGATTTCCGCGACGTTCGGCAAGTACATCACCAACCCTTCGCTGAACTTCCTCAATGCGCAGCGCGTACCCATGGACGTCTCGCAGATGACGGAGGCCCAGCGGAGCGCCTATGACAGCTGGCTGCTCGATCCGATCGTGCAGAGCATCATCTACTCGCCCGCGAACCAGGGAGGAAAGACCTCCACCGGGAAGGCCACCCCCATCAAGTGAGGCATACCATGACGTCGATGATCCGGCCCCTGGCAGTGCTGACCGCGGCTGCGACTGTCGTCGCCGTCGCGGCCGGCTGCCCCTCGAAGAGCTCGGCTGGCGCTTCGCAGGTGTCGGGGGGCGTCTCGGCTACCGCCTCTTCATCGCCGAACGCGGCCGAACAGAGCTTGGCGGCGGCGCTGCCCGCGATGATGTCCGGGTATGGATCCCTGCTCTACCAGAAGGCGGTGCCGGGTTCGAAGGCGTACAAGGTGAACGGTGACGCGGCCTGTCAGTAGTTCGTCAACGCGATCAACATCGATCTCGGTACGTACGGCCCGGTCGGTGAGGTCGTCGCCGCGTATACCGAGAATCCAAAAGTCTCCGGCGGCGCGACGGGGCAGACCGGGATTACCTTGGCACGTTTCTCGTCCCAGAGCGATGCCGCCCGCGTGGTCAGCGACGTCAAGAGCAGCACGCCTGGATGCACGAGTGGGTTCAGCCACAACAACGAGAACATCGCCTTGGCCGCCGCCGCCCCGCCTGTGGGGGTGCCCGGCGACTCCTCGGCCGCTGTGGTCGAGAAGACGAGTGGTGCAGGTTCCTCCGGTACCGAGGTCTGGGTCCTGGTCGTGCAGAAGGGCACGGCGATCGTGCAGATCGCGGTGAACGGGACCGGATCGGATACCGACAAGGCAGCTGTGACGAAGGCCATGGCTGACACCCTCGTCGCGCACTGAGCCCCGGCTGTCCGCCTCGGCCGTCGGTCCCGACTGTCACCTGAACCGTCTGCGGCGGGGGACAGCGTCGTCGAGCCTCCGATTCTGGACGAGCGCTCCGAGATGGTTCTTGATCCGCAGATACTCGTCACGGTCGTAGACCGCGCCGATGACATGGTCGCTCTCGGCGGGGTTGCGGATCCGGAGCGGAGTCCTGATCGTCTCGCCGCTGCGCGGCACTATATGCAGGACATCACTGCGCATCGGGTCTTCGGGATTGCCGTGCCGGGGCGCGGATGTGATGGAGCCTATTTCGGCCAGAAGGACAGTGCGGCTACGGCGCCATAGGCAGCGGACACGTACGTGCTCTTTGTCTGCGTAGACGCCGGCCCGATCGCGCGCAGCAGGATGGCGAGCGGGACGAGGAATATGAGCTCGAAGACCATCTGCCAAGCCGGCTCGTTGTAGCTGACGACGAGGGCCGGGTACCAGCAGAGGGCCAAGCCCATCAGGATCAACGGGGGCGTCAACCGGTACTGGTACTTGGTCAGCGGGGAGATCCGAGCCCATCCCCACACTGTCATCCCCCGATTCTCCGACAGGCAGACTCTGTCGGGGGCCTGCGATGTCTGCCGTACCCACGACGCCCGCCGGGCTAGTCGACGGTCGGGCTCTCTGGTCGTGTGCTGCCGCAGCCGATGAACTCTACGAGAGCGCTGGCCCGCTGGGCGCGCTTTTCGTTCGACAGCCTCGCCCGGCGGCGCTGGTCGGTGCGTTCCGCCGCGCGTTGCCTGGTGCGCTGCGTCGAGCACATGCGGGTGTTGTTTCAGCGCCCTGCATTGGGTACCTCTTCTGCGTACGTCTTCATCGGCGGTCGTCCTTGTGGTCGAGGGCATCCATGATGAAGTAACAGAGAGTGGCCAGGTATCGCGCGTGGTAGCATGCCGCGATCCTGTGTCGGATGATGTTGATGCTCGGGGGTGGCACATGCGAGTGCGTAGGAATGACGCTGTCGAACGTGCGGTCGCTGCGGCGGCAGGCGCCTTGCTCTTGTGGGCGGTCGCCGGGTGTTCCAGCTCGACCCAGAAGCCCGCCGTGATCGCCGCGAACAACAGCAGCGCGAGTACTTCGGCCCCGTCCAGCGCGGCTTCGAGTTCCCCCGGCACTGCCGCGACGAGTGCGCCGTCCTCGCCGGCGACTTCGGCTCAGCCGAACTTCAAGTTCCCGGCCGACTACACCCTGACCGTCGATCCGGACACCACGGGTGATCCGGTGAAGGACGCAGTCCTCACTGACGACGCCCGTTTCCTGAAGGCTTATGAGGAGGCCCTGGCGTCGGGCAACGCCAATGACCCCCTGCTGCTCACCTACGCGACGCCCAGTGCTCTGGCGCTTTACTGGCAGAAGGGCGTCACCACCACGCATGCCGACGGCTTCACCATCACCGGGGCGGAGCGTTTCTACAATCGCATCGTCGATATCAAGAGCCCGACTGAAGCCGATGTGACAGTGTGCGACGACCAGAGCCACGCCTACAACAAGGAGATCGCGACCGGCAAAGTGCACGTTACGCCGGCCACCGACAACAGCTATCTTCTGTACTATCTGAAGACCCAGAAGGCCTCGAACGGTATCTGGCAAGTAGCGGCCACCGTTGTCCACCACAACGATCAGGCGGTCAAGCAGGCGTGCCGATGAATCGGCCGCGGATACGAAGCGTCATCGGGTTGTCCGTCACGCTTGCCGTGATCGGGCTGTTGGCGGTTCCGGCGAACGCTGACGTCGTGAATCCCCCTCCGCCGCCGGGCTCTCCGCCCGTGGGATCCGGCTCTGACTCTGGGGATATCAGCGTCTGGGTGAGCTTCGACGAGTCGAAGAACTACCACGGTGAGTCCGGCCCGGGGCAGCAGGTGACGGTCAGCGCCGACTGGGTTCCCCCGTTGTGCTGGTGGGCGCCGAAATACACGCCGCAGCAGTTCGCCGACTTCATGAACTCGTGGTCCAAGCCCGGCGACTTCGAGTACAACATCTACCATGACGGTCATCCCTATACGAATTTCAATATAGGTCAGAAAGGTATGTGGTGGGAGAGCTTCGAGAACTGGAGCCCCAACACCTACTGGAAAGAAGTCGACGACTGCGGAACGGCCTTGCTGGCCACCGCCAACCCGCCGGACCAGCCGTGGACCTGGGCGGCGGCCGGTCAGGTCCCGCCGGGTGGCGGCACTCTCACCGGTCAAGACCTGGGGAAGCTGGCTCTGAACCACCTCCGGGTCCCGCCGATCGCGGCCCAGAACGTCGGCCTCGCGCCCAAGGCCGACAAGCAGGTCGTCAATCTGTCGACCTGGCTGTGGCTGGACCAGGCGATCTTCCATCCGTTATCGGTGACGGCGACCCTCAAGGCTCCGATGCCGCCGTTGTCGGCGACCGCCACCGCGACCCCGGTCGCGCTGGACATCGACCCCGGGGATGCCAACGCGCAGGTCTTCACCTCCGGCTGTACGGGTGACAACGCGGGGCACATCGGCCGGGTGTGGACCGGGCAGTCCGGTGATCCGGCGTGTGGGATCGTCTACCGCAATCCCGGGCCCCGCACCATCACCCTCAAGCTGGTCTGGAACGTGACCTGGACCAGCAACGACCCGGCGTACCCCGGCGGCACGGTGCCCGGGCCGGTCACGTCTCAGGGGACTGTGCCCGTCACCGTCAACGAGATCCAGTCCATCAACAACTGACCGGTAGCCCGCCTCCGAATCCGCGAGGCCCGGTGACTTGCCTTCCTCGTCCGGCGATCTCGATCGGGCCCATGTGGCATGCCCTGGTGCCTGTCCAGGAACACGGCGAAACTGGAGATTCACCAGGCCTCCTCACGGGCACGTCCACTCAGTAGCCTGGGCGTCGGTTTCCTAGTGACTCGCCGGTAACCACGTGGCTTCTCGTGGTCCCTAGAGTGGAGGTAGAAGTGTGGAAATTCCCCTCACCGTCTCGGACTTCCTAGACCGCGCCGAAGTCGTCTACGGCGACCGCGCAGCCGTCGTCGACGAACCCGACCAGCCCGCGCCGTCCTGGGGCACACTCACCTACAAGGACATCGCCAAGCGGGCCCGTGCGCAGGCTGCTGCATTGGACCGGCTCGGGGTGGACGCGGGGGCGCGGGTGGCGGTGGTGTCGCACAACTCCGCGCGGTTGCTCACCTCGTTCTTCGGGGTCAGCGGGTACGGCCGGGTCCTGGTGCCGGTGAACTTCCGGCTGCGGACCGATGAGGTCGCCTACATCGTGGAGCACAGTGGGGCGGAGGTGGTTCTGGTCGATCCGGAGTTGGCGGACTCGCTCAAGGATGTGAAGGCGCGGCACCGGTTCGTCATCGGCGCCGAGACCGACGCCGAGTTCTTCGCCGGGGACCACGACCCGGTGCGCCACGCGATCGACGAGAACGACACCGCGACCATCAACTACACCTCCGGCACCACCGCGCGGCCCAAAGGCGTGCAGCTCACGCATCGCAACCTCTGGCTGAACGCGGTCCTGATGGGCCTGCACCTCGGCGTCGGCGACCGCGACGTCTACCTGCACACGCTGCCGATGTTCCACGCCAACGGCTGGGGCATGCCCTACGTGGTCACCGGCCTCGGGGCGAAGCAGATCGTGCTGCGGAAGGTCGACGGCACCGAGATCCTGCGCCGTGTCCAGGAGCACGGTGTCACCCTGCTGAACGGCGCCCCGACCGTCATCGCGATGGTGCTGGCGGCGGCGAAGGAGTGGGAGGGCGAGATCCCGGGCCGGGACCGGGTGCGGATCGTGGTGGCCGGCGCGCCGCCGCCGAGCACCGTCATCCAGCAGGTCGAGGACGTGCTGGGCTGGCAGTTCAACCAGATCTACGGCCTGACCGAGACCGCCCCGCTGGTGACGGTGAACCGCACCCGGCAGGAGTGGGACGGCCTGTCGAGCCTGGAACGCGCGCAGAACCTGATGCGGGCCGGCGTGCCCTCGCTGGGCACTCAGCTGGTCACCGACCCCGAGGGCGAGGTCCTGGTGCGCTCCAACGTGGTCCTGGCGGGCTACTGGGAGCAGCCCGAGGAGTCGGAGCGGGCGCTGGCCGAGGACTGGTTCCACACCGGGGACGGCGGCACCGTCGGCGCCGACGGCTACCTGACCATCTCCGACCGCAAGAAGGACGTCATCATCACCGGCGGCGAGAACGTGTCCTCCATCGAGGTCGAGGACGCGCTCTACAAGCACCCGGGCATCGCCGAATGCGCGGTGATCGGGGTGCCGGACGACAAGTGGGGCGAGACCGTCAAGGCGCTGGTGGTGCTGAAGGAGGACCACTCTTCGCGGGCCACCACCGAGGCGGAGGTGATCAAGCACTGCAAGGGGCTGATCGCCGGCTACAAGGCGCCGACGAGCGTGGAGTTCCGGGAGACCCTGCCGCGTACCGCCACCGGGAAGTTGCAGAAGTTCAAACTGCGCGAGCCGTATTGGGAGGGCCGGGAGCGCAAGGTCAATTGACCAGCCGGGTGAACTGATTTGCGATTATCTCAGTATTCTTGTATGCCCCTGTGCCCGCCCGCTACATTGGCGCGCGTTGTTTCTGGCGCACTGGTTTGCGTAGTGGCTTGCGCACAAGTTTGCGCACAAGACTATTGAGCAGGGGATTCCTGCGCGGGGGCGGGACATGTCAGGCAGCTCGCGGACGGCGCCGCGCGATCTCGGCGCGGTGGCCGTCCGGCTCTTCGAGCGGGTCGCGACCGGGGAGAGCGTGGAGCTGGCCGTGCTGTCCGGGGTGGAGCGATGTGTGCTCGGCCAGCCGGCGTACGCGTTGCTGGAACGACCGGTGCGGCTCGCGTGGGACGGTTTCGGGGAGACCCGGCGGACCAAGGCGACCGAGCTCTCGTTGGCGGGCATGAGCGAACGCGGGCTGATCAGGCGCGAAGTGGGGGACGACGCGGCAGAGCCGGCCGCCTCGCTCTGGAGCATGTCGCCGGAACTGGGGATAGTGCAGGCGGCGCAACGGAAACCGGCCTACCTGGTCGTCACCGAGGTCGAGGGCAAGAAGACGCGCGGTCTGCGGTTCTTCGCGATCGGCGACCAGGAGCAGCCGGTGTGCGGCGTCGTGGTCGAGGAGCCGGTGGCGCTGCCGACGGGTTCCTACAAGAACGTCGAGACCCTGGGCCCGCTCGGCTGGATGACCCGCTATCGTCTGGTCTCCGAAGGCCAGGCGGTCGGCATCCTGACGGACATGGCCCTGACCCCGCGCCAGGACCGGGGCGGCACCTACCCGTACGGCATCCGGCGCTTCCAGCGGCCCGAGGGCGGCGCGGTCGTCGAGGCCGGGATCTCCGTCGTCGGCGCGGGATCGGCGGCCCGGGTGCGCCGGTTCAGCGCCGAGCAGAGCGACCGGGAGGTCTTCGCGGTGAAGGCCGACGTGCTGCACAGCCTGCTCGGCCGCCTGCTCGCGACCGGCGCCTGGTGACCGGATCCCGCGTGACACAGTCTTCTGTCATCAGATTCCTGTCATCAGACTCCTGCCATCCCCGACGCCCCTCTTTGTCGTACCAGCCATGATCCGATGGCCCGTCGTTGGAGTGTTGTTCAACTACCGGTGGGGGCGCAGTCCATCTTGGCCTCGGAGGATACGGGCGGCGACCGGCCATCCCGGGCTTGTCGCATGTCACAAGGGGGTCCCAACCTTGTCCCGCACCGTCACCCGGCTCGCCGTCGCCGGCGGCCTCACCGCCCTGCTCGGCGGCGTGCTGGCCGTCGCCCCGTCCCAGGCCGCCTCGCACGGCAAGCCGCACGCTCCGGCGCAGCACGTACTGCTCATCTCAGTGGACGGCCTGCACCAGTCCGACCTGGCGTGGTACGTGAAGCAGCACCCGGATTCGGCCCTGGCCAAGCTGGTCAAGGGCGGCGTCGACTACTCCGCCGCGTCCACCCCGGTCCCGTCGGACTCCTTCCCCGGCATGACCGCGCAGCTGACCGGCGGCGACCCGGGCACCACCGGGGTCTACTACGACGACACCTACAACCACGGCCTGCTCCCGGCCGGCACCACCAAGTGCGACGGCAGCGTGCCGCTGGGCGCCGAGGTCGACTACACCGAAGACCTGGACTGGAACAAGAACTCGATCGACGCAGGCCTTGGCCTGACCGGGCTGCCGGGCTCGATCCTGAACCTGACCGGCAACGCCAAGAGCCTGATCAACCCGGCGAAGCTGCCGGTCGATCCGAAGACCTGCAAGCCGGTCTACCCGAACAACTACCTGCAGGTGAACACGGTCTTCAACGTGGTCCACAACGCCGGTCTGGGTACCGCGTGGTCGGACAAGCACGCCGCCTACCAGCTGTTGTCCGGTCCGTCCGGCACCGGCATCCAGGACATGTTCTCGCCGGAAATCAACAGCCAGGACCCGGCGCTGGCGCCCGGCCAGGACTGGACCACGGACAACGCCGCGACCCGGCAGTACGACGACTACAAGGTCCAGGGCGTCCTGAACGAGATCGACGGCTTCGACCACAGCGGCAAGTCCAAGGTCGGCACCCCGGCCGTCTTCGGCCTGAACTTCCAGGCGGTCTCCACCGCGCAGAAGCTGCCGACCTCCGACGGCATGGCCGGCGGCTACCTCGCCGACGGCCAGACCCCCGGTCCGCTGCTGTCCAGCACGATGGACTTCGTCAACAACGAAGTCGGCCGGTTCGTGGCCGAGATCAAGAAGACCGGCCAGGCGAACGACACCACGATCATCTTGTCGGCCAAGCACGGCCAGTCGCCGAAGAACCCGGCCGCGCTGACCCGCATCCCCGACGGACCGCTGCTCGACGGCCTGAACGCGGCCTGGAAGAAGGCCCACCCCGGGGCCGGGAACCTGGTCGCGCTGTCCACCGACGACGACGCCATGCTGCTGTGGCTCAACGACCGCAGCCAGGCCGCCGCCGACTTCGCGAAGAAGTACCTGCTGGCCCAGAGCGGTACCGGCAACGACATCAAGGGAAACCCGAAGGCGTTCACGCACGGTGGGCTGACCACCGTCTACGCCGGCGCCGAGGCGCGCCAGTACTTCCACGTGCAGCCCGGCGACAACCGGGTGCCGGACATCTTCGGCATCGCGCAGCACGGCGTGGTGTTCACCGGCGGCCAGGCCAAGATCGCCGAGCACGGCGGCGCGGCCGAGGACGACCGCGACGTGCCGATCGTGGTCTCCGGCGCCGGGGTCGGCGCCCGGGGCGTGAACGGCCGGCAGGTCGAGACGACCCAGATCGCCCCGACCATCCTGCGCCTGCTGGGCCTGGACCCGCAGCAGTTGCAGGCGGTGCGGATAGAGCACACCAAGGTGCTGCCGGACCTCGGGCGCGAGTGCGACTGACCCGGATCGTCGGAAATCGGTAAGGCTTGTGGGGCCGGTGCGATACGCACCGGCCCCACTGCTTGCCTTAACCTCGAACCGTGCTGACCCTCCACGCCGCCCCGCTCGTCCTGCCCATGACCGCCGCCCCGATCGCCGACGGCGCGATCGTCGTCGACGACGACCGCGTCCTCGCCGTCGGAACCCGTGCCGAACTCCTCGCCGCGCATCCGGAGGCGCGCGTTCGGGACTGGCCGGGCATCCTCACCCCGGGTCTGGTCAACAGCCACGCCCACACGCAGTACTACGACTTCGCGGACCTGGCGACCTCCGGTCTGCCGTTCCCCGAGTGGCTGCACCAGATGGTCGAGCGCCGGGCGACGTTCACCGACGCGATGTGGCAGGAGTCCACGCGGCGCGGGCTGCACGCGTATCTGAAGACCGGGACCACGGCCGTGGCGGACATCGTGACCGAGCCGGTGGTGCTCTCGGCGATCGCGCGCAGCGGGATCCGGGGCGTGGCCTACATCGAGGCGGTGTTCGCCGACGACGCCGCGTGGGCGGCCGGCCGGCGCGCCGACTTCGTGGCGGCGGTCGACGGGTCCGGCGGTCCGACCCGCGGGGTCTCGCCGCACACGCCGTTCACCATCAGCACCGGCGTGTACGAGGACTGCGTCACCGTCGCGCACGAGCGCGGCAAGCGCCTGCACCCGCACATCGCCGAGACCACGCAGGAATCCGAGTACGTCCTGACCGGCACCGGCCCGTTCGCCGACAACGCCAAGCAGTTCGGCCTGGACTTCTCCGACATCCTCGACCGCGGCACCGCGATGACGCCGGTCGAATGGGCCGACGCCCGCGGCGCGCTCGGCCCCGACTGCCACATCGCGCACGGCGTCCACGCCAACGAGTCCGACCGCGCGCTGCTGCGCGAGCGGGGGACCGCGGTGGCGTTGTGCGTGCGCTCGAACCGGATCCTGGAGTCCGGGGAACCGCCGGTGGCCGCCTATCTCGCCGAGGGTTCACCGGTCGGCATCGGCACCGACTCGGCCGCTTCCTCGCCGTCGCTGGACCTGCTGGAGGAAGCGCGGGCGCTGCGTGCGGTGGCCCGCGCGCAGGGGTACGCGGCCGACGATCTGGACCGGCGCATCGTGGAGGCGGCGACCCTCGGCGGGGCGGCCGCGCTCGGGCTGAGTGCGGGGCCGGACCGGGTCGGGCGGCTGGAACCCGGGGTTCGTGCGGACTTCGCCGTGTTCTCGGTGCCGGACGGCACGGACGGCACAGACGGTGACAGCAATCCCTCCAACAGCGATCCCTACAAGCGGCTCATCGACCACGGCACCTGCGTGGCCACCGTGCTCGGCGGCACGATCGTGCACCGCTCGGTCTGAGGCGGTACCGGCGCCGGCCGTCCCGGGTGAGAGAATCGCCCCGTGAGCCGAGCATCCCTGGACAAACAGCCGCACGAGGTCGCCGCCATGTTCGACGGCGTGGCCGAGCGCTACGACCTGACCAACGACGTGCTGGCGCTCGGCCAGACCCGGCTGTGGCGGCGTGCGGTGCGCCAGGCGGTGGATGCCGGGCCCGGACAGCGGGTGCTGGACCTCGCGGCCGGCACGGGCACCAGCACCCAGCCGTTCCACGCGGCCGGGGCGGAGACCGTCTCCTGCGACTTCTCGCTCGGCATGCTCCAGGTCGGCAAGCGCCGGCTGCCGCACCTGACGTTCGCCGCCGGCGACGCGACCCGGCTGCCGTTCCGGGACGGCGTCTTCGACGCGGTGACCATCTCCTTCGGGCTGCGCAACGTCCAGGACACCGACGTCGCGCTGCGCGAACTGCTGCGGGTCACCAAGCCCGGCGGCCGGCTGGTGGTCTGCGAGTTCTCGCACCCCACGCTCGCGCCGTTGCGCACCGTCTACATCGAGTACCTGATGAAGGCGCTGCCCGCGGTGGCCACGAAGGTGAGTTCGAACCCGGACGCCTACGTCTATCTGGCCGAGTCCATCCGGGCCTGGCCGGACCAGCGCGAGCTGGCCGCGGTCATCGGCGAGGCGGGTTGGAAGCGAGTCGCGCACCGTAACCTGACTGGCGGAATCGTCGCATTGCACCGCGCATTTAAGGAAGACTGAGTCTGTGAAGGCTCGAATAGGCCGGGCGACGGCGCTCGTCACCGCGGCGGTGCTGTTGCTGGCATCGGCGGCGGCGTGCTCGGGGGGCGGCTCGAAGCATTCGGGTCCGGACAACGGCGGTGCGCCGGGTACCACTCAAGGCAGCTCTCCAGGGGCCAGTCCCGGCGGTCCTACTGGGGCTCCCGCTGGGGCTCTCAACGTCGCGACGGAGAACGCCCAGCCCGGCACGCCCGGGTGGAACAAGGGCATAGATTCCGGCGACGACCACGGGATCGAGGGCTACGCCGACCAGATAGCCGTGACCTCCGGGCAGAGTTTCAAGCTCTATGTGAACACCGCCGCGCCGAAGTTCACGGCCACCGCCTACCGGATCGGCTACTACGGCGGGACACAGGCCCGGCAGGTGTGGAAGTCCGATCCGACACCGGGGAAGGCGCAGCCGAAGTTCACGGTGGAGTCGCAGGTGAACACGGTGAGCACGAAGTGGCAGCCGTCCCTGACGGTCGCCACGAACGACTGGCCGGAGGGCTCCTACCTGATCCGGCTGGACGCGGTCGGGGGCAAGGTGAAGGGTGCGCGGTTCGTGCCGATCACCGTCAAGTCCACCTCCACGGCCGGCAAGGTGGTGCTGATAAACGGGGTCACCACCTGGCAGGCCTACAACTCCTACGGCGGCTACGACCTCTACAGCGGCGGGCCGAAGAACGACTACGCGAACCGCGCGCGCATCGTGTCCTTCGACCGGCCCTACGACTCCACCGGCGCGGACCGGTTCCAGACCTACGAACAGTCCTCGATCGTGTTCGCCGAGAAGCTGGCCGCGTCCCACAACCTGCAACTCGCCTACGCCACCGACCTCGATCTGCACGAGGACCCCGGTCTGTTCCAGGGCGCGCGGGCGATCATCTCGCTCGGCCACGACGAGTACTACTCGACGCAGATGCGCCAGACCCTGACCCAGGCGCGCGACGCCGGGACGAACATCGCCTTCCTCGGCGCGAACGCCATCTTCCGGCACATCCGCTTCCAGGACTCACCGCTGGGCAAGGACCGCATCCAGGTGGACTACAAGGACGCGGCCGAGGACCCGATGCACGTGACCAATCCGGCCGAGTCCACCCAGGACTGGCGCAACCCGCCGGATCCCCGGCCGGAGAACGTGCTGACCGGCGTCTTCTACGAGTGCAACCCGGCGAACGCGAACATGGTGGTCTACGACCCGACCTCGTGGCTGCTGGCCGGGACCGGGGCGAAGGCCGGGCAGTCGTACAAGGGCCTGATCGGCATCGAGTACGACCGGGTGGTGTCCGACTCGACGACCCCGCACCCGATCGAGGCGCTGACGCATTCGCCGATCACCTGTATGGGCAAGTCCTCCTACTCCGACTCGGCGTACTACACGGTGCCCTCCGGCGCGGGCGTCTTCGCGACCGGCACCATGCGCTGGAACTGCGCGCTGGTCAGCGGCGGCTGCACCGACAAGATGGACGCCGCCGCGCACACCTTCGCCCAGCAGGTGACCCAGAACATGCTGCTCGCCTTCGCCGCCGGCCCGGCCGGTCAGGCGCATCCCGCGGTGGACAACACGGCGCGGCTCAAGCCGGCGCCGAGCCGGGGCGGGTTGGCGCCGTAGCGGTACGGCCGAGCGGTACAGCCGTAGCGGTACCGCTGTGGGGGTACCGCCGGAGCGGGCGGTTCGGCCGGGGTCGTGACCCGGGCGCGCGCCGTCGCGCCGTCCGCCCGGCCTGATCGCAGCTCCTGCGCCGCCTGCGCCTACAATCGGGCGGGTGACCGCGCAAACCTCTTCCTCCGCTCCGAGCGAGGCCGTGCCCTCGGAGAACGTCGCCGACGTCATCGTCGTCGGCGCCGGGCCCTCGGGCTCGGCGACGGCCCACCACCTGGCCTCCGCCGGCCTGGACGTCCTGCTGCTGGAGAAGTCCCAGTTCCCGCGCGAGAAGGTGTGTGGCGACGGCCTGACCCCGCGTGCGGTGAAGTCGCTCGTGCGGATGGGTGTCGACACCTCCGAGGAAGCCGGGTGGCTGCACAACAAGGGGCTGCGGATCATCGGCGGCGGCATGCGGCTGGAGATGCCGTGGCCGGAGCTGGCCGCGTACCCCAACTACGGGCTGGTGCGGCCGCGCGCCGACTTCGACCAGGTCCTGGCCCGGCAGGCGCAGAAGACCGGCGCCCGGCTGCACGAGAACACCAACGTCACCGGTCCGGTCGTGGACCCCCGCAGCAACCGGGTGATCGGGGTGACCGCGCGCATCACCGACGCCGACGGCGCCAAGCGGGACACCGAGTTCCGCGCCCCGCTGGTGGTGGCCGCCGACGGCAACTCCACCCGGCTCTCGATCGCGCTGGGGCTGCACAAGCGTGACGACCGCCCGATGGGCGTCGCTTACCGCACTTACTACAAGTCGCCGCGCACCAACGACGACTACCTGGAGTCCTGGCTGGAACTGTGGGACGGCCAGCGGCTGCTCCCCGGCTACGGCTGGGTCTTCGGTATGGGCGACGGCACTTCCAACGTGGGCCTGGGCATCCTGAACACCACCAAGTCGTTCCGCAACGTGAAGTACCCGGACCTGCTGCGCGCCTGGCTGAAGAACACCCCGGAAGAGTGGGGCTTCAACGACGGGAACCGCACCGAGCCGATCCGCGGCGCCGCGCTGCCGATGGGCTTCAACCGGCAGCCGCACTACACCCGCGGCGTGCTGCTCGTCGGCGACGCCGGCGGCATGGTCAACCCGTTCAACGGCGAGGGCATCGCCTACGCCATGGAGTCCGGCGAACTGGCCGCGGACGTCATCGCGCAGGCGCTGATCCGTCCGGCCGGCCCGGAGCGGGAACTCGCGCTGTCGGCGTACCCGCGCGCGCTGAAGGAGACCTACGGCGGCTACTACACGATGGGCCGGCTGTTCGTCTCCCTGATCGGCAACCCGAAGGTGATGCGGCTGGCCACCCAGCGCGGCCTGTCGCACCCGATGCTGATGCGCTTCACGCTGAAGATGCTCGCCAACCTCACCGACCCCAAGGGCGGCGACGCGATGGACCGGGTCATCAACGCGATGGCGAAGATCGCGCCGGACGCGTGAGCTCGGCGCCGCGCAGGTTGCCGAATGCGCGGGTCGCTGAATTAGAGTGCAGTCAGGCCGTGACTGGCGCTGAGGTGGGACACCACCGGGGAGCGGCCTGACACCGTTGTCTTCTGCCGTGCGCCTGGGCGATTCCGTGACGATCGCCCAGGAGGCGCGCTCATGACCGAATCCCACAACGCCACACTTCTGGACGGCACCGCAGTGGCCGGGCGCATCGTCGAGAAGGTCACCGCCGACGCGGCCGCGCTCACCGCCGACGGCGTCACCCCGTGCCTGGCGACCGTGCTGGTCGGCGCGGACCCGGCCTCGGTCACCTACGTCCGCATGAAGCAGAACCGCAGTGCGAAGGCCGGCATCGGCTCCTGGCACGTGGAACTGCCCGCGAACATCACCACCGCGACCCTGGTCGCCGCCCTCACCGAACTGTCGCAGGACCCGGACGTGCACGGCATCCTGCTCCAGCACCCGGTGCCCGCGCACATCGACGAGCGCGCCGCCTTCGAGGCCATCGCCCCGGAGAAGGACGTGGACGGCGTCACGATGCACTCCTTCGCCGCCATGGCCTTCGGCGAACCGGGCTTCGTCTCCGCCACCCCCGGCGGCATCCTGCGCCTGCTCGACGAATACGGGGTCGAACTCGCCGGCAAGCACGCCGTGGTGGTCGGTCGCAGCCCGATCCTCGGCAAGCCGGTCGGGATGATGCTCCTGGCCCGGGACGCGACGGTGACCTACTGCCACTCCCGCACCGCCGACCTGGCCTCCTACACCCGGCAGGCGGACATCCTGGTAGCGGCGGTGGGCCGGCCCGGGTTCATCACCGGCGACGACATCCTGCCCGGCGCGGTCGTCATCGACGCCGGCTACAACCCCGGCAACATCGGCGACGTCGACTTCGACAGCGCGGTGACCAAGGCGGGCTTGATCACCCCGGTGCCCGGCGGCGTCGGACCGATGACGATCGCGGTGTTGCTGGAGCAGACGGTCGCGGCGGCGGGCAGGCAGCAGGGGCGTCGCTAGACGGCCAGTTGTCTATACACGTTCACCCAATGGGGCTTCCGGGTTGAAGGTCGTTCTGGCACGATCGCTACCCGCCGGTAACCTGCCATCCGACTCCGGAGGTCCCTCATGTCCCCGTTGACCCGTCGCACTCTGCTCGGCTCCGGCCTGGCCGCAGGCGTCGGCGCCGCCGCCGGCCTCGGCGCGCTGCCGGACACCGTGCAGCAGGCGCTCGCCGCCACCGCGGTCCGGCCCGGTTCGCTGGACCAGGTCGAGCACGTCGTGGTGTTCATGCAGGAGAACCGGAGCTTCGACCACTACTACGGCACGCTGTCCGGGGTGCGCGGCTTCGGCGACACCTCGCGGGTGCGGCTGCCGAACGGCTCGAACGTGTTCGAGCAGAAGCTCTTCGGCACGTGGGGCAGCACCCTGATGCCCTGGCACCTGGACACCGCGACCTCCGACGCGCAGCAGATCTACGATCTGGACCACAGCTGGAACGGCACGCACAGTGCGTGGGCCAACGGCCAGTACGACAACTGGGTTCCGGCCAAGACCTGGTACACGATGGGCTACTACAACCGGAACGACATCCCGTTCCAGTACGCCCTCGCCGACGCCTTCACGATCTGCGACCAGTACTTCTGCTCGGCGATGACCTCCACCGACCCGAACCGGCTCTACCTGTGGTCCGGGACCATCGACGCCGCGGGCAAGTACGGCGGGCCGGCGATCGACAACACCGGCAAGGGCTACAAGTGGACCACCTACCCCGAGCGGCTTCAGGCGGCCGGGATCTCGTGGAAGGTCTACCAGCAGCCGGACAACTTCGACGACAACGCGCTGGCCTGGTTCGACCAGTTCGCCAACGCCCCGCAGTCCTCGCCGCTGTGGGTCAACGGGATGCAGAAGCTGGGGCCGGACGACTTCGCGCAGGACGTCGCGGCCGGGAAGCTGCCCGCGGTCAGCTGGATCGTGGCGCCGACCGCGCAGTCCGAGCACCCGAACTACCCGCCGGCCCAGGGCGCCGACTTCACCGCGTCCTACGTCCTGTCGGCGCTGGCGGCCAACCCCGAGGTGTGGGCCAAGACCGTCGTGCTCCTGAACTACGACGAGAACGACGGCTTCTTCGACCACGTGGTGCCGCCGGTCGCCCCGCCCGGCACCGCGGACGAGTACGTCAACGGCGCGCCGATCGGGCTGGGCCCGCGGGTGCCGATGGTCGTCATCTCGCCGTGGAGCCGCGGCGGCAAGGTGAACTCCGAGGTCTTCGACCACACCTCGGTGCTGCGCTTCCTGGAGAACTGGACCGGTGTGCGGGAGCCGAACATCTCGGCCTGGCGGCGCACCGTCTGCGGCGACCTGATGTCCGCCTTCGACTTCTCCGGCAAGAACACCACCTTCCCGGTCCTGCCGGACACCAAGGCGCTGCTGGCCGCCCTCGCGCAGCAGGAGAAGACGCTGCCGCCGGTGTTCCCGCCGCTGGAGCCGTCGATGCCGGTGCCCGAAGGCGGCGACCGGCCGGCCCGGCCGCTCGGCTACGCGTTCGACACCACGTCGTGGACCGACACCTCGGACGGCACGTTCTGGATCAAGGTGGACAACACCGGTGGGCTCGGCGCCGGGTTCGCCATCTACACGGTCAACTACCGCGACTTCGGTGCCTGGCAGTACGTCGTCCCGGCGGGGGAGAGCGTCCAGGACTTCTTCAGTGCCCTGAGCGTCAGCGGCGGCCCCTACGACATCGACGCGCACGGCCCGGACGGCTACCTGCGCGGATTCAAGGGGAACGTGAAGACCTGGTCCGACAAGACTGCCGCGCACCCCGAGGCGTCCGTCACGCGCGGCAAGGGCAAGACGCTCACCGCGACCCTGACGAATCAGGGGACGAAGGCGGTGGAGTTCACCATCGGCGCCAACGCGGCCTTCGGCGCGAACCTGGGTTCCACGCGGAAGGTGTCGGTCGCCGCTGGAGGTAAGGAGGCTGTGACGCTGACCGCGACCGCGGCGGGCCGGTATGACTTCACGGTGACCGCCGACACCGGGGACGGGTTCGAGCGCCGGTTCGCGGGCCGGCTCTACTGACCGGAGCGGTGTGAGTCCTCGCCCGGGCTATCGACCCGGGCGACGGACACGCCGTTGTGTCGTCGATCCCGAATTCGCTCCGTCTGTTCTCCGGGCCCGGCTCGCTAGGAGCCGCGCTTCACTGCCCGGCTTGCTACGAGCCGCGCTTCACCGCTTCGCTCAGCCGCGCCGCGGCCTCCACCACCGACTGCGCGTGCAGCCGTCCGGGCTGGCGCGTGAGCCGCTCGATCGGACCGGATACCGACACCCCGGCGATGACGCGGTTGTTGGGACCGCGGACCGGGGCCGAGACCGAGGCCACGCCCTGCTCGCGTTCGGCCACCGACTGGGCCCAGCCGCGGCGGCGGACGCCGGCCAGTGTGGTGGCGGTGAACCGGGCGCCCTGCAGACCGCGGTGCAGCCGGTCCGGCTCCTCCCACGCCAGCAGGATCTGCGCCGCGGAGCCGGCGGTCATCGGCAGCGCCGAGCCGATCGGCACGGTGTCGCGCAGTCCTGACATGCGCTCGGCGGCGGCCACACAGACCCTCAGGTCGCCCTGGCGCCGGTAGAGCTGCGCCGATTCCCCGGTGTGGTCGCGCAGCGCGGCCAGCACCGGCCCCGCGGCGGCCAGCAGCCGGTCCTCGCCGGCCGCCGAGGCCAGTTCCTGCAACCGCGGCCCGAGGATGAAGCGGCCCTGCATGTCCCGGGATACGAGACGGTGATGCTCAAGGGCCACGGCCAGCCGGTGGGCCGTCGGGCGCGCCAAACCCGTGGCCGTGACCAGGCCCGCCAAGGTGGTCGGGCCTGCTTCCAGGGCGCTCAATACGACGGCGGCCTTGTCCAGGACGCCGACTCCGCTAGAGTTGTCCATAGACCGAATTCTGCCGTCTCAGATCCCGAGACGCAAGGCGTGCGCCGCGAATGATCCAAACCGTTGTGGGCGCGCCGGCCGCGAGATCGGCGACAACAGATGTGACCAAGTGGGAAGACAGGAGCGATGATGCCCCACACCCTGGCTGAAAAGGTGTGGGCGGACCATGTGGTCCGCTCGGCCGACGGCGAGCCCGACCTGCTCTACATCGACCTGCACCTGCTGCACGAGGTGACCTCGCCCCAGGCCTTCGACGGGCTCCGCAACGCCGGCCGGCCGCTGCGCCGCCCCGACCTCACCATCGCCACCGAGGACCACAACACCCCGACGCTGGAGATCGACAAGCCGATCGCCGACCCGGTGTCCCGGCTGCAGATCGAGACGCTGCGCAAGAACTGTGCCGACTTCGGCGTGCGGATCCACTCCCTGGGCGATGCTCAGCAGGGCATCGTGCACGTGGTCGGCCCGCAGCTGGGCCTGACCCAGCCCGGCATGACCGTGGTGTGCGGCGACTCGCACACCTCCACCCACGGCGCCTTCGGCGCGCTGGCGTTCGGCATCGGCACCAGCGAGGTCGAGCACGTGCTGGCCACCCAGACGCTGCCGCTCAAGCCGTTCAAGACGATGGCCGTCACGGTCACCGGCGAGCTGGCCGAGGGGGTCACCGCCAAGGACGTCGTCCTCGCCGTCATCGCGCAGATCGGCACCGGCGGCGGGCAGGGCTACGTCATCGAGTACCGCGGCGCGGCCGTCGAGAAGCTGTCGATGGAGGGCCGGATGACGGTCTGCAACATGTCCATCGAGGCCGGCGCCCGGGCCGGGATGATCGCGCCGGACGAGACGACGTTCGCGTACCTCAAGGGCCGCGCGCACGCGCCGGCCGGCGCCGACTGGGACGCCGCGGTCGCGTACTGGAAGACGCTGCACACCGACGACGGCGCGAAGTTCGACGCCGAGGTGGTCATCGACGGCGACGCCCTGACCCCGTACGTCACCTGGGGCACCAACCCCGGCCAGGGCCTGCCGCTGTCGGCGTCGGTCCCGGACCCGGAGACGGACTTCGACGCCGAGGTGGACAAGACCGCCGCCCGCAAGGCCTTGGAATACATGGGCCTGCGCGCCGGCACCCCGCTGCGCGAGATCAAGGTGGACACCGTCTTCCTCGGCTCGTGCACCAACGGCCGGCTGGAGGACCTGCGCGCCGCCGCCGCCGTCATCAAGGGCCGCAAGGTCGCCGACGGCGTCCGGATGCTCGTGGTGCCGGGCTCGGCGCGGGTGCGGCTGGAGGCCGAGGCCGAAGGCCTGCACGAGGTGTTCACCGCCGCCGGCGCCGAGTGGCGGTTCGCCGGCTGCTCGATGTGCCTGGGCATGAACCCCGACCAGCTGGCCCCCGGCGAGCGCTCGGCGTCCACGTCCAACCGCAACTTCGAGGGCCGGCAGGGCAAGGGCGGCCGCACGCACCTGGTGTCGCCGCTGGTGGCCGCCGCGACGGCGGTCACCGGGACGCTGTCGTCCCCGTCGGATCTGGCCGCCTGAGCCCACACAGAGCAGGAGCGAGGACAGTCATGGAGAAGTTCAAGACGCACACCGGGCGCGCGCTGCCGTTGCGCCGCTCCAACGTCGACACCGACCAGATCATCCCGGCGGTGTACCTCAAGCGCATCACCCGCACCGGATTCGAGGACGGGCTGTTCGCCGCCTGGCGCGCCGATCCGGATTTCATCCTGAACTCCGAGGATTATCAGGGTGTGTCGGTACTGGTCGCCGGACCCGACTTCGGGACCGGCTCCTCCCGCGAGCACGCCGTGTGGGCGCTGAAGGACTACGGCTTCAAGGTGGTGCTCTCGGCGCGGTTCGCCGACATCTTCCGGGGCAACTCGGCCAAGGACGGGCTGCTGACCGCGGTGCTGAAGCAGGAGGACATCGAGCTCCTGTGGAAGCTGGTCGAGGAGAATCCGGAGCTGGAGGTGACGGTGGATCTGGAGGCCCGCGAGGTGCGGGTCGAGGGGCACGTCTTCACCTTCGAGGTGGACGAGTACACCCGCTGGCGGCTGCTGGAGGGGCTGGACGACATCAGCCTGACGCTGCGGCACGGCGAGGACATCGACGGTTTCGAGGACAAGCGTCCGGGATTCAAGCCGAAGACGCTGCCGGCCGCGGCCTGAGCCGCGCGAGCGCCGTCCCCTAACGGCGGTACTTGATCAGTTTCTTCTTGGGCGGGGCCGAGGGGCACTATGGGTGAATGTCATCCGACGTGCCCCTACGGCCCCGCCCTTCGCGTTACGCGGCCTTCGCCGCGCGCCTGAAGGACGTCCACAAAGCGCTCGGGGATCCGCGGATCCCAGCGCAGCGGCGCGCTGAGCTCACCAAACGAGTGCTTGCCATCACCGCTTTGTCGCGCCATGACGTGACGGTCGCGGCAGACCGTTTGGAAGCGTTTTTCACCGAACTCGCAGTGCTCGCTCCGGGGGCCGTTTCTTCCCCCGAAGGCACCCCTTCTGGGAAAAACACTGCGACACAAGGGTGATTTAACCCCTAGGTATTTGATTCACCCTCTGGTGCCACCATACGGTGCGATTGGTTCTGATACGGAGCAAGCATGCGACGTACGGCCGAAATCAGACGCTAGACGTACCAACAGCCCCAAGGGTAGGTAGACATGAACAAGGCCCAGCTGATCGAGGCCGTCGCCGACAAGCTCGATGCGTCCAAGAAGGACGCCGGGGACGCTGTCGACGCGGTTCTGGACGCGATCATCGCCTCGGTGGCGTCGGGGACCAAGGTCTCCATCACCGGCTTCGGCTCCTTCGAGAAGGTCAAGCGTCCGGCCCGCACCGCGCGCAACCCGCGCACCGGCGAGTCGGTGAAGGTCAAGGCCTCCTCCGCGCCGAAGTTCAAGGCCGGCCAGGGCTTCAAGGACATGGTCAACGGCGACAAGAAGGCCCCCGCCGCCGCGAAGGCCGCCAAGAAGACCACCGCCAAGGCGACCGCGAAGAAGGCGGCGCCGGCCAAGAAGACCGCTGCCAAGGCCACCGCGGCCAAGGCGGCTCCGGCCAAGAAGGCGGCGGCGAAGAAGACCGCCGTCAAGGCGACCGCGAAGAAGGTGGCACCGGCCAAGAAGGCTCCGGCCCGCAAGGCCGCGCCGGCGAAGAAGGCCGCCGCCAAGAAGGCGACCGTGGTGAAGGCGGCGGCGAAGAAGGCCGCCACCGCCAAGAAGGCGCCGGCCAAGAAGGCCACCCCGGCCAAGAAGGCGGCGGCCCGACCGGTCGCGAAGAAGGTCGCCAAGGCTCCGGCGAAGAAGGCGGCGCCGGCCAAGCGCACCACCGCCAAGAAGGCGCCGGCGAAGAAGACCGCCAAGCGGTAGTTCTTCTCCGGCGCCGGACATAGCGTTCCGGCAGATTGATACGCGGCGGTGCCCTGGTCTGGGCGCCGCCTCGTTTCTTTTGGGGGCGAAGAGCGGGTCAGGCCAGCGTCTTGACCAGCCACAGCATGTCGATGACAGCCGCCACGCCGCCCACGGCGAGGAAGCCGACCGCCGCGTAACGCGATCGGGCTTCCACCGACGCCCGGATCTCGTCAGGGTCTTTCAGCCGACCGTAGACCTTCGCGGTCAGTCGGGCGTTCTTGGAGACGATCCCGAAGACGTTGCGCTGGATCGCCAGGCCGGCCGCCACCAGCACCAACGCTGCGGCAAGTGCGATAAGCGCGGCGGCTGTGTCGGTCATGGAGGCCCCCTGGCTCGGCCCTAATCCGGCAGCGGCATTGTCACCAGCGTCAGCGCCACAACGCGCCCGTCATCCACGCTCATCTTCACCCGCTGGCCGATGCGCAGCAGCCGCAGTCCGCCGGCGTCGAAGGCCGGGCCGTCGAAGGCGACCTCGGTGCCGTCGTCCAACAGGACGGTGCCGGCGCGGGTCGTGGGGTCGAAAACCCTTGCGGTGCCTTGGGCCTCTTTGCGCGTCACGCACTGTTTATACACCCGAGCACACTCGCTCCCGTGCGCTCCAGACCTCGGCCGTGCGCGGGCCGACGCCCAGCAGCAGGGCGTCGGCGAGGTCCGTCGCGGTGTCCACGTCGCGGCGTAGCGAGGTGATCTGTATCCCCTGGCCAAAGCGGGTACCGGGCAGTTCCAGGGCGCCGCTGGCGGCGTGGGCCGCGCGGGAGGGTCCGCCGAAGCGCGGGTCCAATTCCACGCCGGGCGGGGCGAAGAGCATCGTGGTGCCGATGTCGTGGGCGTCGGCGACGAAAGAGCGAACGCCTTCGGCAATATGTGCCAAGGCGATATCCAACTCGGCGGCGCGTAATGCCGGGAGATCTGCGGTGCAGGCGGCGATGCCGATATCGGTTCCGAACTTTCTTCGGGCCGCCGCCGCTCCGAACATGAATGCGGCGTTCAATCCGGCATCCGGGGCGTCCGGGACGATCGTCGCGCCGATTTCGCCGAGGACTTCGGCGGCTTGCGGATCGTCGGTGACCACCAGGACATCGGCGACCGCGGAGGCGGAGAACGCGGCGTTCACCGTGTCCGTGGCGAAAGCCAGGGCGAGGCGTTCGCGCAGGGCCGGCGGTACGCCGGGACCGGCCAGCCGGGTCTTGGCGAGCCCCAGGCGTTTCACCGGCACCACCAGACACCAGTCTGTGTTTCCCGTGGTACGGCCCGTGTCGCCGGCGCCGGGCTCGGAGAGGTCTGACCGGGGCATGACTTGATCCTGTCACGTCGAGAGGACGACCGGCGTACTTGTTCGGACGCCCCGCACTCGGGGACACTTGGGGGATGCCCTCCAGCACCCCCTACCGGCCGCCCAGGAAGCTGGGTCCGGCCTTTCGGTTCATCGTCGTCGTGATGATCCCGTTGCTGCGCGTGCTGATGAAGCGGGACTGGCGCGGCGGCGAGCACATCCCGGAGACCGGCGGTGTGGTGATCGCGGCCAACCACATTTCGCACGTGGACGCGCTGGCCTTCGGCCACTACGTCTACGGCAACGGCCGGATCCCGCGGTTCCTGGCCAAGTCCGGGGTGTTCAAGAACAAGTTCGTGGGCAGCGTGCTGCGTGCGGCCAAGCAGATCCCGGTCTACCGGGACAGCGCGGACGCGGCCAACGCGCTGCGCGACGCCATCGCCGCGGTGAACGAGGGCCAGGCGGTCGCGATGTATCCGGAGGGAACCATCTCCCGCGACCCCGGGCTGTGGCCGATGGCGGCCAAGAGCGGCGCGGCGCGCATCGCGCTGGCTACCGGCTGCCCGGTGGTCCCGGTGGCACAGTGGGGGGCGCAGGAGATCCTGGCCTACCACGAGAGGAAGCCGCACCTGCTGCCGCGCAAGCGGATGATCATGCTGGCCGGCCCGCCGGTGGACCTGGACGACCTGCGCGGTCGGCCGCAGACCGCGGAGACGGTGCGGGAGGCGACGGAGCGCATCATGGACGCCATCACCGAGTTGCTGGCGAACGTGCGCGGCCAGGAGCCGCCGGCGGTGCGGTATCTGCCGGCGATCGAGAACGACAACGGCGAAGCCGACCAAGGGGCCGCGGGCGCGGCCGTCAGGTGGGACGCCGACGGAGAGAGCGGAAAGCAGGTCGAGAGCGCATGAGGCGTTGCGCCGTCTTCGGTACCGGTTCGTGGGGCACGGCGATGAGCATCGTGCTGGCCGACGCCGGCAACGAGGTCGTGATGGTCGGGCGCCGCGAGGCGCAGATCGCCGCGATCAACGCCGACCACGAGAACGCCGACTACACCCCGGGCGTCCGGCTGCCCGATTCGGTGCGGGCCACCACCGCCGCCGCCGAGGCGCTGGCCGGCGCCGAGTTCGCGTACCTCACGGTCCCGGCGCAGACGCTGCGCGCGAACCTGACGGCCTGGAAGGACCTGGTCGGTCCGGAGACGGTCCTGGTGTCGCTGATGAAGGGGCTGGAGGTCGGCACCGCCAAGCGGATGACGGAGGTGATCCGCGAAGTGACCGGCTTCGGCCGGGAACGCGTCGCGGTTCTGTCCGGCCCGAATCTCTCCCTGGAGATCGCCCGCCGCCAGCCCGCCGCCTCGGTGGTGGCCAGCCGGGACGAGGACGTGGCGCTGCGCCTTCAGGCCGAGACGAACGGTCCCTACTTCCGCACCTACACCGCCAGCGACGTGACCGGCGTGGAACTCGGCGGCGTGGTGAAGAACGTCATCGGGCTCGCGGTCGGCATCGCCGACGGCATGGGCTTCGGCGACAACACCAAGGCCACCCTCATCACCCGCGGCCTGGCCGAGACGGCACGGCTCGGCGCGGCCCTGGGCGCGGATCCGTACACGTTCTCCGGCCTGGCCGGACTCGGCGACCTGGTGGCCACGTGCGCTTCGCCGCTGTCGCGCAACCGCAGCTTCGGCGTGCATCTGGGGCGCGGCCTGACGTTGGAACAGGCACAGGCGGAAGTGAAGCAGACCGCTGAGGGTGTGAAGTCCTGCGAGGCGGTGTTGGAACTGGCGGATCGGCACGGCGTGGAGATGCCGATCGCCGAGACCGTGGTGGCGATCGTGCATGACGGCCGGGCGCCGGCCGAAATGCTCAAGGAACTGATGACGCGGCCGTTGAAGGCGGAGCGGCACGGGCACTAGTGCAGCGCCGCGTCGATCTTTCGGGGGTTGGGTGGGGGGTTTTGGTCACCGGCTTGAGGTGAGTCGGGTGCGGAGGCCGGCGGTCGCGTGCGGGGCTTAAAGGCGTTGTGAAAAAACCGCCAGATTTTGGCCGCTGACTTGCGCTGTCGGGCGGCGGTGAGCAGGTCCGGCCGCCAAAATCTGGCCGTTTTTTAACAACATGTGTGCTTGCGTTAGTCAGGGTCCCGCACCGCACGAAGCCCGCGGCCGGGTACGCCGTCACCTCAGCCGGTCCCCGCCTTGCGCCGTAGGGTTGTGAACCTCGCCCTGGGGGCGACCGGCAGCCGGCGACGTGGCCGGCTTGACGCCCGGGCTGTCCGTTCTCGGAAGCGGACCACACATGTTGTGACAAAACGGCCTGATTTTGTCCGCCCTGCCGGGCGACCGCCGCGGGTCTCGGTGAGCCGGCGGACGAAATCTGGCGGTTTTTTCACAACGCTTTTAAGCCCCGTACGCGACCGCCGGGCTCCGTACCCGACTCGCCTCAGGCCGGTGACCAAAGCCCCGTACGCGACCGCCGGGCTCCGTATCCGACTCGCCTCAGGTCGGTGACCAAAGCCCCGTACGCGACCGCCGGGCTCCGTACCCGACTCGCCTCAAGCCGGTGACCAAAGCCCCGTACGCGACCGCCGGGCTCCGTACCCGACTCGCCTCAAGCCGGTGACCAAAGCCTCGCACGCGACCGCCGGGCTCCGTATCCGACTCGCCTCAGGCCGGTGACCAAAACCCCCCACCCAACCCCCGAAAGATCGACGCGGCGCTGCACTAGGGTCCTCTGGGCTTCCCGCGTCCTCTGTGCTTCCCGCGCTCTCCGGCCGAGTCCGTTCGGCCCACCGCGTGACCGTCGGCCCCATCAACCCGGCGGCCGCGAACCCCGCGCCCAGAATCACCCACCCCGGCCCGCCGAGCCCGAGCACCAACGCGGTCAGCAATGCCGGTCCGACCGCGCTCGCGGCGTCCAGGCCGAGCAACGTGAGTCCTTGGTATTGCCCTTGGGCGTGCGCCGGGGCCAGCTCGAAGCTCAACGAGAATCCGGCCGCCGTCACCCACACCCCGGCCGCGCACACCACCGCCGAGCCGCCGAGCAACACGACCGTCTCGGCCCAGCGCGGCCCGGATCCGCTGCCCGCCAACACCGCACACCCCACCGCGATCGCCAATCCCGCGATCCGCAACGCCCGGCCGCCTTGCTCGGCCGTCTCCATCCGGCGGCCGACCGGCTGCATCAGCAGCACCCCGACCAGGAAGTTCAGCCCGAAGACCGCGGCGGCGAAGCCGTGCGGGATGTGCGTGCGCGAGGCGATCCACAGCGGGATCAGCAGCGTCACCACCACCGCTTGCAGGTTTATCAGACCATTGAGAATGGCGAAGGCCGCGTAGGGCCGGTCCGTCAGCGCCGCGAATCGCCGGGTTCCCGGCGGCCGGGGCAGCGGCGCGAAGTCCGGCACCCGCAACAGCAGGAGCGCGCAGACCACATAGGAGACCGCGTTCACCAGGATGACTGTGAGGTACGCCCCGCGTGTGCCGATCTGGATCGCGACTGCGGCGAGCAGCGTTCCGGCCACCACCGCGACGCACGCGTTCGTCCGCAGCTTCGCGCGGAACAGCGCCGGCCGCTCACCGCCGACCCGGCCTATCAACGCCCCGCGCGCCGCGTTGTTCGCCGCGTCCGCGACGTAGTCGAAGGCCGCCACCACCGTGAAGGCCCACCACGAGTGGACGACCACGAACAGCGCCATCGTCACGGTCTGCACGGCGAGCGTCACCAGCTGGACGGTGCGCGGCCCGACCCGGTCGGCGAGCGTCCCGGCCGGCACCGAACCGAGCAGAGCGGCCAGCCCGGCGATGCTCAACCCGGTCCCGACCTGGCGCGCCGGGATACCCACGATCACCGTGAAATACAGCGCCGACGTCGCCAGGAACATGCCGGTCCCGACCCGGTTCACGAAGCTCGACCACACCAGCGCGCGTTGAGGTCCGGGGTCCGGCAGTTCCGGCAGCCAGCGGCGTATTCGGCCGCCCGCCGCGCCCCCACCCTGCATGATCATGCTTCGGACCCTACAAGGACTTAGGTATGGTCGGACCATGAGCGATCAGAAGCGGATCCGGGTGGCTGTCGTCTTCGGCGGGCGGTCCAGCGAGCACGCCATCTCCTGCGTCACCGCCGGTTCGATACTGGACGCCGTACGCAGCAGTCCCGACGCGGACCGCTACGAGTTTCTGCCGATCGGGATCGCCTCGGACGGCCGCTGGGTGTTGGCCGAGCTGCCCGAGCAGGGCGGTCTGCGGCTGTCCATCGAGGACGGGCGGCTGCCCGCGATCGGCCTGCCGGCCTCGGCCGAGCGCGCGAACCTGGTCACCATGGCCGGCGACCCGACCGCCCGCGAGCTGACCGTGCACGAGCCCGGGGCGGTGCCCAAGTCGCTCGGTGAGGTGGACGTCGTGCTGCCGCTGCTGCACGGCCCCTACGGCGAGGACGGCACCTTGCAGGGCCTGCTGGAGCTCGCGGGCATCCCCTACGTCGGCTCCGGCGTGCTGGCCTCGGCGGTCTCCATGGACAAGGAGTTCATGAAGCGGCTGCTGGCCCAGGCCGGGTTCGAGATCGGCGCCTATGAGGTGGTGCGGCCTCGGGACTGGGCCACCGAGGAGGGCCGGTCCGGGGTGCGGCTGGCCGTGGAAGAGCTCGGATACCCGGTGTTCGTCAAGCCGGCCCGGGGCGGCTCGTCGATGGGCGTCACCCGGGTCGACCGGCAGGAGGACCTGGACCAGGCGATCGAGATCGCCCGCCGGCACGACCCGAAGGTGCTGGTGGAGGCGGCGATCCCGGGCCGCGAGATCGAGTGCGGGGTGCTGGCGGGCCTGGAGCCGTTGGACCGGCCCGAGGCCTCGATGCCGGCCGAGTTGCGGGTCACCGGCCCGCACACGTTCTACGACTTCGAGGCCAAGTACCTCGACGGCAGCACCGAGGTCGACATCCCGGCCCGGCTGAGCGCCGAGGAGATCGAGGACATCCGCGAGCAGACCATCGGCGTCTTCGAGACGCTGGGCGCCGAGGGCCTGGCCCGGGTCGACTTCTTCTACCAGGAGTCGGTCGACGGCGGCCCCGGCCGGTTCATCGTCAACGAGATCAACACCATGCCGGGCTTCACGCCGACGTCGATGTTCCCGCAGATGTGGCTGGCGGCCGGGATGACCTACGCGGAGCTGATCGGGCGGCTGGTCGACACCGCGATGCGGCGGCCCACCGGGCTGCGCTGACCCACTCGCGGTGCGGTGGACTCCAGGTCACTGCACCTGGTCGTTGGCGAAGTGTCCGGCCCGGTCCGGGACGGTCTTCACGATCAGCGGGGCCAGGTCCACCAACGCGTTGGAGGCGTTCTGCTTCTGGGTCTGGCCGTCGTAGGGCACGGTGACCTCGACGTACACCGCGCGGTCGGTGGTGGTGTAGGTGACGTGGTCGCCGTGGTCCTCGATCAGCCAGTTGACCTGCGCGGTGTCGTCGCCCATGTTCGCGTACTGGTTGCTCAGCGGGGTGTAGTCCGGGCCGCCGACCACGATCGCGGCCGGCTCGGCGACCCCGCACCGCAGGACGGTCGTGGGCGAGCCCCAGACCGCGGCCCGCTGTTTCACATGGTCGTCCGCGCCGACCACTCCGCGCCGGTGGTCGCCCTCCAGTTCCGACGGCAGGACCTTGACGAGGTTCGCGCAGGCGGACAACACGGCCGGATCGGAATCGGGCGGCAGATCGACGCCGACCGCGCCGGTGTGCCCGACGTGGTAGCCCCACACCGCGCCCACGCATGCCAAAACCGCGGCTGTTCCTACAGCCGCGGCCGGTATCCACCTTTTCACGTCTCCCGAGGTCGCTCCCACGGAAGACCGGTCTACCACATCACTCGAAATGCACGATGGGGCAGGTCAGTGTGCGGGTGATGCCCTCGATGACCTGGATCTTGGCGATCACCAGCCGGCCGAGCTCGTCCATGGTCCCGGCCTCGGCGCGGACGATGACGTCGTAGGGCCCGGTCACGTCTTCGGCGGTGGTGATGCCGCTCTCGAGTTCGGCGATCGCCTGCGCCACGGCGCCCGCCTTCCCCACCTCGGTCTGGACCAGGATGTACGCTTGAACCACGTGTCCTCCTACTGTCGGAAACGCCACCGTACCCTGCGGTTCCCTCATTCCGGGAGTCCATGCCCGTTGGGCGGACCGCCACGGTTCACCCGATCGAGTACCACGGTGTGTCGCCGGGTTACCGTTCTGGCGTGGAGACCATCGACGATGTCGGCGAGTTCGGGCTGATCGCCCGCGTCCAGGCCCGCCTGCCGCTGACCAGCCCCGACACCCCGGTCCCGGCCGGCGACGACGCCGCGCTGCTCAACGCCCCGGACGGCCGGCTGGCGGTCAGCACCGACCTGCTGCTGGAGGGCAACCACTTCCGCCGGGACTGGTCCAGTCCCCGTGACATCGGCCACAAGGCCGCGGCGCAGAACTTCAGCGACATCGTCGCGATGGGCGGCGTCCCCACCTCGCTGCTGCTGTCGATGGTGCTGCCCGGCGATCTGCCGGTGGCCTGGGTCGAGGAGTTCGCCGAGGGGGTGGCCGGGGAGTGCGCCGGGCTCGGGGCCATCGTGGCCGGCGGCGATATGGTGCGGGGCGAGCTGATCACGATCTCGGTGACGGTGCTCGGGACGCTGGAGGGCCGGGCCCCGGTGCTGCGGTCGGGGGCTCGGCCGGGAGACACCGTGGCGGTGGCCGGACGGCTGGGGTGGTCGGCGGCCGGGCTGGAATTGCTGCTGTCCGGCGAGGAAACCGGCGTTGAGGCGGGTGATGGCGCGGAGCAAGCGAGTGGTGGCGTGGCCGAAGCGGGGCCGGGGTCCGCGGGCCCGGCGGCTGTGCCGGCTGGAGCGGGGTCTGCGGGCTCGACCCTGGCGCGGCCTGAAGCGGGATCCGCGGGGTCGGTGGCCCCGCAGCCTGCTGATTACCTGAGCGCGCACCGCCGCCCGAGCCCGCCGTACGCGGCCGGTCCGCAGGCCGCCCGCGCCGGCGCCACCGCGATGCTCGATGTGAGCGACGGCCTGCTGGCCGACCTGATGCACCTGGCCGTGGCCAGCGGCGTCGCGGTCGATGTCGACAGCGCCCTGGCGGTCACCACCCCCGGCCCGCGCCTCGACCTGGTTCTGACCGGGGGCGAGGATCACGCGCTGGTCGCGACCTTCGCCTCCGGCGCCGAACTGCCCGAGGGCTGGCGTCCGATCGGCAGAGTCCATGAGGGCTCTGCGGCGGTGACCGTCGACGGCAAGGCGTGGGACGGCGCGGTGGGCTGGAGCCACTTCGGCCATTCGGAGTAGTGCCCGCGCCTGGCCTCCCGCCTGGCTCCTGCCTGGCTCCCGGATCAGGCACCGCGCCGCGTCAGCCCGGTCAGCACCAGCGTGACCAGCGCCCCGACGGCCATCGCGATCCCGGCGGCGTGCATCCCGGACAGCGTGCCCAAGATCGCGACGCCGAGCGCGCTGCCGGTCTGCCGGGCGGCGTTCAGCGCGCCCTGGCCGGTCGCGGCGAGCGCGCGCGGGGTGGCCACGGCCATGTCCGCGGTGATCGACGGGATGGTCATCGTGGTCGCCAGCGCCATCAGCACCTGGGCCAGGATCACCACCGCCAGCGAGGTGTGCGCGCCGACCGTGGACAGGACCGCGCCGACCGCGATGTTCGCCACCATCGCGACCATCACCATCGGCCGGGCGCCGAACCGGTGCGCCAGCCTGCTGGTCAGCAACGGCAGGAAGCACATCGGGACCATCATGGGCAGGAACGCGACGCCGGTCATGGCCGCGCTCAGATGCCGGGTCTGCTCCAGCCACAGTGTGACCGAGTACAACAGGCCGTAGAAGATGTAGTTCGCGGAGACCGCGGTCACCAGGTTGTTGCGGACCCGGCCCAGGCGCAGCAGATCCGGCGGCAGCACCGGGGTCTCGGCCCGGCGCTCGACGAACGCCACCGCGACGGCGGCCAGTACCGCGAGCCCCAGCGCGGCCAGCGGCGCCGGGCTGCCCCAGCCCTCGGTGCCGGCGTCGACCAGGCCGTAGGTCAGGGCGCTGAGCGCGACGGTGAACAGGACCAGGCCGGGGACGTCGAACTTCTTGCGGTGCTCGGAACGGTGCGAGGACAGGCCGCGGACCAGGAACCAGGAGGCGAGCGCCAGCGGCGGGTTCACGACGAACACCAGCCGCCAGCCGCCGGCCGCGACCAGCGCGCCGCCGAGCACCGGCCCGACGGCCAGCCCGATCCCGGACAGCGCGGCCCACGCGCCGATCGCCTTCGTCCGCTCCTTGGCGTCGGGGTAGAGCCCGGCCAGCAGCGCGAGCGAGGCCGGGACCATGCCGGCCGCGGCGGCGCCGAGCAGCGCCCGGCCGGCGATCAGGCCGGCGGCGTTCGGGGCCAGCGCGCACAGCAGGGACATCAGCCCGAACAGGGCGACCGCGCTCTGATACACCTTGCGCGCGCCGAACCGGTCGGCGATCGCGCCGGAGGCCAGCATCAGGCCGGCGAACACGACGGTGTAGGCGTCCACGGTCCAGGGCAGCGCCGCGGCCGAGGAGTGCAGGTGCGCCTTCACATCGGGGAGGGCGACGTTGAGGATCGTCGCGTCGAGCAGGACCATGAAGTTGCCGGCCACGATGCCGGCGAACGCGGCTTTGGCCCGGGGGTTCGCCGGTGTCGGGTCGGGACGCGGGGTAGGGCCGGTGACGGTGTCTCCGGTGTTCTTCGGCGCGGCTTCGTCGATCAGTGCCATGGCTTGAGGATCGGGCCGGCCCCGCTCCGGCCGACAGGCCGTCTTTCCGATCGCCCCATCGGAGACTCCGATGGCGGGAAGGGACGGGCCTGCGCGAGGATCAGGGCATGATCCGAAGCATATTGCTCCTGAAGTTCACCCCCGAGGCGACCGACGCGCAGATCGAGGCGTTCGGCGCGGCCCTGGCGGCGGTGCCGTTCCAGCGGCGCCGGCACTTCGAGTTCCACCGCGACGTCCGGCTGACGGACGACGCGATGGACGCCGCGGTGATCGCCGACTTCGACGACGAGGAGGCCTACCGGGCCTGGGTCGCGGACCCCGGCCACCACCAGGTGCGGTCCACGTACCTGGACCCGATCCGCGCGCAGCGGGACCGGATCCTGTTCCGCATCTGACTGACGGCCGACCGGCGATCGCCGACCGCGCGCCGACTACCGACCGCGCGCCGACGGCCGGACCGAACCCCGGCCGGCTCAGTCGGCCAGCCAGCTGCCCAGCACCGGGTTGAACTCGTTGATCCGGACCCGGGCGACCAGATCGGCCTCGGCGAAGGGGTCGTGCTCCAGCAGCTTCTTCAGCGCCGCCTCGTCCTCGGCTTCGAAGACCAGCAGCGCCCCGGTGTTGTTCACCCACGGCCCCGACACCAGCAGTTCCCCGCGGTCCTGGGCCTCGCGCAGGAAGGCGCGGTGGGCCGGGCGGACCTCGTCCCGCTTGGCGGTGTCCGCGGTGTAGACGTATTCGACGGCGAAGCGAGCCACCATGTCTCCTTGGGAATGGAAGTTTCAGTCCAGCGACGGCGTTCTGTACAAAGGCTCCGGAGGGGCCGGCGCGCGGCCCCGGGGTCCGCACGCACCGTACCCTGCGAACCGCCCCTATCGGAGAAGCCGATGGCAGGATGGTGGCATGGACACCCGACAGTTGCGCGCGTTCCTCGCGGTGGTCGAGACCGGCGGCATCTCCGCGGCCGCCGACCAGCTCGGCTACGCGCAGAGCAGCGTCAGCGACCAGCTGCGCACCCTGGAGCGCGACCTCGGCACCCCGGTGCTGAACCGCACAAGCATCGGCACCGTCCCGACCGAGGCCGGGCAGCGCCTGCTGCCGTACGCCCGCCGGATGCTGGACCTGGACGGCGAGCTGCGCCGTACCGTCTCCGGCCGCCGCCCGCTGCTGCGCATCGGCGCGCTCCAATCGCTGGCCGACGAGTGGCTGCCCGAGGTCCTGACCGCCTTCGACCACGGCGCCGCCGGCCCGGAGACCGCGGACGTCACGGTCACCGTCACCAGCCGCACCCGCCTGATGGAGGAGCTGCTGGAGGGACGCCTGGACGCGGTCTTCACGCTGGACAGCGGCCCCGCCTACGACGGCCCGACCGCGGTGGTCGGCACGGACCACGTGGTGCTGGTCACGGCCCCGTCGCACCCGCTGGCCAGTGTCCACCCGCTGACGCTGGACGACGTTCGGCGCACGGAGTTCATGGTGACCGAGATCGGCTGCATCTACCGGCAGCTCTTCGACGAATGCGGCCGCGACCTGGGCCCGTCGCTGAAGATCGCGATGATCACCGGCTCGCTGAACGCCCTGCGCCGACTGACGGTGAACGGCCGGGGAGCGGCGCTGCTGCCGCGCTTCTCGGTGCAGGCGGAGCTGGAGTCGGGGGACCTGGTGATGCTGGATCTGAAGGAGGGGCTGGCGCCGCTGACGATCGAGGCGCGGTGGCGGGACGAGATCGGGCCGGGCGCGGCGCCGCTGCGGGCGTTGGTGGAGCTGACGCAGAAGTTCAGCCCGGCGGCTTGGGCGATGGCGTGAGCGCATCAAGCCGGTAGTGCCTCGGTAGCCGGGCCAGTGCCAGTGCTGGTGCTGGTGCTGGTGCTGGCCACCATTTCCAAGCGATGGTGCAAGCGCATCAACTCGGTAGTGCCTTGGTGGCGGGTGTCCGTGCCGGCCCTGGCCACCACTTCCATTGGCCCCGCCCGCTTGGGTCCGGCAGGCTGGCGATCATGACCGATGTGGTGATCCGCGATGGTGTCGTGGGTGGTGTCGCGGGCGATGGCGCCGACGCCGCGCAGCGTCTTTTCGCCGAGCTAGTGGCCGGGGGCGCGGCGCTCGGTTGGGTGGATCGGCCTTCGAGGGCTGAGATCGGCGCCTTGATGGACAAGGTGACTGCGGCGGCGCGCGCCGGGGATGGGGCGCTGCGGCTGGCCTACTCTGGCGATCGGTTGGTGGGCCTCGGCTATTGGCTGCGCTATGAGCGGCCCACACATCGCCCTCATGCCGATCTGGAGAAGCTCGCCGTCGCTTCCGAGGCGCAGGGCATGGGGGTGGGCCGCCTGCTCGTCACCGCTCTGGTGGACAGTGCCCGCGAGGCCGGCATCGAGGTGCTGACCCTGGACGCCCGCGGCGACAACGAGAACGCGCTCCATCTCTACCGCACGCTCGGCTTCCGCGAATACGGCCGCCTCCCGGACTTCGTCGCGGTGGGAGATCGCCGTTACGACAAGGTCTTCTACATGCTCGACTTCCGCGCCTGACCGCTCTCGCTTCCTGTGCCGCCGGCCACGGCTCGTATGCTGATCACCATGTCCGCAGCCACCGCCCCGTCCCGCGTCCTCACCATCGCCGGAAGCGACTCCGGGGGCGGAGCGGGTATCCAGGCCGACCTGAAGACCATGCTGGCGCACGGCGTGCACGGGATGTCCGTGCTGACCGCCGTCACCGCGCAGAACTCGGTCGGGGTGCAGGACTTCTGGGCGCTGCCGATCGAGGCGGTGGAGCGCCAGTTCCGCTCGGTCGTGGACGACATCGGCGTGGACGCGATCAAGACCGGCATGCTCGCCTCATCCGAGCTCACCTCGACGGTGGCCCGGCTGATCGGCACCCTTGACCCGGCGGCCCCGGTCCCGGTGGTGGTCGACCCGGTCAGCGTCTCGAAGCACGGCGACGCGCTCCTGGCCCCCGAGGCGCTCGACGCGCTGCGCACCGAACTGCTGCCACGCGCCACCGTGGTCACGCCGAACCTGGACGAGGTGCGCCTGATCACCGGCCTTCAGGTCGAAGCAGAGAGCCAGATGGTCCAGGCCGCGCGGGCGCTCGCCGATCTCGGGCCGCGCTGGGTGCTGGTGAAGGGTGGGCACCTGAGCGACAGCCCGGAATCGGTGGACCTGCTGGTCGGCCCGGACGGCGCCGAGCACTGGTTCCGCGCGCCCCGCCACGACAACCGCCACACCCACGGCACCGGCTGCACGCTCGCCAGCGCCATCGCCTCGCGTCTGGCGATCGGTGATGACGTCCCGGCAGCGGTGCGCGCCGCCAAGGAGTACGTCACCGGCGGTATCGCGGCCGGCTTCCCGCTGGGCGCGGGCATCGGTCCGGTGGACCACGGCTGGCGCTGGCGGTAGCGGCGTACACGGACGATCTGGACACGGACGATCTGGACACGGACGATCTGGACACGGACGATCTGGACACGGACGATCTGGACACGGACGATCTGGACAAGGCCGGCTGGGACAAGCTGGTCCACCCACACTGAGCGAGAGCGTTTCGCCCCTTTCCTCCGCCGGCGCAATCCCAACGCAAGCGCGGCGATCTAGCTTGTAGCCGTCCGGAGGGACGGGAACTGCCTACTCATCCCTCCGGACGACCCCGGACGACCCCGGGTGACCTCAAGCAGTCCCGGTCTCAGACCGCTTCAGCCAGCGAGAGCCCGAACCTCCCCAGCTCGTCGGTCCACCACCGTCGCACCGCGAACCCCGCGGCGCCGAGCTCCCGCGCCACGCCCTCCCGGCGGAACTTCGCCGAGATCTCGGTCCGTAGCTCCTCGCCGCGCTCGAACGACACCCCCAGATCGAGCTCCTTCAGCCGGACCGACAAGTCCCGCCGGGCCCGCAGGCGCATCTCGATCCACTCCGCCTCCGGGTCCCACACCGCGACGTGGTCGAAGTCGTCCGGGTCGAAGTCGGCGTCGAGTTCGCGGTCGACGACGGCCAGCACGTTCTTGTTGAACAGCGCCGTCACGCCCGCCGCGTCGTCGTACGCCGCGACCAAGGTCCGCGGGTCCTTCACCAGATCGGTGCCGAGCAGCAGCCACTCGCCCGGCCGCAGCCCGGCGCGGACCCGGGACAGGAACACCGAGCGCTCCTCGGGCAGCAGGTTGCCGATCGTGCCGCCGAGGAACGCCACCAGGCGCGGGCCCGCCGAGCCCGGGATGGCCAGCCGCTCCTCGAAGTCGGTGATGACGGCGTGGATCGTCAGCTCCGGGTAGCGCTGTTGCAATTGCTCCCCGGACGCCAGCAGCGCCGCCTCGCTGACGTCGATCGGGTCGTAGCGGCGCAGGGTGCCGGCGTCCCGGAGGGCGTCCAGGAGCAGCGTCGTCTTGGCCGACGAGCCCGCCCCGAGTTCCGCCAGCGTCTCGGCGTGCGTCACCGTCGCTATCTCCGGTGCGCGGGCGGTCAGGATCTCCCGCTCGGCGCGCGTCGGGTAGTACTCCGGCAGCCGGGTGATCTCCTCGAAGAGCTCGCTGCCGCGCGCGTCGTAGAACCACTTGGGCGGCAGCCACTTCGGCTCCGCTGTCAGGCCTTTGAGAACATCGTCCCGCAGCGCCGCCGCGAAGAAGTCCGCCGGCAGGTGCCGCTCGATCTCTATGCCGCTCATCGTCCCTCCACAGTTTCCGGTCGGCCTTCCGTGCGCCAGGTATGGACCCCCTCGGTGACGTCGGCCCAGCCGGGCGCGTCGTCGTACGGCTCCGAGCCGACGGCCACGAAGCCGTCGTCGATCAGAGCACTGAGGGTGTCGCCGAAGACCGAGGCGACGATCGTCGTGTCATTCATCAGCAGCAGGTTCAGCCGGGCGTCGGCGACCGCGGCGACGTCGGCGACCACCGAGGCGACCGCCTCGGCCATCGCGGCGCCGGCGCGGACCCGGAGTTGAATCAGGGCCCAGACGAATGCCGAATCCGTCCGGGACTCCAGCGCCAGCAAGTCGGCCGCCGGCACGGTCTCGGCGAGCTTCGCCACCGAGCCGGGATAGCCGCCGATCGATCCGTTGTGGCTGAACAGCCAACCGGAGCCGAGGTACGGCGCCGCCGCCTCGGCGCCGGTGGCCGAGCCGGTCGTGGCGTCGCGCACCGCCGCCAGCACCGCGCCGCTGCGCGTCACCCGCGCGATATCAGGGAACGAAGGATCCGCCCAGATCGGACCGGCCTGCCGGTACCGCGCGGGCACCGGGTCCGGCTCGGCGAACCAGCCGACGCCGAAGCCGTCGGCGTTCACCACTCCGTGCGTCTGCCGTCGGGGTTCCCAGCTCTGCCGGTACAGGGAGTGCGGTGGGTCGATCAGCAACTCCCGCAACGACTTCCGCGGCCCGAGATAGGCCAGATGTCGGCACATCAGAGCACCCCGTCCCGTGCGGTCCGGAACCCGGAGAAGATCTGCCGCCGGATCGGGTAGTCCCAGTTCCGGAACGTGCCCCGGCAGGCCACCGGGTCGACGGCGAACGATCCGCCGCGCAGCACCTTGTAATCCGGGCCGAAGAAGACCTCTGAGTACTCCCGGTACGGCCACGCGACGAAGCCGGGATACGGCAGGAAGTCCGAGGACACCCACTCCCACACGTCGCCGATCAGCTGCCGCGCTCCGGAGGGCGCCTCACCCTCGGGATAGGAACCGGCCGCCGCGGGCTGGAGATGCGCCTGGCCGAGATTCGCGTGCTGGGGCAGGGGATCGTCGTCACCCCACGGATACCGGCGCGACCGGCCGCTGACCGGGTCGTGCCGAGCCGCCTTCTCCCACTCGGACTCGGTCGGCAGCCTTCGGCCCTTCCAGGCGGCGTAGGCCTCGGCTTCGTAATAGCTGACGTGGACGACCGGCTCCGCGGCCGGCACCGGCTCGACCACACCGAAGCGCCGGCGCAGCCACTGCTCTCCCTCACGGGTCCAATAAAGGGGTGCGAACAGACCGGCGTTCTGCCGGTGTTCCCAACCGGCCTGCGACCACCAGCGCGGTTCGTCGTAGCCGCCGTCGGCGATGAACTCCAGATACCCGCCGTTGGTCACCGGAGTCGTGTCGAGCCAGAACCCTGCGACGTCCACTTCGTGGGCGGGCCGTTCGTTGTCCAGGGCCCAGGCCTCGGCCGAGGTGCCCATGGTGAACGGGCCGCCGGGGACGAAGACCTCCGCCGGCAGCGCGAGCGCGTCGGCCGGCGGCGCGGGCGGCGCCGGGCGGTGCAGCACCGGCTCGCCGACCCGCAGCTGGTGGGTGATCAGCATCGTCTCGTCGTGCTGTTGCTCGTGCTGGGCGATCATGCCGAAGGCGAAGCCGCCCCGGCTGAGCTCTTCGTCGCCCCAGCGGGGTTGCTCCAGCAGGTCCATCACTCGGCCGCGGACCTCGTGGACGTAGCGCCGGGCCTGGTCCGGGGGGAGCAGCGGGAGGGTCGGGCGCTCGGCCCGCGGATGCTCGAACGCGTCGTACAGCGGATCGATCTCCGGGTGCATGGGCTCGCGGCCGCCGAGGTTGCGCAGCAGCCACAGCTCCTCCTGGTTGCCGATGTGCGCCAGGTCCCAGACCAGGGGCGACATCAGCGGGGAGTGCTGGCGGATCAGGTCGGGATCCTCGACCGGGCCGGTCAGGCCCTGGGTGCGGGTTCGGGCGCGCTCCAGGCTGCGGGCGATGCGCTCGGTCAGGCCGGCGGTGCCGGCTGCTGAACTCGTGTCGTCTATGGGCACTGTCATGGGAGGTCCTCCTCGGCGTAGCGCGCGACCTCGGCTATGAGCGACGGCGACGCCTCCATCCGCGCCAGGGCGGACAGGGCGGCGTCGAAGCAGGCCGCGGCGGCTTTCCGGATCGGGGTGAGTTCGAGGGCGGCCCGGGCGTCTTCGGTGGCCTGGGCATCGTGGAACAGGGCTGTGACGAGCGCTGTCGGTACTCGCCACAGATCGCCGGGCAGCGCGTCGAGCACCCGCAGCTCCAGGTGCCCGCGCGGCCGGACCGGCGGGAAGAGGGTGGTCAGGTGGTAGGCGAGGTCGTCCAGGGTCGGGGCGCGCAGCTCGGAGGGCTCCAGTGCGCCGGTCTTGATCCACTCGCGGAAGGTGAGCCCCGGCGGTGCGGTCCAGGGGACGCCGTCGGGCCGCTGGACGCACAACAGGTTCGCGTCCAGTGCGTACTGCGCGTACGCCAGGCGCGGGTCGGGGGAGTCCAGAGGTGGGGCGACGGTGCGCCCGGGGTCCAGCGCGGCCCACACCGCCGGCCGGTCGGTCCGGCAGAAGGCGAAGGTGAGGATCGGGGACAGGTCGTACGCCAGCCGCCAGCGGCGGCGGAAACCCTCCGGGCCGTCGTGCTCGGTGCCGGCGTCCACGTTCACCTGGATCGAGGCCGTGGAGCACATCATGACGCGGCCGGAGTCGTTGTCGCGATCGAAGTACCGCTCCATCGCGATGTAGCGGGGATGGTCGACGACGCGACTCGGGGGGTGGCCGTGCTCGCGGCCTGTGCCGACGAGCTCTAAGCCTGCCTCCGCAGCCGATCGCCGTAGGAGTTCCAGATCTCGGTCCGTGGTGGCGATCAGCTCGCGGACCGAGTCGGCGGGGGAGGAACTGAGTTCCCACTGGCCGCCGGGTTCCATCGTGAGGGAGCCGGACAACGGCGCGTCGGCCGCGTCTGCGAAGGCTCGCATGAGGCGTTCCCGCTCCGGCAGGTGCTCCGGATGGCGGGCGTCGCGGGGGAACCATTCCAGTTCCACACCGACCCGGTTCGGCGGGCCGGTCTTGAAACAGATGCCCGAGATGTAGTCCAGGGCACCTTCCACCGTGAGATGGGTCATGCACTCCATCGTGACATGCGGCACTGACACAAGTCGCGGGTCGGGCGGCTTACCGTTTGCCGAACACGAGGAACCGCAGGCCAACCCTGGTGGGGCTGACCTGCGGTTCGATAAGTCCTAAAGCGTGCGGGTTTTTACCACCGCTTTACGCTTCGCACACGCTCAGCGCGCGACCTTGCCCGCCTTGATGCAGGAGGTGCAGGCGTTGACGCGCTTCGGAGTCCCGTTCACGACCGCGCGGACGGTCTGGATGTTCGGGTTCCAGCGCCGCTTGGTGCGACGGTGCGAGTGCGAGATGCTGTGGCCGAAGCCCGGCCCCTTGCCGCACACTTCGCAGTTGGCAGCCACTTCGATTCACCTCTACCGAGTCGTTGACGCTGCCGGTGGGTTGAAAAGATCCTGCGGCTGCGTGCGTTGCGTGATCCCCGCCGTCGTCGGCGGGCAGGTACTGATAGCCAGGGGGCACTGCCCCTCCTGGCAACCTGGTCAGAGTACCCGACGCGCGGGCCGTGACGCCAATCCGGTGGGGATACCTCGTCCGTACTGCGCCGGGCGGTGCGTGCACCGGTTGCCACAGGCCGCAGCGGTACCCTGGCCGCCATGCCCCCCAGCGTCTCCGGATCCGCCGCGAACGCGGCCGTGCCGCCGCGCCCGGACGCGTCCCCCGTCGACGCCGGGGCGCTGCGGCGCTGGGCCGGTGCGGCCCTGACGGTCCTGGGCCGGCACCGCGAGGAGATCGACGCGCTCAACGTCTTCCCCATCGCCGACTCCGACACCGGCACCAACATGTACCTCACCTTCGAGGCCGCCTGCCGGGCCCTGGACGACCGGCTGGCCGCTCCGGGCCCGGCGCCCTCGGTCCCGGAGGCCCTGCACGCGCTCGCACACGGCGCGCTGCTCGGCGCCCGCGGGAACTCCGGGGTGATCCTCAGCCAGTTGCTGCGCGGCGCCGCAGCGGCCCGGTACACCGGTTCGGCGGTCGACGGCGGCGCGCTGGCCGCGGGCCTGGCCGCCGGGGCCGAGTCGGCCTTCGAGGCGGTGGCCCGGCCGGCGGCCGGGACGATCTTGTCGGTGGCGGAGGCCGCGGCACAGGCGGCTTCCGCGGCGGTGCTGGCGATCGGGGAACTGACCGGGCAGCGGACCGGGGCGCATTCCGGGCCGCGGGGTCTTTCGGGCTCGGCCGGCGCCGATACCGCTACCGAACTGGCAGCCGCGTCCGCGACCGGCGGCGCCGGGCCCGCCACCGCCGTTCCGGCGCCGCTCACCGCGAACCACTCCCTGGCCTACGTCGCCCAGGCCGCGGCGGCCGGGGCCCGCGAGGCGCTGGCCCGGACCCCCGACCAGCTCCAGGTCCTGCGCGACGCCGGGGTGGTCGACGCCGGCGGCCTGGGCCTGGTGGTCCTGCTCGACACCCTGGCCGCCTACACCGGCGGCCTGGACCCGCGCGGCGCCCTCCGGCAGCGCCGGCTGGCCTCGGCGCGCAGCGTCGGGTCGGCGCCCACCTCGGCCCGGGCCGAGCCCGAGTTCGAGGTCATCTACCTGCTGGAGGCCACCGACACCGCGGTCGCCGAGCTGCGGCGCGGGCTCGACGAGTTCTGCGAGCGCGGCGGCGGGGACAGCCTGGTGGTGGTCGGCGGCGACGGTCTGTGGCGGATCCACGTGCACGTCGACGACGCCGGCGTCCCGCTGGAGGCCGGGATCGCCGCCGGCCGGCCGCGGGACATCCAGATCACCCACTTGGCCTCACAGACCGCACCGCACCCGGAGCCGCCCACGGTCTCCGCCACCCCGAACCTGCGGCCCACCCGCGCGATCGTGGCCGTGGCGTACGGCGAGGGCATCGCCGGGCTGCTGGAGGCGGCCGGGGCGCACGTCCTGCGCACCGAGCCCGGCCGGCCGCCGAGCGCCGCCGACTTCGAGCGGGCCGTGGCCGCCACCCGCGCGGCCGAGGTGGTGCTGCTGCCGAACGACGCCGAGACCACCGCGGTCGCCGCCGCCGTGGCCGAGCGGCTGTCCGCCGGGCAGCCGGCGATGCGGGTCGCGGCCGTACCGGCCAAGGTGACCGTGCAGGGGATAGCGGCGCTGGCGGTGCACGAGCCGGCCCGGCGCTTCGACGCCGACGTGGTGGCCATGACCGCGGCCGCCGGGGCGACCCGCTACGGCGCCATCGAGGTGGCGGCCACCGAGGCCTGGACGATGGCCGGGGTGTGCCGGCCCGGGCAGGTGCTCGGGCACGTCGAGAACGACGTCGCGCTGATCGAGGACGGCCAGGTGGCCGCCGCCGAGGCCGTCCTGGAGCGCATGTTGTCGGCGGGCGGTGAGATGGTGACCTTGGTAGTCGGTGACACTACGGAGCCGGGCCTGCCCGAGGCGGTCACCGAGCGGATCCGGACGCGGCACCCGGTCGCGGACGTGGTGGTGTACGAGGGCGGGCAGACCGGCTACCCGCTGCTGATCGGCGTCGAGTGATTCCGGGAGGTCCCGGCCCATGGGCATCCGTTTGGACGAGCCCCTGCACAAGGCGGTAGGGGACCGCACCGCCAAGGTGCTGCACACCAAACTCCATCTGGAGACGATCGGCGATCTGCTGCGCCACTATCCGCGCAGATACGTCAAGCGCGGCCAGCTGACCGAGCTCTCCGAGCTGGAGCCGGGCACCGAGGCCACGATCGTCGCGCAGATCACCAAGGTCAGCCGGCGCCCGATGGCGGCCCGGCGCGGCCAGATGCTGACCGTCGAGGTGCGGGACGCCGCCGACGTGCCGGTGGAGGTCACGTTCTTCAACCCGCGCGCGGCCAACGCGCTCAAGCCCGGCATGCTCGGCATGTTCGCCGGCAAGGTCGGCGAGTACCACGGCAGGATCCAGCTGACCAACCCGGAGTTCGAGAAGCTGGACGGGCTCGGCGAGGACGCCGATGTGGACAGCTGGGCCGGCGAACTGCTGCCGATCTACCCCACCACCGCCGGCCTGTCGCCGCGGATGATCGCGCGCTGCGTCGGGATGGTCCTGGACCAGCTCGACGCCGACCTGGCGGACGACCCGCTGCCCCGGCCGGTCCGGGCCCGGCAGGGCCTGGTCCCGCTGACCGAGGCGTTCCGCCGGATCCACCGGCCCGACGACTGGCCCCAGATCGCGGTCGCCCGCAAGCGCCTGAAGTGGGACGAGGCGCTGCCGATGCAGGTCGTGCTGGCGCAGCGGCGCGAAGCGCTCAAGGCGCTGCCGGCCGTGCCGCGCCGACGGGTCCCGGCCGGCCTGCTCGACGCCTTCGACGCCACGCTGCCGTTCACCCTGACCGCCGGTCAGCGTCAGGTCGGTGAGGAGATCGAGCGGGATCTGGCCTGCGAGCACCCGATGCACCGGCTGTTGCAGGGCGACGTGGGCTCGGGCAAGACGATGGTCGCGCTGCGGGCCATGCTGGCCGTGGTGGACGCCGGCGGCCAGGCGGTGCTGCTGGCCCCGACCGAGGTGCTGGCGCAGCAGCACCACCGGTCGATCGTGCAGATGCTGGGGGCCTCGGCGGACGTGCCGGTGGACCTGTTCTCGCAAGGTCCCGACGACGCGCAGGACCCGGCCCGCAAGCAGGTGAAGGTCGCGCTGCTCACCGGATCGCAGAACGCGAAGGACCGCCGGAGCAACCTGCTGGACGCGGCCTCCGGCGCGGCCGGGATCGTGATCGGCACGCACGCGGTGATCCAGGACCACGTCCAGTTCGCCGACCTCGCCCTGGTGGTGATCGACGAGCAGCACCGGTTCGGCGTCGAGCAGCGCGACGCGCTGCGGGCCAAGGGCGAGACCCCGCCGCACGTGCTGGTCATGACCGCGACGCCGATCCCGCGCACGGTGGCCATGACGGTGTTCGGCGACCTGGAGACCTCGATCCTGTCCGAACTGCCCGCGGGCCGTTCCCCGATCGCCACCCACGTGGTGGCCGCGCACGAGCACCCGTCGCACTTCACGCGGGTGTGGGAGCGGATCCGCGAGGAGGTCGGCGCGGGGCACCAGGCCTATGTGGTGTGCCCGCGGATCGGCGACGACGAGCCGGGCGCCGCCTCCGATGTCTTCGACGACGGCTCGGAACTGGTCTCCGAGCCCGGTCAGCAGCGGCCGCCGCTGGCGGTGGTGGAGGTCGCGGCGAGGCTGGCCGAGGGCCCGCTCAAGGGTCTGCGCGTCGGGATGCTGCACGGCCGGATGGCGCCGGACGACAAGGACGCGGTGATGCGCGCGTATGCCGCGCACGAACTGGACGTGCTGGTCGCGACCACGGTGATCGAGGTCGGGGTGAACGTGCCGAACTCGACGGTGATCGTGGTGATGGACGCCGACCGCTTCGGCGTGTCCCAGCTGCACCAGCTGCGCGGCCGGGTGGGACGCGGGAAGTGGGCCGGGCTGTGCCTGTTGGTCACCGAGTCGCCGGACGGCGCCCCGGCCCGCGAGCGCCTGGCCGCGGTGGCCTCGACGCTGGACGGCTTCGAGCTGTCGCGGATAGACCTCGCGATCCGCAAGGAGGGCGACGTCCTCGGCGCCACGCAGTCCGGCTACCGCAGTTCGCTGCGGCTGTTGAGCGTGATCGACGACGAGGACGTGATCCGCGCCGCGCGGGACGAGGCCACACCGCTGGTGGAAGCGGATCCGACGCTGGCGGGGTATCCGACGCTCGCCCGGACAATTGCCGTCTTGGTGGACGGCGAGCGCGCGGAATACTTGGGCAAGACATGATCGGTTTCGCATTGCCGCGCTGCAATATCGGCTGCGACCCGGCTGCCGCAGGCCGCGCCGCAGCCGGTTGTCGCCTTTCCGCCGAGCACCGGTCCGACCGTGGTCGGACCGGTGTTGCCGCAAGCCGCCGGCTTGCCGCCGAGCGCCTGGCCCGGCGCGCATGACCCGCGTCATCGCGGGCCGAGCCCGGGGCCGCCGGCTGGCCGTCCCGCCCGGCGAGGGCACCCGGCCGACCGGCGACCGGGCGCGCGAAAGCCTGTTCTCCGCCCTCGAATCCGAATTCGGCGGCTTGTCCGGGTTGTCAGTCCTCGACCTCTTCGCCGGCTCCGGCGCCCTCGGTCTGGAAGCCCTGTCGCGCGGCGCTGCCCGAGTCCTGCTCGTCGAGGCCGATCGCCGGGTCGCCCGGCTCATCGCGCAGAACATCGCGACCGTCGGCCTGCCCGGGGCGCGGGTCGTCGCCGACCGCGCCGAGCGCGCCGCCGCCGGCGGCCGTCCGGCCGAGGCGCCCTTCGACCTGGTGCTCCTGGATCCGCCGTACGCGGTACCCGACGCCGAGGTCGTGACCATCCTCACAGCGCTGGCCGACGGCGGCTGGCTGGCGCCGGACGCCGTGGCGGTGCTTGAGCGTTCCGCGCGGGATGCGGATTTCCCCTGGCCAGTGGGCTATGAGGGGACACGGACCAAGAGCTACGGGGAGGCCCGCATGAACTTCGCGGTCTGGTACGTTCGCGGCGCGTCAACGACCGGTCCCCTCGACTCGCCGGAGTAACCATGGACGAGCCCCTCATCCGCCGCGTGGTCTGTCCCGGGTCCTTCGACCCGATCACCAACGGCCACCTGGACATCATCGGCCGCGCCTCGCAGCTGTTCGACGAGGTGGTCGTCGCGGTCGGGGTGAACGCCGGGAAGGCCGGGTCGCTGTTCACCGTCGAGGAGCGGATCGATCTGGTGAAGCAGGTGACGGCCGACTACGGGAACGTGCGGGCCGAGCCCTTCGAGGGACTGCTGGTGGACTTCTGCGCCCGGCACCGGATCCGGGCGATCATGAAGGGGCTGCGGGCGGTCAGCGACTACGAGTACGAACTCCAGATGTCCCATATGAACCACCGGCTGTCGGGGATCGAGACGCTGTTCGTGGCGTCCAACCCGTTGTACAGCTACCTGTCCTCTTCGTTGCTCAAGGAGGTCGCCTCGCTCGGTGGCGATGTCGCCGGCCTGGTCCCGGACCTGGTCCTTTCATCCCTTACCGAGCGACTGGCTGAACGCAAGAGGAAGTCCGCGTAGCCTTTGGCGCTAGGGGTCCGCGGTGGACCCCTTGCGAAGACCGACCGTCGCCAAGAAGGGGCGGCCCCCGCGGCCGCTAGAGGAGCGAGTGAGAAGTGGCCACAAGCGACCGCCTGGAGCAGATGGTCGGAGACCTCGTGCAGATCGTCGAGACCGCCAAGGCGGTGCCGATGTCCGCCTCGTGCGTGATCAACCGCGCCGAGGTCCTGGAGATCCTGCACGAGCTCGCCGCCGGGGTGTCCGAGGAACTCGCCGAGTCCCGGCGGCTGGTGGCCGAACGCGAAGAGGTGATAGCCCAGGCCCGCAGGGACGCCGCCGACCACATCGAGGCGGCCCGGCGCGAGCGGGGCAGCATGCTCTCCGGGACCGAGGTGGGCCGCGAGGCCGACCGCATCCGCGGCGCCGCCCTGGAGGAGGCACGCCGGATCCGTGAGGACGCCGACAACTACGTCGACGACAAGCTCGCCAACTTCGAGGTGGTGCTGACCAAGACGCTGTCGGCCGTGGGCCGCGGCCGGGCCAAGATGGTCGGCAAGGACCCGATGTCCGAGCTGGGCGAGCACATCGCCGAGCAGGACGCGGTCGAGGCCGCGACCCGGCCGGAATACGACTTCAGCGAGCGCGACGAGGTGCCCACCGGCTTCCAGCGCGACGCGGGCGGCCGGGGCGAGTACAACACCGGCGAGTACCCGAAGTACACCGAAGAGGGCTACGAGAACCAGAGAGACGGCTACCAGCAGGAGCCGTCCTACCAGCCGCAGGAGCAGCCCTCCTACCAGGAGGCCCCGGTCTACCAGGCCGACGCCTACGGCCAGCAGCAGGCCGACGCCTACGGTCAGCAACAGGCCGACGCCTACGGTCAGCAACAGCCGGATGCCTACGGCCAGCAGCAGCCGGACGCGTACGGCCAGCAACAGCCGGACGCTTACGGGCAGCAGCAGCCGGAGACCTACGGGCAGCAGCCCGACCCCTACGGCCAGGGCGAGTACAACACCGGCGAGTACGGCCTGCCGGAGCCGGAGCTGTCGCACGAGTTCGCCGCGGCCGACATGAGCGGCGTGTTCCAGCGCCCCGACTTCTCCCAGGACTACCCGCCGCAGGAATATCAGCAGCCTGAGTACCAGCAGCAGCCGGCGCAGGTCGCGGTCGGCTACGGCTACGACCAGGAGAACGGTTACGCCGCGAACTACAACGACCCGGCGTCGGTCCCGTATCCGGTCCAGCCCTACGGTGCGCAGTACGCCGCTCAGCCGGAGTACCACAACGGCGAGTACCAGCAGTACCCGCAGCACGAGGACCCGTACGCCGCCCAGCAGGCGCAGCCGTCCCACCAGCAGAACCCGGAGGCGTCCGGGTTCTTCGACACCGGGATGATCGACGTGCGGCAGTTCCGGGACGACCCGTACCAGCAGCACTGACTTAGAGCGAACGAGGATTGGTGGCCGGGCGGGCTGAGCGACATTGGGAAACCAGCGTCGGAGCTCCGAGCCTGGCCGCACCGGTGCCTTGCGGCGCTGCGCTTGCAAGCCGCATGCCCACGACGCTCGTGCCGATTTGCGCGCAGGCGCGGGCCGGGTCGAGGGCATGCGTCCGGCACGCCCAGCCACCAGCGGCGAAGCCGCCAAAGACACGAGCCCCGCCGAGTTTTCCGTGTGCTGCGGCGGCTGCGCCGCCTCGCCAGACCGGCCACCAATCCTCGGTCGCTCTTAGCAGCGGCATCGACGTAGCGCGCGGCGAAAGCCGACGGCCCGCTCCCCGGAATCGGGAAGCGGGCCGTGTCGTCTCAAAAGCAGCCGCGGGAAAGCGGCCGCGGCGAAGCCGTCAGGCCCCGGCCAGCTGCCATCCGCCGAACGGGCTGCCCGTCCCGGCCGCGGTCTGCCGGTCGATGTGCAGCGCCCCGTCCAGCTCGAACGCCAACACCACCAGTCGGCCGTCGGAATCCAGGGCCATCGCCGGCGCCCCGACGATCACGTTCCCCAGGTCCGGCCAGGTCCCGGAGAACCCCACGTTGGGCCCGGTCTGCGAGGCCATGCTGACCCCGCCCCCGGAGTTGCGGATCGCGATGCTGACGCGGCCGTCGCCCCCGGTCGTGGCGGCGACGCTCTCCAGCATCGGCGGGCTGCCGCCGAGCAGCCCCGGCGTGGTGGTCCAACTGCCGTTGCTCTGGGTCCACTGCGTCGCGACCGTCGGATTGTCCGGGTCGGCGTAGAAGATCTCCGGCCGGCCGTCGGCGTTGAGGGCGAAGGAGACCTGCGTCTTGCCGATCGCCGCCGGGGTCAGCGGCGAGGAGTCCCGGGCCCACAACCGCGCGGCGTTCTGCTTCCAGTGCTGGATTCCCAACTCGGACGGGGCGAACAGCTCGCCGGCGCCGGAGCCGCCGAGGCCCGCCGACAGGTCGTCCCGGATCTGGAAGCCCCCGAGGTCGGCCCAGGCGCTGGGCCAGGTGCTGCCCGGGTTCAGGGTCTTGGCACTGACTCCGGTGCCGAGGTTGCGGACGAAGACGGTCACGTTGCCGTTCTGCTCGGTGAGCGACGCCGGGTCTCCGACCTCCGTCGGGTTGGAGCTGTTCGGGTTGCCCAGCGACGTCCAGCCGCCCCACACCCCTGGCGCGGTCTGTACGTCCGTCACGACCGCGTAGTCCGACAGCCTCGTGGAGAACACCCGCAGCAGCCCTGTGGGGTCCACTGTGACGTCCAGCGTCGGGGTGAGCCCGGTGCTGCCGGGGACCGGCGTGGGACCGGTCCAGGAGCCGCCAGGGGAGGTCTCGGTCCATTGCTCGATCTGGCTGTTGAGGATGGCGAAGGCGTTGAGCTTGCCGGTCCCGTCCACCTTGGTCCACACCGAGCCGTTCGGCCATCGCGAGTACTGGCGGCTGTAGAACGGCGGATAGAACGTGTCGTTCGGGTCCGGCGAGGTGTCGTAGAGCCCGTGATACACCCCGGGGATGTCGCCGCGGTTCGGGCCGAGATAGGCGAGGAAGTCGTTGTTCTTCTGCGTGGCGTCGGCGCTGTCGAGGTCTGACTCCTCGAAGCTCACGTTGTAGTCCCGGTAGGGACGCAGCAGCACGTGGCCGTCGTTGTTCGGGCCGTGGTAGGCGGATACCGAGTCCAGGGTGAAACCGCCGGCGCCGAGATGATCGGTGTTGCCGGGGTCGCTGGCGAACCGGTGCGGGTCCATGCCGTAGACGACGGTCGCGTTGTAGTGCGCGTACAGCGCCGTCAGCGAGGCGGTCAGCTGCGTCTTCGTGTAGGTCTGGTTCGCGTACTGGGCCTCGCAGTCCGAGCCGCCGTCCGCGGCCAGCGTGCCCATCGTGGACTGGTGCCAGCCGGTGATCTGGCCGCGCTGGTACAGGTCCTGCAATGTGGTCTGGCTGTTCTTGCCGCCGATGAAGTTGGCGTCCCCGGCGTCGTGCAGCTTGAAGAACACCAGCTTCACCTGCGGTGCCTGGTTGAGGGTGTCCTCCTCGGCGACCTTGCCGGCGAAGGTGATCGGGGTCCGGGTCCAGGTCGGATTGGCCACGCCGGCGATCTCGGCGGCCGCGGCGCGGGCTCCCATGTCGCGGCTCTCGCCGTACAGGCAGGTGTCGGCGAAGGGCTGGCCCGGCCCGACCTGGGTGGTGGCCTCGCCCGCGGTGAGGAACACCGTCACGAGCGGGAAGCTGTAGACCTTTCGCAGGTCCGGGTTGAAGAACAGGAACGTGTCGTCGGCGTGCGCGACGACCTGGACCACGGTCGGCGGGTCGGGGAAGGTGTCGGCTCGGGCCGGTGCGGGCAGCAGCCCGAGCCCGGCCGTCGCGAGCGCCAGCAGGGCGGCGCGGACTTTGAGGAGAGGGCGCAAGGTTTCCTGCCCGGGGTGAGGATCTGGTGGCTGGTTGCCTATTAGCGGCTATCCATACACTTATGGTGCGTTTTATCAGGGTTACGACACGCCGTCGCGACCCCGGGACGTCGCAATGCACTCCTATGGCGCACTGGAACTTGGCGGGACCCGGCTTCCAGTAGTCAAGTGGGCGCCGACAGTGCCCGATCACCACCCCAGGGAGCCACCGTGCGCGAGGACGTGAAGCTGGTCCGGACCCGGCCTCTGGCGGCGGCCGCGGGCGCGGCCGCGCTGATCGGCGCGTGTCTGGCGGCGGCTCCGGCCTTCGCGCAGACCTCGCAGACCTTCACCCAGGACGGCACGTTCACCGTGCCCGACGGCGTCACCCAGCTGACCGTCAC
>NZ_JAAFZA010000560.1 GCF_015356865.1 Catenulispora pinisilvae
TTCCCCACGGTCGCGTCGTCAGCCCCAAGGGGTACAGCACCGGTGTCCGGGAGTAAAGTCCGCGCCGTTGCGGTCGGGCCTGCAAGCTGCGGTTTTGATAGCGCGAACTTGACTCCCGGCCACCGGCGCTGTAGGCAAAGCCCTGCCGACGCGACCGAGGGGAACGAACCGAAAACCGGCCGGAGAAGTACAAAACTGGTGGTGCGGTACCGGCGACTCGGCGAATTCGGCTGCCGGTCCGGAGGCTGGCGGCGCGGCAGTCCCGAGGGTGCGCACCTTGGGCTGGCGAGTGCGGGTGCGAACAGCAAGATCTGCCGGGGATGTCGGCAGTCGGCGGCAGACTGCTGCGAGCGCGGCCGGTCCGTTGCCGCATGCCGGACCCGGGCACGCTGTCGACCAACTGGCCAACGGCCCGCTGCCACGCCCCCACCGGCAGCCGCATCACCAGCCCGCGTCTACGGGCCCTGCGGTTGCTTTTCTTCCGGTTGGTTTTCGGTTCGTTCCCCTCGGTCGCGTCGGCAGGGCTTTGCCTACAGCGCCGGTTCTCGGGAGTCAAGTTCGCGCTGTACGCGGCCGCCACCTGCCCGCCTGACCGCAAGCGCGCGGACTTTACTCCCGGGGTTCGGCGCTGTACCCCTTGGGGCTGACGACGCGACCGAGGGGA
>NZ_JAAFZA010000561.1 GCF_015356865.1 Catenulispora pinisilvae
GGTGGTGGGTGTGGGTGGCAGGGTTTTGGTTTGTGGCTTGCGGTTTGTGTGTTGGTTAAAGGCGATTTTTACGGAACTACCTGGTATTGACTAATCACGGATCGAGACGCAGTTCGCTGTGCCACTCGATGTGCGTGGGCGGCTGCCGGTTGTGCGGGTGGTGCGCGCGGGTCCGAGTCACTACCGCACACGTTGCGTTGGCGGGCGGCGGTCGTGCGTGGTGGGTGCCTGAAGTCAACGGCAGGCGCCTCCGGCGGGGGCTCTTGGCTCCCTCGGGGAACTGGCGCGGTTCCATAGGGTGGTCCGGCTAGGGCCCTGCGCCTGCGGTTTGTGAGGTGGTTGCGGTTCGTTCCCCACGGTCGCGTCGTCAGCCCCAAGGGGTACAGCGCCGAACCCCGGGAGTAAAGTCCGCGCCCTTGCGGTCAGGCGTGCAGGTGGCGGCTGCGTACAGCGCGAACTTGACTCCCGAGAACCGGCACTGTAGGCAAAGCCCTGCCGACGCGACCGAGGGGAACGAACCGAAAACCGGCCGGATAGGTGCAAAGCCCAGTGGTTCGGTACCGGCGGCTCGGCGAGTCCGGCCGCCGGTCCAGGTGCTGGCAGCGCGGCAGTCCCGAGGCTGCGCACTCTGAGCTGGCGGGTGCGGACCAGCCCTGTCTCTTAT
>NZ_JAAFZA010000562.1 GCF_015356865.1 Catenulispora pinisilvae
GTTCGGGCCGGGGTCGGCGGTGCTGCCGGGCGGCGTGGCAGGGTGCCGGGTGTGGCCTCGGGTGCCGGGGCTGTGGAGGTGGGTGCCGCCGGGGTTGATGTGGCCTCGGTGCGGTCGGCGATTCTGGCTTCGTGGCAGCGGTGCCGGGCCGGTGGGTTGGGGCCCGAGGATGTGGATCTGCCCTATGAGCCGGACATGGGGGACGAGGAGCTGCTGTTGCGGGCTTCGGCGCCGGTGTTGGAGCGGTTGCACGGGCTGTTGAGTGATTCGCCGGTGTGTGTCGTGTTGGCGGACGCCGCGGCGCGGGTGTTGGTGCGGCGGGCCGGGGAGCCGGGGTTGAACCGGCACTTGGACGCCGTGCAGTTGGCTGAGGGGTTCAGTTATCTCGAGGCCGATGCCGGTACCAATGGCATCGGGACGGCTTTGGCTGAGGGCCGCGCCTCGGTGGTGCTGGCCGGGGAGCACTTCGCCGACCGGTTCCTGGCCTTCGCGTGTGCGGGGGTGCCGATCCGGGATCCGTTCAGCGGCCGGATCCGGGGCGTCGTGGACCTCACCTCGTGGCGCCGGGACGCGAACCCGCTGATGGCGGCGTTGGCGGCGGAGGCCGCGGAGAACATCGAGCTGCGCCTGTTGGAGCAGTACTCGGTGAAGGAGCGGGCGC
>NZ_JAAFZA010000563.1 GCF_015356865.1 Catenulispora pinisilvae
GACCACCTCAGCGCCCACGCTGGCCAACGCTGGCGGCACGCCCAGGCCCTCCGCCGCCGCGCCCTGTCGCTCGGCTGCCGCTACGTCGCCCTCGCCGTCCAACGAGCGCGATTCCGAGTCGGAGCCCGCGCCATGCTCCGCCACATGATCGTCGTTGGCTGAGGCGTGTAGTTGCCGCGCACGCTCCTTGTCCGCGAACCCGCCGCCGACCAGCACGTCATGGCCCTCGGCCGCCTCGCTGCCCTCCCGCCCCAGCGTCGCGATCGCCCGCGACACGTTCTCCGCCTCATCGCCGAGTTGCCGCGCGAGTTCATCCGCAGCCCTGGCGGTCTCCGCCCCGCCCGACTCACCCGACTGGCCGGACTGGCCGGACTGGCCGGACTGGCCCGGCTCACCCGACTGGCCCGGCTCGCGCGGCTCACCCGACCCGGCTGCGTCGCCTGATCCGCCCGCCTGTCCAGCCGCGGCCTGCTCGATATCGGCCGGGTTGCACACCAACACCGGTGTCCGCGTCGTGGGCCGCAAGGGGCCCGTGGCCGAGACGTTCGCGCCGGCCAGGGCGTTCAGCAGCGTGGATTTGCCGACGCCGGTCGGGCCGGCGAGGGCGCAGAGGAGTGGGGCGTCCGGGGCGTGGAGGCGGGGGAGGATTGCGG
>NZ_JAAFZA010000564.1 GCF_015356865.1 Catenulispora pinisilvae
GCCCCAAGGCCCGGCAGTCCAGCCACTGCAAATACGTGCCCAGCCCAGGCCGCCACTGGACCCCCGGCAAGTACGCGGCCAGCAGCCGCCCCAACAACGCCCGGTTCTCGTCAAGCCCCGCCAGCAACGCGTCCAGCCATTCCCCGCCCTCACGCAACGCCGCAACGTGCGCTATCACCCCCAAATGGCTGGGCCCATGCCCCACCTCCTCCGGCATCCGCGCCAAATCAGCCGCCGAAGCAGACCCGGCAATCGCCAACGCCGCCTTCAGCCCGGCCAGATTCCACCCCTTCGACGCCGACATGAGCACCAGCCCATCCTCCGCCCCCGCCACACTCAGATACGGCGTGAACCTCTCCCCCGCCGCAACCAACGGCGCATGTATCTCGTCCGCAACCACCCGCACCCCGAACTCCGCCGTCATCGCCGCAACCCGCTCCAACTCCTCCCGCGTATGCACCACCCCGGTCGGATTCTGCGGATTGCACAACAGAAAAGCACCCCGCCGCCCCCGCCCCGCAAGCTCCCGGAACACCGCCTCCATCACATCGAAGTCCATCCGCCCATCCACCCCCAACGGAGCCTCAACCACCTCACGGTCCATGTGCGTCACGAAGTCATAGAACGGCGGATACACCGGACTGTTCACCAC
>NZ_JAAFZA010000565.1 GCF_015356865.1 Catenulispora pinisilvae
GGGGTGGCTCCTTTCTTTGTGGGGCGTGAGGTGGCTCTATGCGCTCCACAGCCGCACCACCTCGCCGCCGTCCCTGATCTCCGCAGCCACCCCGGGCCGCCGCTCGGCATCCCCCGAATGCGTCGGCGCGCCCATGCCTGTACCTGTGCCTGTGCCTGTGCCTGTGCCTGTGCCTGTGCCTGTGCCTGTGTCTGTGTCCGCACCTGTGCCCGCGTCCAGCTCCGCGCTCCACTCGCGCACCGCCCCGTCGGCCGCCGGCAGCCACAGCCGAGCCGTGCGCTCCCGGCCCGCGGCGCCGCGGCCGCCGGCGACGACCGTGACCTGCCGTCCGGTCAGATGCCCGGTGCCTTCGCCGAGCCCGGACCACGCCGCGTCCGTCAGCCGCAGCCGCAGATCGGCGCCCGGCCAGTCACCGGCCACCACCAATGCCGCACCGCGCTGGCGGACCGTGCGCCGGATCCGGGCCCCGATGCGCCGCACCTGCTCACCCCCCGGCCGGCGCGGCGGCCGCACCAGCACCAGGTCCACCGCACCGGCCAGCACGGTCACCGCCTCGGCCCACCGCTCCCCGGGCTCGTCCAGCATCAGGAAGCGCCCGAGATCGGCGCCCATCCCCGAGGCCGCCGCGATCCCGAACGCCGGCAGTC
>NZ_JAAFZA010000566.1 GCF_015356865.1 Catenulispora pinisilvae
TGGTGGGTCAGCTGGCTGTCGGGGTCGGGGTCGGGGTCGGGGTCGGACGGCGGGATCTGCTGGGTCGATTCGCTGTCGGTGTCGGTGTCGGTGTCTGTATCCGTGTCCGTGTCCGGGATCGCGTCGCTGGCGGCGATGGTCGGGACTTGGCGGGTCGGCTGGCTGTCGGCATCGGGGGCCGGGACTTGCTGGGGCGCCTCGTCGGCGGCGATCAGTGGCGTGCGATGAGTCGAGTCGCTGTCGGAATCGGTCGGGTCTGAGGCCGGGATCTGCTCGGTCGACTCGGAGTCGGCTGGTTCATCGGCTTCGTCCTCGGCTTCCGGCACGTGTGTCGCGTCGGGGTCGTCGTCGGCCTCTGATACGTGGGTCGCGTCGGGGTCGTCGGCCGGCGCCTCGTTTTCGCCGGTCTCGGCAAGCGCCTCGGCGGTGGGCATGGCTTGCGTGGGTGCGTCGCCGGGTACGTGCGCCGCGTTCGTGTCCGCAGCTTCGGCGCTGGCGGCCTGGGCCTCGTGCAGGGTGTCCGCGCCGTGTTCCGCTTCGAGTGGGGCGCCGAGGCGGGAGAGTTCTGCGAAGGCGCGGTCGAGGCTGGTGGGGCGGTCGGGGTCTTTTTGTGTCAGGCCCTTGATGAG
>NZ_JAAFZA010000567.1 GCF_015356865.1 Catenulispora pinisilvae
GGCCGCGTCTGCGGTCTCGGGGCCGGGCAGGCCGGTGCTGGTGGTCGATGGCGCGCTGGGAGTTCCGGTGGGCGCGCTGGAGGGCTGCGTGCCGGAGGTGGGGGGTGGGGCGGCGCCGGTGTTCTGCTTCGCGGCGAAGGAGCTGCCCGAGCCGCAGGCTGCGGCCAGCATGGTGGGTGCCGCTATGGCGAGGCCTGCTGCGGTGCGGAGGAAGCGGCGGCGGGAGGCGTGCGCCGAGCCCGGGGCCGGGAGCGGTGTCAGCGAGCCCGGGGCCGGGAGCGGTGTCAGCGAGCCCGGGGCCGGGAGCAGCAAGCCCGGGTTCGGTGTCAGCGAGCCCGGGCCCGGGAGCGGCGAGCCCGGGTCCGGTGGTAGCGAGGCTGGGTTCGGTGGTAGATCGTGGTCTTCGCAGCCGCAGCCTATGGGCAGGTCCTGGTCCTCGTACGTCACGCCTATGCCTCAGTTCGGTCCGGTGGGCCCCCGGAGCCCAACCTGGTTTCACTACTGAGGGAGGACGTCTTTGGAACCTTAAGAGTTGCTTAAGACGGGCAATCCGCGGACATTCACACGTCGAGGCGTTGGAAGACCCAGGCGTGTGGGGGGCGGGCGATCAGGCGCTCGGGTGGGTCG
>NZ_JAAFZA010000568.1 GCF_015356865.1 Catenulispora pinisilvae
GGTGCCGGAGTTCGGTGGTGCTGTGGATGGTCGTGGGCCGCGGACTGTTCGTGAGCGGTTGTTGTGTGAGGCTTTTGCTGAGGTTTTGGGCTTGGAGAAGGTTGGTATTGATGACAACTTCTTTGAGCTTGGTGGTCATTCGCTGCTTGTGGTGTCGTTGGTGGAGGTGTTGCGGCAGCGTGGTGTTGTGGTGTCGGTGCGGGCGTTGTTCCAGGCTCCGACGCCGGCGGGGGTTGCCGCGGTGGCTGGTGATGAGGCTGTTGCGGTTCCAGCGAATCTGATTCCTGATGATACGCAGGTGATCACACCGGAGATGCTGCCGCTGGTGGCGTTGTCGCAGGCGGAGATCGACCGTATCGCTGCTGTGGTTCCTGGTGGTGCGGCCAATATCGCTGACATCTATCCGTTGGCGCCGTTGCAGGAAGGTATTTTCTTCCATCATCTGATGGCGGCGGGTTCCGGTGCTGATGCTTATATCTTGCCGACAGTCCTCGGCTTCGATTCCCGTGATCGGCTTGATGAGTTCGTGCGGGTGTTGCAGCAGGTGGTGGATCGTCACGACATTCTGCGGACCGCGGTGGTCTGGGAAGGTATTGCGGAGCCGGTTCAGGTGGTCGTGCGCCAGG
>NZ_JAAFZA010000569.1 GCF_015356865.1 Catenulispora pinisilvae
CCCAACGGCCAAGCCCAATACTGGGCCCCCACACTCACCGCGGCCCGCGACGTGCTGATGTCCCACTACGACCACACCTACATCGCCCCCGGCGAAACCACACCCCGCCGCGCCACCACCGACGACCCCCACGACCGCGACATCAGCCCCTTCCCGCACACCTTCGCCGGCTCAGACTTCACCACCGTCGGGGAGATCTTCAACGCCGCCACCAACCCCGACCGCAAAAAAGCCTTCGACATCCGGACCGTGATGCGCGCCCTAGCCGACCAAGACCACCCAGTCCTGGAACGCTGGGCCGGCATGGCCGGCGCACAAACCTCAATCGTGCAAGACGCGCACCTCGGCGGCCTACCCGTCTGCCTGATCGGCATCGAATCCCGAGCCGTCCCCCGACACGGCTTCCCACCCACCGACGGCCCCGACACCTACACCGCCGGCACCCTATTCCCACAATCCTCGAAAAAGGTCGCCCGCGCCATCAACTCCGCCAGCGGCAACCGCCCCCTGGTGGTCCTGGCCAACCTCTCAGGATTCGACGGCTCCCCAGAATCAATGCGCAAACTCCAGCTGGAATACGGCGCCGAAATCGGCCGCGCCATCGTCAACTTCG
>NZ_JAAFZA010000057.1 GCF_015356865.1 Catenulispora pinisilvae
AGAGACAGGAGCTGGGGTTGGCTGAGGAGGCGGCTGAGGTCAGGGCTCGGATTGATGGGTGAGGCGACGCTGGGGTAGCGGCGGAATTTAGGTGTGCGCGGCCGTCACCTATCCGCTATCCGCTATCCGCTATCCGCTATCCGCTACCCGCTACCCGCTACCCGCTACCCGCGCGAGTTCGTCAGCGCGTGCCGGTAGTTGCGTGGCGAGGTGCCCATCGCGCGTTTGAAAGCGTTGCTGAACGCGCTCTCCGATCCGTAGCCGACCTCGCGGGCCAGCAGCGCCACCGGCGCGTCACCGTGCCGCAGTTCCCGGGCAGCGAGGCTCATGCGCCAGTTGAGCAGGTAGGCCAGCGGCGGTACCCCCACGGTTTCGCGGAAGCGGACGGCGAAGGCAGTGCGAGACAAGGACGCTGCTTGGGCCAGTTCCTCGAGGCGCCAGGGGCGGGCGGGGTCGGCGTGCATCAGGCGCAGGGCCGGGGCGATGCGGTCGTCGGCGAGGCCGCGGAGCCAGCCGGCGGGCAGGTTCTCGGTGACGAGGCTGATGCGGAGCACGTGGAGGAAGACCAGCTGCGCGATGTGGTCCATGGCCGCTGCCGCGCCGGGGCGGCGGCCGGTCATCTCGTCGAGCAGCTGCTCGATCAGGCGGCGCAGGGTGGTGGCCTCGGTGGAGGTGCTGCGGACGTGGATCAGGTCCGGCAGGGCACCGCGCAGCAGGCCGCCGCGGTCTCGGCTCAGATCGACGTGGCCTGCGACGCACATGACGTCCTCGCCGGAGCCGATGCGCCGGAAGCCGGTCGTCGGATCGATGGGCAGTGGGCTGGAGGGCTGCGGTGTCACGCTGGGATCGCTGCACATGACGTAGGGCAGTCCGCCGTCGGAGACGATGACGTCGCCCGGGGTGAGTGTCACGTGCTGGCCGCTGTCCTCGCGGACCAGGACCGGGTTGCCGCGCACGACGCAGTTCACCTTCAGCCGGTCCGGAGAGTGCAGTCGGATGGCCCACTCGCCGCCGGCCACGAACGCGCCGGACAGGGCCGCGTGGGCGTCGGCCAGGGCCAGGGCGTCGCAGAGCGGGTCGTCGGCGGCGGTCGGGCTGTCGGGGTCAGCGGCAGAGGCTTCGGCAGCGGCGGCGGCGGCGGCCGGATAAGCAGCCCCGGCGGCCGAGCCCTCTGAACGATCGAGCAACTTTTCCGAACTCACAAGTATTCATCGTACATCCCGCCCCGCCTACGGTGGTCCTGAAAGCACTTCCAGAAGGGACCCGACCACCATGACCACCACCCCCCAAAAGCCCCTGAACTCGGGCTTCGACGCCACCTCGACCGCCGACGACGTGATCAAGGGCGTCGATCTGACCGGCCGCACCGCGATCGTCACCGGCGGCTACGGCGGCATCGGGCTGGAGACCGTGCGCGTGCTGCACGCCGCCGGCGCGCAGGTCATCGTCCCGGCCCGCAACGTCGACGGCGCCAAGGCCGCGCTGCGGGAGTTCGAAGGCGTCCGCGTCGAACCCCTCGACCTCATCGACCCGGCCTCCGTCGATGCCTTCGCCGACGCCTTCCTCGCCGAGGGCCGTCCGCTGCACCTGCTGATCAACAACGCGGGCACCATGGCCACGCCGCTCTCCCGGGACGCGCGGGGCAACGAGGCGCAGTTCGCCGTCAACCACCTCGGGCACTTCCGGCTGACCACGCGGCTGTGGCCGGCGTTGGCGGCGGCCGGCGGGGCCCGGGTCGTCGCGCTGACCTCCCGCGGCCACCGCTTCTCGCCGGTGGTGTTCGACGACCTGGCCTTCCAGCGCCGGCCCTACGTGCCGTTCGAGGCATACGGCCAGTCCAAGACCGCCAACTCGCTGTTCGCCCTCGAACTCGACCGGCGCGGCCGGGACGAGGGGATCCGGGCCTTCGCCGTGCACCCCGGCGCGATCCTCGACACCGCGCTGACGCGGCACATGGACGACGCGGCGCTGCGGGCGGCCGGTGTGGTGGAGGTCGACGGCCGACGCGTCATGGGCGCCGGGCACCCGGTCAAGACCGTCGAGCAGGGAGCGGCGACCACCGTGTGGTGCGCGACGAGCCCCATGCTGGACGGTCTGGGCGGCGTCTACTGCGAAGACTGCGACATCAGCCCGGTCATGGCCGCCGAGGACCTGGCGGCGGACAACGTGCTGGAGCTGCCCGGGGTTCTGCCCCACGCCGTGGATCAGGATGCCGCGACGAAGTTGTGGGACGTCAGCGAGCGGTTGATGTAGTGGATAGATTGGCCTGATGCACGAGGCACGTCGAGTTGAGTTGGCCCGATTACCGGACGCGGTCGCGGACCTGATAGCGACGCTGACCCCCGGCGGAAGCCTGGTTCTCACGCAGGGTGGCGAACCGGTTGCGACGATCACCGCTGCCGGTTCGGCTCCGTTGGAGGGCATGGTCATTTCAGGGCATGCGAACCCAGACCCGAATCCGGGCCCGAACCCGAACCCGAACGCGGCCGACGACAGCGTCACGGTCGTCGCCACCGCGATGAAGCTGTCGGACGGCGCGCGGACGAAGCTCTCGACCGAACTCGGCGCCGACTACATCGTCCTGGACATGCACGCCGCGCCCCGCACCGCGGACGTCCTCCTCGTCCCGCCGATCAGCCCGCAGCTGCTGCGGAACCTGCGCTCGATGTTCCCCTCGGCGCGCATAGTCATCGCCGAGATCGACGATCCCGAGCTCAGGGTCAGCTATCAGGGTCCGGTGCGGCGGCTGCTCGACGCGGGGGCGGAGCTGTATCTCGCCTCGACGACCGTGCCGCACCTGGCGCGGCAGTTGGGGGAAGCGGTGAGTGCGCGCGGGGAGTTGGCAGCGGGGTCGGGGCGTCGTCCGCGGCTGGAACTCGAATAGCGCCTTAGCGCCTTAGCCGACTAGCTGCGCTGGCGCTGCCGGCTCGCCATACCGGTACCGGCACCATTTCCGGTCCCTAGTCGACCAGCTGCGTCCGCGCCAGCCGGACCTCCTCGATGTCCAACTTGGCCTGGATCTGCCGGAGCACGGCGTCGTCGATCCGGCGCTCGTCGCGCAGCCGCAGGAGCGTGGCCCGCTTGGCGCCGAGCAGGGCCAGGCGCAGCTCGCGGTACTGGTCGTCGAAATCGCGGAGGCGTTCGGCGGCGTCGTCGTCGAGGTCCTCACCGTCGTCGTCGGGGTCGCCGGCCCGGTTCATACGGAGGCGTTTCTCATATTCGCGGCGGGCCAGGTCGGCGATCTCCTGGGAGGTGCCCAGCGTCGCCGCGATGTCGGGGAGGGCTTCCATCGCCTCTTCGGCGGCGGTGCGGTTGGCCATCCGGCGCTCGGACTCGATCACGGTGTCCTCGGGCAGGTTGGCCCAGCGGACCACCGGGGGCAGGGCGAAGGCCTGGAGCATCAGGGCCGCGATGACGCCGGCGGTGACGAAGACGATGACGTCGCGGTCCGGGAGCGGCAGGCCGTTGTCCAGGGTGTTCGGGACGGCCAGGGCGGCGGCAAGGGACACCGCGCCGCGGAAGCCGGCCAGGCCGGTGATCACCCGGAAGCCGTGGGTGACGCGGCGGGCGCGTTGGGAGGGGCGGCGGTCCACGGCGCGGATGCCGAGGATCACGGTGAACTGGAAGGCGAAGCGGGCCGCGATCAGCACGCCGCACACGGCGGCCACCGCGGACAGGGCGCGGGCCAGGTCGAAGCTGGTCAGGTTGCGGACCGCGGACTGCGATTGCAGGCCGATCAGGACGAACAGGGCGCCGTTGAGGACGTAGGTGCCGATCGTCCAGAAGCCTTGGGAGAGCAGCCGGACCGCCGGCGTCCCCACCTTCGGGCCGAGCTGGCCCATGATCAGCCCGCACGCCACCACGGCCAGCACGCCGGAGGCCCCGATCGCCTCGGCGAGCAGGAAGGCGCTGAACGGGATGAGCAGGATCGCGACGTTCTCCAGCAGCGGGTCCTGCAGGCGCGCGCGGAGCCGGCCGCCGACGAACGCCACCGCGACGCCCGACGCGGCGCCGCCGAGGTAGGAGCGGGCGACGAGCCAGGTGACGTGCACGGTGCTGAAGTGCTCGGAGCCGATGGTGACGGAGACCGCGACGCCGTAGACGACCAGCGCGGTGCCGTCGTTGATCAGGCTCTCGGCGGCCAGCAGGTTCATCACCCGGCGCGGCAGGACCTGGCCCAGCGCCGCGACCGCCGTGGCATCCGTCGGCGCCAGCGCCCCGCCGAGGATCCACGCCGGGCCCCACGGCACCCCGAACGCGTGGGCGACCACGGCCACCATCCCCGCCGAGAAGAGCACCAGCAGCGTGCTCATCAGCACCACACCACGCAGGCTGCGCCAGATGGCGCGCACCGAGGCGTTCAGGCTCTCCCAATAGAGCAGAGCCGGAAGGAAGACCAGCAGCACGGTGTCCGGCGGCAGATTCACGGTCCGCAGCCGCGGCACGAACCCCACCAGCACCCCGGCCGCCAGCATCAGCACCGGCGGCGCGATCCCGAACCGGTTCCCCACGATGCCGCTGACCAGCACACAGGCGCCGATCACGACGATCACCGTGAGCGCGAGCACGCGGGCAGCCTCCAGGCGTGGGCCGGCCGCCGGCGGGACCGGCGGCGGGTGGGTCCTCGGAAGAGGTGATCTCCAGCCAGGGGGAAACCAACCGGAGGCGCGCCGGCCCAGGCTGGGCCGAGCTGAGCTGGGCTGAGCTGGCCGAGCCGAGCTGGCCGAGCCGAGCCGAGCTGGCCGAGCCGAGCCGAGCCGAGCCGAGCTGACTGGCTGGTTGGCTGGCCGAGCCGCGCTGGCTGCGCCCAGCAAACCGAGCCAGCCCCGCCGCTCGCAGTCGCCCCGCCAGCGCCTACTCCGCCTCGGCCTTGGCCTCCTACTCCGCCTCGGCCTCCGTTCCCGCCCTCCCCACCGCCGCATGCTCAGCGCACAAGCACCCCACCCCCCGCTCGATCCACTCCCGCATCCGCCAGTCCGGATGCCGCTCGATCATCAGCGCCCTGACCTCCTCGGCGACCGTCTCCTCACTGACCGCCGAGTCGCGGCGCCGCCACGTCTCATCCCGCAGCTCCTTGAGGTAGTCGCGCACGTCGGCGAGGAGCCCGGCATCGCCGATGGCCCCGTGGCCGGGGACCACGATGCCCGGTGCCTCGGCGGCCAGCGTCTCCATCACGCGCAGCCAGCGGATGCCGGAGACGTCGGTGTCGTGGGGCGGAAACCAGGGGAAGATGGCGAACTGGCCGGTCTCGGCGAGGTCGCCGGTGAACAGGACGTCGGCGTCCGGGACCTCGACGACCTGGTCGCCGCGGCTGTGGGCGCGGCCGGTGGGGCGCAGGCGCACGGTGCGGCCGCCCAGGTCCAGGTCGTAGGTGCCGTCGTAGATGACGTCCGGCTCCGGGAGCCGCGTGCCGTCGAGCTCGCGGGCCACCGGCGCGCCCAGCTGGGTGAACATCGCCAGGTAACCCGCGCCCTTCTGGGCCAGGTCGTCGGCCTGCGCCTGGTTGACCAGGTAGGTGGCCTCGCCGCTGAACTCGTGCGCGCCGAAGGCGTGCTCCGGGTGGAAGTGGGTGGTGGTCAGGTACAGGCGGCGGCCCTTCGAATAGTCGGCGGCGAAGGCGAGGATCCGTTGGGCGTTGCGGGGTCCCAGGCCCGTCTCCACCACCAGGACCGCCTCGGTTCCGCCGATCAGCCCGACGTTGGGGACCAGGTCCACGTCCCGGTTGGGCACCACCACCAGGTCGTGGGCGAGCTCGCGGACGTCGGAGATCTCGACGATCGGGTCGGGGAAGGGGTATTCAGCCATGGATCGAGTGCACCATCGGCCGGCCGGGACCGTCCAAGTCCGATCGGGCACGCCCGATACCGCGCGGGTATCGTCCCTTGTGATGGACGAGGAACGATGATGGACCTGGAACTGCGCTCGCTCCGGTATTTCGCCGCCGTCGCCGAGGAGCTGCACTTCGGACGCGCGGCGCGCCGGCTGCACATGACCCAGCCGCCGCTGAGCCGGGCCATCCGGCAGCTGGAGGCCGACCTCGGCGTGGCGCTGTTCGAGCGGTCGCCGTCCGGGGTGGCCCTCACGCCGGTCGGCGTCTGGTTCTACCAGGACGCGCGAGCCCTGCTCGACCAGGCCGACCGGTTGCGGGCCAAGGCCGCGGCGGCGGCCGGAGCCGCGACGCTGACCGTCGGCATGCTCTCCGACGGCTCCGACGCCGACGCCTCCCGCCTGGTCAAGGCCTTCCGCGAGCGGCACCCGCACGTAGACGTCCAGGTCCGGGAGGCCGACCTGGCCGATCCGACGTGCGGCCTGCGCTCCGGGCTGGTGGACGTGGCGCTGACCCACGGCCCGTTCGACGAGACCGGTATCAGCGTTCGAAGACTCCGGACCGATCCGGTCGGTGCGGTGCTGCGCAGCGACGACCCGCTGGCCGATCGCAAAGTCCTGCGACTGGCCGAGCTCGCCGACCGCCGCTGGTTCCGGCTCCCGGAAAGCGCCGATCCGCTGTGGCGCGCGTTCTGGAACGCGACCACGCCGCAGGGCCCGATGCGCGAGGGCCCGATCGTGCGAACCGTGCAGGAATGCTTGCAAGCGGTGCTGTGGAACGGCACGATCGGACTGGCGCCCCGAGTCGGGGCCCTGCCGCCGGGGCTGACCTTCGTCCCCCTGGCCGACGCACCACCGACCACCGTGGTGGTCGCGTGGGCCGGCTCCCGGGACGACCCGCTGGTCCGGTCCTTCGTCCGGGTCGCGGCTCAGACCTACGGCGCCGGCACAGGAAGCTGACGCTCATCCACCCCAGCGAATGTGTTTCCAGATTCATTAGCTAAGGTTGATGGAGCTCGTCCGAGGGCTGTCAAAGGGGGATGGATGATGGGCATAGCAACGCGGCGGGGCATGGCAATGCGGCGGTTCGGCCGGTCGGCGGCGTTCGTCACGGCCTTGGCACTGGCGGCGGGTTCGGCCGCGGCGTGCTCCAGCAGCGGCTCGACGTCGGCCGGCGGGGGCGACAGTTCCGGCTCGTTCAAGGACACGCTGGAGAACATCCACGCCGTCGCACAGACCAGCGACTACATCGAGTACGGCGCCACGGCCCAGGTCGCCAAACTGGCCGGCGGCACGAAGCCGGCGACCGGCGGCCCGTTCACGCAGTTGCAGGGCATCGGCGCCGAGCAGCTGTTCCAGTACTGGGCACTCCTGCCGCCCCTGACCGGCTTCGACTCGACCACCGTGACCAGCGCGGTCACCGTCGGAAACCCCCCGAACGCGGTCGGCGTCCTCTACGGCTCCTTCGACCCGGCCGCGATCGGCGCCAAACTTGCCGCCTGGGGCTACAAGAAGCAGGACCGCGGCGGCGGCGTCACCGCCTGGATCAGCAACGACGACCACAAGTTCGACGCGACCAAGCTCGACCCGACCACCGGCGTCGGCCCGGGCATGACCGGCTGGCTGAACGTCATCTGGGTCTCGAACACAAGCATCGCCTACGGCGGCGCGACCTCCGACCTGGCAGCCGCACTGCCCGCCCAGTCCAAGCCACTGTCCAGCGACAACGTACTGAGCTCCCTCGCCGACTGCCTGGGCTCCCCACTCGGCGCCATGGTGCTCACCGACCCCAAGACGATCGGCAACAGTGCCGCCACCGCCATCGCCTTCGGCGTCACCGCGACCAACGCGTCCGACGCCCAAGAGGAGATCTGCGTCGCGGCATCCGACGCCGCCGGCGCGAAGACGATCGCGACGGCCTTCACCAAGGCGGTCACCACCGGAACCGATCTCGTCCAGAACAATCCATGGTCGAAGGAGCTGACCGCCCCACAGACCGACGTCCTCGGCGGCTCGGCACACGTGGTGCGCCTGTCGGCCACATCGGCGAACCAACAGCCCGGCCTGGTCTTCCGCCTGGTCACCGAGGACAACTTCGGAACGCTGCTGGGCTGGCCGTTCCAACTGCAGGGGCGGCCGAGCCCGTCCGCGACGGATTCACCATCCTGATAAATGTGGCGCCCTCGGGGATGCTGGGGTGTCGCGTTGCCAGCATCTGAACCGGCAGCCGAAATCGCCAAGCTGCCCGCCCCGCACCCCCGAGTTTTGTATTTCTCCGGTCGGTTTTCGGTTCGTTCCCCTCGGTCGCGTCGGCAGGGCTTTGCCTACAGTGCCGGTTCTCGGGAGTCAAGTTCGCGCTGTACGCGGCCGCCACTTCCACGCCTGACCGCAAGGGCGCGGACTTTACTCCCGGGGTTCGGCGCTGTACCCCTTGGGGCTGACGACGCGACCGTGGGGAACGGACCGGAGCCACCTCACAAACCGCCAGCGCAGGGCCCTGAGGTGACCCCCCTATGGAACCGCGCCAGTTCCCCGAGGGAGCCGAGAGCCCCCGCCGGAGGCGCCGGGCTCTTCATCACAGTTCTTGACCTTGATCTTGCTTGTGCTCTTGCCGTTGATCTTGCTTGGGCTCTTGATCTTGCTCTTGATCTGGCTCTTGCCTGTGCTTGTGCTCGTGCTCTGACTTGCCGGAGCTGAAGAGGCCTGAGATGCGCCGGGGTTGTGAACACGACAACCGGCAGCCGACAGACACACTCGCCGACCCGAACCCCGAACCGGCACAACCATGACCGAAGGCCGTAGAGAGCTTTGAAGCCAACAAACTAAAGCAACTCGGCCTGCAAACTCCAGCCCCTCAAAAAAAGAAGCCCCTCGCCGTCGCCTCAGCACGGGTCATGCTGCCCGCAGCCCCGGCCAGGAACGGATCCCGACCGGCGCCCGGCGCGTCGCGAACTCCCGGGCAAAGGTTGCCTGATGCGGCGCTAGACCGCGATCGGCAACTCGGCACCGTCGCGCAGGAACAAGGGAATGCGCTCCAGCGGCGCGTCCACGGTCACCGCCTGCCCGCCTTCGTACTCCTGTCCGGTCCAGGCGTCGCGCCATGACGCTCCCGCCGGCAGGTACACGTCCCAGACCCGGGCGTCGGCCTCCAGAACCGGCGCTACCAGCAGGTCCCGGCCGAACAGGTAGGCGCTGTCCACGTCCCAGGCGCGTGGGTCGGCCGGGAACTCCAGGAAGCATGGCCGCATTGGGGGCAGACCGGTCTGGTGTGCCTCGCGCATCGCGTTCAGGATGTAGGGCTTGAGGCGCTCGCGCAGGCGGATGTAGTCGGACATGATCTGCTCGGCCTGTTCGCCGTAGGACCAGATCTCGTTCGGGGCGCCGGTCATGGACGGGCCGAAGGGTTCGGAGGGCCGTCGGAGGCCGTGTAGGCGGAAGATCGGGCTGAACGTGCCGAACTGGAACCAGCGCACCATGACCTCGCGGTACTCCGGGGTGCGCGGGTCACCGCCGTGGAAGCCGCCGATGTCTGTGTTCCACCACGGGATGCCGCTCATGGCGGTGTTCAGGCCGGCCGCGATCTGGCGCCGGAAGGTGGCGAAGTCGGTGTCGATGTCGCCGGACCACAGGATCGCGCCGTAGCGCTGCGATCCGGCCCAGGCCGAGCGGTTCAGCGTCACCACGTCCGCGCGGCCTTCGGCCTGCATGCCGTCGAAGAACATCCGGGAGTTCTCGCGCGGGTACATGTTGCCGACCTCCAGGCCCGCGCCCGCGTAGTAGCGCAGGTTGGCCGGGTAGCCCGGCTTGAGCTCCGGCTCGCAGGCGTCCGCCCAGAAGACCTCGATGCCGATCGACAGGTAGGAGTCGCGCACCTTCTCCCACACGTACTCGCGCGCGGCCGGGTTGGTCGCGTCGTAGAAGGCCACCTGTACCGTCTTGTCGACGCCCTTGTCCGGCCAGTCCGCGTGCGCGACCGGCCCGAATTCGGTGCCGATCAGCAGGCCGCGGCGTTCCATCTCCGCGTGGTACTCCGACAGGGGGCTGACGGACGGCCACACCGAGACCATCAGCTTCGTGCCGTAGCCGGCCAGCTCCTTGACCGCCGCGGCCGGGTCCGGCCACTCCTGCGGGTCGAAGCGCCATTCGCCCAGGTGCGTCCAGTGGAAGAAGTCGGCGACGATCACGGCCAGTGGCAGGCCGCGCCGGTGGTACTCCCGGGCTACCGTCAGGAGCTCCTCCTGCGAGCGGTAGCGCAGCTTGCACTGCCAGAACCCGGCAGCCCACTCCGGCAGCATCGGCACGTGGCCGGTGGCATCGGCGTAGTGCCGCTGGACGTCGGCCGTCGTGCCGGCGGTGATCCAGTAATCGAGCTGGCGCGCGCTGTCGGCCACCCAGCGGGTCCCGTTGGCGGCCAGCTCCACGCGCCCGATCGCCGGGTTGTTCCACAGGAAGCCGTAGCCGCGGGAGGACACCAGGAAGGGGACGGAGACCTCGGAGTTGCGCTGGACGAGCTCGACCACCGCGCCCTTCTGGTCGAGAATGCCGTGCTGGTGCTGCCCGAGTCCGAAGAGTTTCTCGCCGGGGTAGGCGGCGAAGCGTTGCTCCAGGCGGGCGTAGCCGTTGCCGTGTGCCGTACGCAGGCGCGGCCCGGGCCACCAGAAATGCGCGTCCTGCTCGGCCAGGAGCTCGGTGCCGTCGGCGGTCCTGGTGAAGCGGATCCGGCCGGTCAGCGAGACCGTGGCGGTGATCGCGCCGTTGACGACGGTCGCCTCCGTCGCCGCGACGGCCACGTCGGGTAGCGAAGCAGCTTTCTGCGACGGCTCGTCGAGCAGCGCTCCGGGGAGCCCGTCGAGGATCGGGCCGCCGACTTTGGAGCGGATCCGCAGGGAGTCCTGGCCCCAGGACTGAACACACAGCGTCTCGGAACGACCGGTCCACTCCAGACCGCCCGCTACGACACGGAACTCGCCTCTCTCGTGCGCGAGGGAGGCGAGCGGGTTCTCTTCTGACATATGGCAGACCCCTTTCAAAGCGGATGGGACCGACGACCGGCATGGCGGGCTCGGTGAAGCGCTGCAAAGGTTGGGACCGTTGACCGTTCTCAGGCAGTCGGGGCGGCGCCGCTGGACTCCCGGACGGTGAGCCGCGGCGGAAGCAGCATCACGGATGATCGGCGGTCCCCCTGCAACTGCGCCATCGCCTGGCGCACAGCGTTTCGCCCCATCTCTTCGGCGGGGATCGAGACACTGGTCAACCGGGGCGAGGACTGGAGCGCCACCTGGTCGGGGCAGATCGCCACGATGCTGGTGTCCTCGGGCACGACGCGCCCGGACAGCCGCAGCAGGCTCAACAGCGGTGCGATGGCGGCCTCGTTCTGGACCACGAACCCGGTCGTGGTGGGCCGCTCCTCCAGGATGCGGGCCAGGACCCCGGCGGTGGACTCATATGTGCCCTCACACGGCCGGTGCACGGCGCGCAGTCCGCGTTCGGCGGCGCGGCGCTGGAACCCGGCCAGGGTGCGGGCGGCGAAGCCGGTGTGCCGGCGGTAGACGGCCTCGCTCTCGCCGATCAGGGCGACGTCGCGGTGGCCGAGGTCGGCCAGATGGTCGACGCAGGCCCCGCCGGTGGCGTCGAAGTCCAGGTCGACGCAGGTGAGGCCGGCGGTGTCGGCGGGCAGCCCGATCAGGACCGCCGGGGAGCCGGTCCCTTGCAGCACCGGGACCCGGTCGTCGTCGAGCTCGACGTCCATCAGGATCACCGCGTCGGCCAGGCCGCTCCCGGAGACGCGGCGCACGCCGCCTGTGCCCTCGTCCTTGGTGAGCAGCAGCACGTCCTTGCCGAACTCGCGGGCCTGCGTGGTCACCGCCATCGCGATCTCCATGATCACCGGTACGAACATGTCGCTGCGCAGCGGCACCATGAGGGCGATGATGTCCGAGCGGTTGGAGGCCAGCGCGCGGGCACCGGCGTGCGGGTGGTAGCCCAGGTCCTGGATCGCCGCCTCCACCTTGCGCCGCGTGTCCTCGGAGATGGAGCGTTTTCGCGACAGCACATAGGAAACTGTCGACGACGAGACACCCGCTTGGCGCGCGACCTCGGCGATGGTCACCATGAGTCCTCCAGTGCCGTGCCCCGACGGTATCGGCGGACGCGGGCCTTGTGGATTAAGGAACTGCCGCCTCCGGCGGCGGATCGGCGTGGTGGGAGCATGGATTCGGCGCCCGCTGACGGCGATGGCAGTGAAGCGCTTCGACGCAGGGCTTGACCGAAGCCCCCCAACCGCGCCTCAGAAGCGTATCCCCGGCGGCTGTAGCCTGTCCAGGATGATATCGAAGCGCTTCGACTGAAGCTGCCGCACAGGGCGTTGACCGAGAGTTCGGTACCCCGCTAGCGTGCCTGAGAAATTATCGGCACACAATCCTAGAAACTTTCTGGCGAAAGGCTGCTGCCACCGTGGGCGACACTGCTCCGCTCCCCGTCCTGCCCGGGTTCCATCCCGATCCGAGCGTCTGCCGGGTGGGGGAGGACTACTACCTGGTGTGTTCCAGCTTCGAGTACTTCCCCGGGGTCCCGGTCTTCCACAGCCGGGACCTGGTCCACTGGCGGCAGATCGGCAACGCGCTGGACCGGCCGAGCCAGCTGCGGCTGTCCCGGGCCGGGTCCTCCGGCGGGATTTACGCCCCGACCCTGCGCCACCACGACGGCCGCTTCTGGCTCATCACGACCAACGCCAGCGGCGAGGGCGGCAACCTCCTGGTCACCGCGACCGATCCGGCCGGTCCGTGGTCCGAGCCGGTCATGCTGCCCGGGGTGCCCGGCATCGATCCGGACCTGGCCTGGGACCAGGACGGAACCTGCTGGTGCACCGTCGCCGGGGTCTCCCAGGTCCGCCTGGACCCGCACACCGGGAAGGTCCTCGGCGAACCGCACCGGATCTGGTCGGGAACACGCGGAGCGAAGGCCCCCGAGGCGCCGCATCTGTACCGGATCGGCGAGTACTGGTACCTGATGATCGCCGAAGGCGGCACCGAGCGCGGGCACGCCGTGTCGATCGCGCGCGGGCCGGCGCCGACCGGGCCGTTCCAGGCCTGCCCGGCGAACCCGATCCTGACGCACCGCGGCGAGGAACACCCGGTGCAGAACACCGGCCATGCCGATCTGGTGCAGGGCCCTGACGGATCGTGGTGGATGGTGTTCCTCGGGGTGCGCCCGGGCGGCGGCACGCCCGGCTGGCACGTCCTGGGCCGGGAAACCTTCCTCGCGCCGGTGGAGTGGGTCGACGGCTGGCCGGTCGTCGGCGAGGTGACCTCGGACCTCTCCGGGATCCCCTGGCCGCTCCAGGAGCAAGCGGACGAGCCGGTCCGTGACGACTTCGACGACAGCTCTCTGCGACCGCAGTGGATCTCGCTGCGGGACCGCCCCGAGGAGTTCTGCACCACGGCCGAGCGGCCCGGCTGGCTGACCCTGCGCGCCCGGGGGACCTCGTTGGACGCCGCCGACGTCGTCTTCGTCGGCCGCCGCCAGCAGCACCTGTCGTGCCGGGCCGACGTCCTGATCGACGCCGCCGACGGCCGGGGCGGGCTGGCCGTCCGGCTCGACGAGCACCACCACTACGAGATCGAGACCGGCGACGGGGAAGTGCGCGTCGTGGCCCGCATCGGCCCGCTGCGCACGGTCGTGGCGTCCCAGCCGGTTCCGGCCGGACCGCTCGTCCTCAGCGTCCAGATCACCGAGAAGCAGGCCGAGGACGCGCGCAGCGGCCCGGACACCGTGTCGTTCGCGGTTGCCGGGCCGGAGGCTGACGGCGGGTCGACGGACCTGGCCGCGCTGGACGGCCGGTATCTGTCCACCGAAGTGGCCGGCGGCTTCACCGGCCGGGTGATCGGCATGTACGCCACGGCCGGCACGGTGCGCTTCGACTGGTTCGACTATGTTTCCGGAGGATTCTGATGACGACCGTGCCCGAGATACTGAGTGCCCTGGACCAGACCGTGGGGGCCGGTCCCTTCGGCGCCAGCTGGGAGTCTCTGGCCGGATACCGAGTGCCCGACTGGTACCGGGATGCCAAGTTCGGGATCTTCATCCACTGGGGCCCGTACTCCGTCCCGGCGTTCGGCAGCGAGTGGTACCCGCGCAACATGTACGTGCAGGGCTCCCCGGAGTACGAACACCACCGAGAGGTGTTCGGTCCGCAGGACAAGGTCGGATACAAGGACCTGATCCCCAAGCTGACCGGCGAGAACTTCGACGCCGACAGCTGGGCCGCGCTGTTCCGCGAGGCCGGCGCGCAGTACGTCGTCCCGGTGGCCGAGCACCACGACGGCTTCGCCATGTACGACACCGCTCTCAACCCGTGGAACGCCGTGGCCATGGGTCCGCAGCGGGACGTGATCGGCGAACTCGCCACCGCGGTGCGCGCGCAGTCGATGGTGTTCGGTGTGTCGACGCACCGTGCCGAACACTGGTGGTTCATGAACGGCGGGATGGCTTTCGACTCCGACGTGCGCGCCGGCGGCCACGCAGACCTCTACGGACCGGCCCAACCGCAGGAACTGCCGCCGACCCCGCAGTACCTGGAGGACTGGCTGGCCCGCACCGCGGAGCTGGTGGATCGCTACCAGCCGCAGATGCTGTACTTCGACTGGTGGATCCACCAGCCCGCGTTCAAGCCGTACCTGCCCCGGCTCGCCGCCTACTACTACAACAAGGCCGCTTCCTGGCAGCGCGGACCGGTGCTCGCCTACAAGCACGACGCCTTCGCCCCCGGCACCGCGGTCTACGACGTCGAGCGCGGCGCCAGCGCCGAACTGCGGCCCGATCCGTGGCAGTCCGACACCGCAGTCTCCCGCACGTCCTGGGGCCATGTGGACGGCCACGACTACAAGAGCGGCACCGACCTGCTGGCCTTCCTCCTCGACGTGGTCAGCAAGAACGGCTGTCTGCTGCTGAACATCGGGCCGAAGGCCGACGGCAGCATCCCGGAGCACGAAGCCGGGCTGCTGCGGGAGATCGGCGCGTGGCTCGCCGTCAACGGCGAGGCCGTGTATGCCAGCCGCCCGTGGCTCGTCTACGGCGAAGGACCCTCGCGCGTCGAGGAAGGCCAGTTCACCGAGAACGACCAGCCCGCCTACGGCCCGGCCGACCTGCGTTTCACCACGCGGGACAAGCATCTGTACGTGACGGCGCTCGGCGGCGCCGACGATGGCCGGATCCACGTGCGGTCGCTGGGGCGGGAGCTGACGCTCTACAACCGGGAAGTCGGGTCCGTGCACCTGCTCGGCCATCCCGACCCGCTGGAGTTCGAGCACGGGCCGCAGGAGCTGATGGTGCGCCTGCCGGAAGGCCGCGCGGACGCGCCCATGCCGGTGCTGCGGGTGACACCCGCAGCACCCTGACACGAGCAGCTGCCCACCGCTACCCGACGTCGCCGACGACGAAGACCCGGACGTCCCAGGGACCCAGGTCGATCACCTCGCCGGCGGCGACGAAGCCGGAGCCGGAGCCGGAGCCGGAGGCCAGGACATCGTCCAGGTCGACCGGCGCCGCGACCCGGACAGGCTCCCAACTCCAGTTGTGCACGACATGGACGCCACGCCCGTCCCGGGCGGTGCCGGTCGTCGCGGTGACGGACTCCGGCAGGTCACGCCAGCCGCCGCGCGGCGTCGGCGCCAGCCAGGCGGCCAGCGCGCGGGCCATCGACCGGCCCGGGACGGTGCCGACGCAGGTGACGCGGCCCGCGCCGTGGCGCCGGCTCGTCACCGCCGGCCAGCGCCCGAAGTGCGGATGCGCGTACTCCGCCAGCACTTCGGCGCCGGTGACGGTCAGCCCCTCGACCCAGCGGGTCGCCGCGGCGTCGGCCGGGAGGCCGAGCGGACTGCCGGGAACGGCGCGCGCCGGTAGTTCGGCGTCCAGATTGCTGAACTCGTCGTACCAGACCCCCGCAGCCGCCACGAGGCGCGCCGGAGCCGGTTCGTGCCGGGCCCGCGCTTCGTGGTCGCCGTAGCCGGTGCGCGGGCCCAGGACGAGGTGGCCGCCGGCGTGGGCGTAGGCGGCCAGCCAGTCGAGCGTCGCGTCGTCGGCGAGATACAGGCCGGCCGCGATCAGCACCGGGTGCTTGCCGGCCATCTCCTCAGGCGTCATCCCCGCCCGCTCGCCCCGCGGATCGTGCAGTTGGCGGGCGTGGTAGATGCGAGCCTGCCGTCCGGCCTCGAACACGCCCCGGTAGAAGGAGTCGAAGATGCGGTGGTACGACGCGGCGTCCGGACCGTCGTCGGGCCCGGCCAGCGGCGGGTACTTCTGCATGAGCCAGTTGCTCGGCACTGAATAGACCAAGGCGATGTCGGCGTCGGGTTCGATTCCGGCGACCAGGGGACCGGCGGCCTCGAACTCCGCACCCAGGCGCGCGAGCTCGGCGTACACCCGCCCCGGGCGGCCGCTGTGCGGCAGGACCCCGCCCCAGTAGGTCTCCGCGCCGAAGTGCAGCGTGTGCCAGTGCCAGTACTCGACCATCCGGGCGCCGCGGGCGACGAGGGCCCAGGCCGCCTGCCGCCACTGCCCGTCGAAGGCCGGCCGGTTGTCCCACGGCGATCCGATGGCCTGCGCGTTGGTCTCGGTGACGAGAAACGGCTCCTGGCGGGAGGAGAACATGCGGTCCGCGCTCTGGTACAGAGCCCACACACCGGTGGTCTGCCATATCTGCTCATGGCCGTCCGGCGTCGGGTCCGGCAACGCCAGGCCGTCCTGCATCGTGTAGTACGGGTTCCCCGCCGCGACGTCCAAGGCGTCGGTCAGCTCGTCGTCCTCCAGGGCGACGTGGGCATACGACAGGCACGTGGTGACGAACTGGTCGGGCCGGGCGTACTCGCGCGCGATGGCGGCCTGCCAGGCCACGAACTCGGTGGTCTGCCGGGCCAGGAAGGCCCGCCACGCGGCGTCGTACTGCGGCTGGGCGTTGCCGTCCGGGCGCCACAGGTCGGCCCAGTTCGTCAACCGGTGCGACCAGTAGACCAGCCCCCACTCGCGGTTCAGGGTCGCCACGTCGCCGTATTCGGCGCGCAGATGGTCGACGAAGCGCTGGAAGACGCCCTCGTTGTGCGGCAGCCGCAGGCCTGGTTCGTTGTCCACCTGGAAGCCGATGACCGCCGGATGCGACGCGTAACGCGCCAGGATGGCCCGGGACACCCGCTCGGCGTGGAACCGGAACGCGGCATGGGAGAAGTCTGCTTCCTGGCGCGCGCCCCAGCCGACCCGCGTGCCGGTGGCCGATTCGGTGGCGATCTCCGGGTAGCGCCGGGCCAGCCACGGCGGCACGGCGTAGGTCGGCGTGCCGAGGACGACCGATATCCGGCGCTCGTGCGCGCCGTCCAGGACCGGCCGCAACCAGTCCAGCTCGAACCGGCCGTCTTCGGGCTCCCAGGTGGACCAGACGGATTCGCCGACGCGGATGACGGTGAATTTCGCCTCGGCCATCAGGTCCAGGTCGGTCTTGAGTCGCTCATAGGGCTGGTATTCGTGGTAGTAGGCCGCGCCGAACAGGACGCGGTCGGGCAGAGAAGCCATGTGACGGTCTCCCGGTGATCGGTGGGTCAGCCCGCGCTTCGACAGCCCGGGCGGTGGCCGCGGCGTCGATCGACGAGTCCGGCGGCCAGCCAGGGTTCAGGGTCCTGATCAGGACGGGGTGTCAGCCTGCTGTCGCCGGCGGCGCGGTGCTCTCCCGCACGGTGAGCGTGGTGGCCATCTCCACCCCTATCTGCGCCGGCTCCTCCCCGCGTCCCAGGCTCAGCGCCAGCTCGGCGGCGGCCGCGGCCATCTCGGCCAGCGGCCGGTGCACGGTGGTCAGCGGCGGCTCCACCCACGCGCCGACCGGCAGGTCGTCGAACCCGACCACGCTCAGGTCCTCCGGGATGCGCAGGCCCGCCTCGCGCGCCGCGCGATAGACACCCAGCGCCTGCAGGTCGCTCGACGCGAAGATCGCGGTCGGCCGGTCGGCGCGCGCCAGCAGACCGAGCGCGGCGGCGTAGCCGTCCTCGCGGGTCAGCGGAGCCTCGACGACCGATTCCGGAGCCACCGGAAGGCCCGCGGACTGCATCGCCGAGTGGAAACCGGCCAGGCGCGCGCGGCACGGCAGCTGGTCCGGCTCGCTGATGACGGCGATGCGCCGGTGGCCCAGCTTGATCAGGTGCCGGGTCGCGGTCTGCCCGCCCCGCCAGTCCGTGGCGCCGACGAACGGCACATCGTCCGGCAGCTCGGTGGTCGGATCCAGGACCAGGTAGGGGATGCCGCGGGTCTTGAGCAGGTCGCGCCCGGCCTCGGACAGCCGGGCCACCGCCAGCACCGCCCGCGGCCGCCGTTCGAGGAGGTCGTCCACGGCCGTGGCCGTGGCGGCGGCCGGCCCGGACTCGGAGATCACGACGCCGAACCGGTGCTTGCGCGCGACCTGCTCGACCCCGCGGATGACCGGCACGGCCTGCATCCCGGCCAGCTCGTGGAACACCAGCTCCAGGATGTCGTTGCCCTTGACCGGCGGTTTGCGGTAGCCGTAGCGCTCGATCAGCTCCTCGACGCGGGCCCGGGTCTGCTCCGACACCCCGGACCGGCCGTTGAGGACCTTGGACACGGTGGGCACCGACACGCCGGCCGTCTCCGCGATGTGCGCGATGGTCACGGGCCCCCGTTCGCGCTGTCCTCCCGGCTCGCTCACTTGCGTCTCCTCGTCCGCCACGCCCTATTCATACACCACGGTCGTGGCATCCTTGCAAACTTTCGCCGGTGCGGGCAGAAAGTTGCCCGCACCGGCGCCCAGCGTGACCGCGGCGTCAGCCGAGCGTCCACTGCTGGTTGCTCTGGCCGTTGCAGGTCCACAGTTGGGCCAGGGTGCCGTTGGCGGTTCCGGCGCCGCTGGCATCCAGGCACAATCCGGACTGGGCCCCGGTGATGGTGCCGTTGGAGTTCAGGGTCCACTGCTGGTTGGCCCCGCCGTTGCAGGACCAGATGTCGGCCTTGGTGCCGTTGGCGGTGCCCTTGCCGTAGGCGTCCAGGCACATCTGGCTGCTGCCGCTGTAGACGGTCAGCCGGTTGGACGCGGTGTGCGTCCAGATCTGGTTGGTGCTGCCGGAGCAGTCCCAGATCTGCGCCTGGGTCCCGGCCGTCGTGCTGGCGCCGTTGATGTCCAGGCACTTGCCGGCGCCGACCGCGTGCAGCTCGCCGGTCGAGCTTGGGGAGCCGCCGGTGCCCGGGTGCAGCTGGACGACCACGACCGAGTACGCCGGGACGGTCTGGCTGGTGGCGCTGCCGGTCGCGGAGGAGGTGATCGAGGTGCCGTTCTTCAGGTACGAGTACACGGTCGGCGTGCCCGAACCCGGCGTGAAGCCGTTGTAGGACAGTGAGACCGAGGCATTGTTGTTCGGGTCCTTGTTGATGAGCATGACGTCCACATCGCCGTTCGCGCGCTTCACGGCGTGCGCGGACAGCAGCGACGTCGAAGCGCTCGCCGACACCAGGGTGTCGCCGGGCGATCCGAGCTTGGAGATCATCTCGGTGCCGTAGTAGGCCGGGAACGGGGTGTTCTGCGCCGGCTCGCAGGAGGCTCCGCTGGAGAGCATGCCGTAGTCGTTGTAATCGGTGGCGCCGTCCACCGTCGTGAGGTTGGTGCAGTCGGTGCCGTTGTGCAGGTCCCACCAGTCGACGTTGAACGCGCCGTTCTCCATCAGGGTCAGGTACTCGTCCGGGGCGAACAGGCCGTTCGGCGCGGTGTCCCGGTAGGAGGTGGCGTTGGCCTCGGTCACCGCGATGCCGACGTTGGGGGCGTTGGCGCCGGCGTACTGGTTGATGAGCGAGTGCACGGCGCTCATCATGCCGGGGACCAGGGCCTGCGGCTTGGTCAGCAGGTCGGCCTCGCTGGTGCTGCTCGGGTAGGTGTGTACGATCACGAAGTCGATCTTCGAGCCGGCGATCGACAGGACCGTGTGGTTCCAGTCCTGGGTGTCGCCGGGGCCGACGATGCCGTCCGGCCAGGAGCCGGGGGTGGTCAGCACGGCGCCGATCTTGATGGTCGGGTCGACCGCCTTCATCGCCGAGGCGTACTGCAGCAGGTTGGTGGCGTACGTCGTGGCGCTGTGGCTGGAGTGGGTGTCGTTCTCCCACTTGGAGCCGTATTCGCCGTTGCCGTACTGCTCGTTGCCGATCTCCCAGTACTTGACGCCGTAGCCCTTGGTGACGTTCGCGTACTGCACCCAGGCCGTGGCCTCCTGCGGAGTGCCGGAGCCGTAGTTGGCGGTGATGACCGCTTGGGCTCCGGCGGCGCGGACGGTGCTCATGTAGTCGTCGAAATCGGTGTTCGGAGCGACGTAGCCGCCTCCGTCGACGGTGTTGGTCTGCCAGTGGTAGGCGTCGGCGTAGCTGCCGCCGGGATAGCGCACGGCGCCCAGGCCTCCGGTGCGCAGCGCGCTTTGGACTGGCGAGGTGGCGATGGTGCCGTCGTAGACGGCGAAGTTGACCCCCGTGCCGGTCGCCGGAAGCGTGGCCAGGGACTGGTCGGCGTTCACCGTGACGGTGGCGGAGGTGCTGGCGGAGACCAGCGGCTGAGCGGACGCCGCCGGTGCGACCGCGGCGATCGTGCCGCCCGCGGCCAGCGCGAGGGCCGCGCCGAGGTGCAGGAAACGGGTACGGGCAGATCTGTGCATGGCCCCTCCGACAGGGTGGCGGTGCTGGGATGGCGAGGCGGAGCGAAAGTTTCGCTATCATTGCGCGAATGTTTCTGATGGAAGAAGCTAACGACGAGTCAGGTATCGGTCAAGAGACAGACCGAGCCGGCCGTTCCGCAAGCGGTTGACAGCGATCATCGAGATCTGGGGTACGCGTGACAGACGAAGCAACGTTCTCCTGGGGCCACGCGGCGCTGCGCGTCGATTTCCACGTCGACACACAGCGCCGCGTCCGGATCGTCGGAGTGGGCCCGGACGGTCCGGTCGATCCCTCCGACGGGCTGCCCCTGGTCGAAGTACTCGTCGCCGGGCACGGACGGTGGGCGGCCGCCGAGCGCGCCACCGGGACCGTGTTCGGCGAGCGCCTGGCATATCAGCGTCATGAGGAGTCCCGCGAGGGCGGATGGCTGTGCCTGCGCGTCGATCTGGCGGATCCGGACACCGGGCTGACCGCCCAGGTGCATCTGCGCACCCCCGACGGCGTCAGCGCGGTGCAGAGCTGGGTCCGGTTGGCCAACCGGGGCGAGCAGAGCCTGGTCGTGGAGTCGGTCACGTCCATGATTCTGGGCGGCATCGCCGACGGCGACGGCGGGGTGGCGGGGCTGGACGTCTGGCACGCCGACAACGAATGGCTGGCCGAAGGCCGCTGGCAGCGGCGCGCGCTGCGCGAGGTGCTCGTCGACATGAACTTCGGCCGGCACCGCCAAGAGGCGCGCAGCAGCTTTTCGCGGACCAGCCAGGGGACCTGGTCGACGGGGCGTCACCTGCCCATGGGGGCGCTGACCGCCCGCGACAGTGGACGGACCCTGATGTGGCAAGTGGAAAGTCCCGGGGGATGGCGCTGGGAGGTGGGGGAGTACACGGGAATCGCGTACGTCGCGCTGCTGGGACCGACCGACCGCGACCACCAGTGGCACCAGGGGCTCCATCCCGGTGGCGAATTCACGACGGTCCCCGCGGCGGTCGCCATCGGTGCTTCAGGGGACGGCGGCGACGGGTTCGCCGAGGCGACTGCGGCCATGACCGCCTATCGCAGGGCTCTGCGGCGCCCGCATCCGGACCACGCCGACCTCCCGGTGATCTTCAACGACTACATGAACACCGTGATGGGCGACCCGACGACTGAGCGTCTGCGGCCCCTGATCGACGCCGCGGCCGAGGCCGGTGCGGAGTACTTCGTCATCGACGCGGGTTGGTACGCCGGGTGGGAGGGGTGGTGGAACACGGTCGGGGAGTGGGAGGAGTCGGCGGTCCGCTTCCCCGGCGGCCTGATCGAGGTCGTGGACCGGATCAGGGCCCGGGACATGGTTCCCGGACTCTGGCTGGAACCCGAGGTGGTAGGCGTGCGCAGCCCGCTGGCCGAGACGCTGCCCGACGCCGCGTTCTTCCAGCGTGCCGGTGAGCGTGTCGTCGACAACGGCCGGTATCACCTCGACCTTCGCCACCCGGCCGCGGTCGGACACCTCGACGCCGTGGTCGACCGGCTCGTGGCCGACTACGGGGTCGGCTATCTCAAGCTCGACTACAACGTGAACCCCGGCCCGGGCACCGACCTGCCCACCGGCGATCCCGGCGCGGGCCTGCTCGGCCACGAACGAGCGTTGCTGGCCTGGCTCGACGGCGTCCTAGACCGCCACCCCGGGCTGACGCTGGAGAACTGCGCCTCCGGCGCCATGCGCAGCGACTACGCGATGCTGTCCCGTCTCCAACTCCAGTCGACCAGCGACCAGCAGGAGCACTACCGCTACCCGTCGATCGCCGCCGCGGCGCCGGCCGCCATCGCCCCGGAGCAGGCTGCGAACTGGGCGTATCCGCAGCCTGATTTCAGCGATGCCGAGAACGCCTTCGCGTTGTGCAACGCACTGCTCGGCCGCTTCTACCTCTCAGGGCACTTGGATCGGATGACGCCGGAGCAGCACGCCCAGGTCGCCGACGCGGTCGCCGTCTACAAACGGATCCGTACGGACATTGCGGCCTCTGTGCCGTTGTGGCCGCTGGGACTGCCGGGCTGGACAGACCCTTGGATCGCGCTGGGGCTGCGCGGCGCGGCGACGACCTACGTGACTGTGTGGCGCCGTCCCGGGGAGGAGTCCGCCGCCGGGCAGACGCTGCTCATACCGCATCTCAAGGGCCGTGATGTCGATGTCAGCGTCCTGTTCCCGCAAGACCCGAAATGCTCGATCGGCTGGATCCCGGGGACAGGTGAGCTGACCGTGCAGCTCCCTGAACCCGGGACCGCCTGCCTCATCGCGATCGGGTGAGGGTTTCTCGGGTCAGACCGCGACGATCGACCACGCGTTGTTCGGGCTGGAGTTCGGGCTCCACAGCACCGTGGCGGCACCGGCCGTCGTGCTCCCCGCGCCGTCCAGCGCGGTGCCGGTGCCGCGGTTGACGATGTGGTAGAGCCCGTTGCCGGCGCTGTTCAGGCTCCACTGCTGGTTGTTGCCGCCGTTCCACGCCGCCTGGCGGGCCGGCGCGCCGTTGGCGGTGTCGCCCCAGCTGTCGGCGACCATGCCGTTGGTGTTGTTGACGATCCGGAAGTAGCCACCGCCGAGCGGGACCAGCTGCCATTGCAGGTTGGTGCTGCCGTTGTAGCTCCACTGCTTCAGGTCCGAGCCGGAGGCGACGCCGCCGCCGCTGTCCAGGACCAGACCGCTGGCGGCGTTGGCGATCTTCGCCCAGCCGGTCGGGACGGGCCCGGCGCCCAGGGCCGGGATCTGCCCGGAGAACGTCAGCTTGACCGTGTAGGCCAGGGCGTTGAAGGGTGCGGTGGACGACGGCATCGTGAAGTGCAGGCCGCCGGCGTCCTGAACCGGCGAGGGCAGGTTGGTGTATGTCCCCGCCGTGTTGTTCAGCAGCTGCGCGGAGACCAGGGTGCTGAGGTTGATCTGGTTGGAGTTCAGGGTGGTCACGGTCATCGTGCCGCCCTGCCAGCCCAGGGCCGTGGCGTACAGGACGGTGTTGTCCTTGCTGCGGGTGAAGCGGACATCCAGCGGCGTGCCGGCCTTGGGACCGGAGAAGGATCCGCCGCCCATGGCGGTCGGGCCCTCGCCGTACGAGCTCCACGAGCGGGTGGCGTAGATCGCCTCGCCGAAGCGGCCGAGCCAGTCGCCGATGCCGAGCAGGATGGCCTGCTGGCCGGAGGGGATGGTGCCGTCGGCCATCGGGGCGATGTTCAGCAGCATGTTGCCGCCCTTGGCCACCCGGTCGATGAGCGCGTGCAGCAGCGCCTGGGTCGTGTAGTAGCCGATCCCGACGGTGTAGCACCAACTGGAGGAGGAGATGGAGTCGTCGGTGAGCCAGTACGGGGTGAGCAGGCCGTCGGGACCGCCGCGTTCGAAGTCGAAGACCTCGCCGGAGGTGTCGAAGCCGTCCTTGTAGGTGGCCACGACGTCCTTGTTCCAGGCCACGGCCTGGTTGTAGTAGTACGCCAGGAAGGCCAGGCGTTCGGACTCCTGGACGTTGCTCAGGTCGAAGTCCTGCCAGATCATGTCCGGCTGGTAGCCGTTGATCACCTCGACCAGTTTGGCGAACCACAACTGGTTCTCCGCCGTGGAGCCCATCTGTCCGTACAGCTTCTGCAACGTCGCCGTGGACTGCTGCGGCACGTATTGGTAGTAGCCGAGGAAGTGGTAGGCGTGGTGCAGGGACGTCATGAACTTCAGGCCCTGCGCGCGGATCGCCTGGGCGTGCAGGCTCACCAGGTCCAGCCCCGGGCCGGTCTTCACCGAGTTCCACTCGTTGGCCTGGCTGTTCCACATCGAGTAGCCGTCGTGGTGCTCGGCCACGGGGCCGGCGAACTTCGCGCCGGCGGCCTTGAACAGCTGAGCCCACGCGTTCGGGTCCCAGCCGCCGCCGGCCGAGGTCAGCTTGGGCGCGAACTTCGTGAAGTTGCCCGCCTTGTCGTTCGCCCCGAGTATGAAGTTGTGGTACGGCCACACCGACGGGTCCCCGTAGGTCGCGATGTGGTGCTGGTTCTCGATCGAGCCCGGGTTGTACATGTTGCGCGGATACCACTCGCTGCTGAAGGCCGGGACGGAGAAGGCGCCCCAGTGGTAGTAGATCCCGAACTTGGCGTCCTGGAACCACTCCGGCGTCGCCGGGTGCTGATCCACGGAGGACCAGGATGCCGTGTAGCTCTGCGGGCCGCCGGTGGCCGAGGCCGCCGGCGCGAAACGCAGCAGGCCGAACGCGGCGGCCGCGCCCGCGCTTCCGGCGGTGAGGAGAGTGCGGCGGCTGATGGGGAAGCGGGAGGAGGGCATTCGACGTCCTTTCGACGTGGCGGGAGCCTCCGGCGAGGTCAGTGCTCGATGGGTACTGGATCAGGAGGGGGCCGGGGCGGCGATCCCTCAGCGCCGCCCCGGCGTTTGGGGGGAGCCTTAGCTGAGGGTCCATTGCTGGTTGCTCTGGCCGTTGCAGGTCCAGAGTTGGGCGAGGGCTCCGTCGGCGGTGGAGGCTCCGCTTACGTCGAGGCAGAGTCCTGATTGGACTCCGGTGACGGTGCCGTTGGAGTTGAGGGTCCACTGCTGGTTGGTCTGGCCGTTGCAGGGCCAGATGATGACTTTGGTGCCGTTGGCAGTGCCCTTGCCGTTGGCGTCGAGGCAGTCGGTGGTGCCGGAGTCGGTGACGGCGAGCTCACCGGTGGAGTTGTGCGCGAACGTCTGGTTGCTCTGGCCGTTGCAGTCGTAGATCTGCACCTGCGTGCCACCGGTCGTGGTGGCGTTCGGCACGTCCAGGCACTTGCCCGCGCCGACCGCGTGCAGCGCGCCGCCGGGCGGCGGTGCCGGTGCCGAGTAGCCGGCGCCGGTGATGGTCGCCTGGACCGCGTTCTCGGTCGCGTCCGTGGGGAAACCGGTCGTGACGGCGCCCTCGAAGAACTCGCCCTGGCCGCCGTTGCTGTTGTCGCCGCCGGTGCCCAGTTCGACGTCCGGCTGTACCTTCATCGGGCTGTAGTTGTTCGGTAGTGGCCCTGAATACGTCGTCGCGAGGCCGCCGGTGGTCGCGTCCCCGTTTTTCAGAGTGAAGTTCGACGTCCCGTTGTTCTTCTCCAACGCGGTCACGAACGGATGGTTCACGCCGGGGTTGTTCGAGGTGTTCGGGCCGGTGTTGGTGCTGTACATGCCGTTCTCCAGGTCGGCCTCCACCCATGGCCCCGGTCCGGTACAGCCGCCGAACCAGCACGCGTTGCCCCACTCGATCGCGTTCATCGTCGCGTTGCCGTCGTCACTGTGGTCGGTCTCGGCGCTGCCGAAGTCGAAGCAGCACTGCGAGTTGTAGTAGCTGGATGAGGTGACCATGTAGACCCCCTCCGGCTGCGATCCGGTGGGCAGGCCGGCGGTGTTGTCGATGCGGTAGCCGACACCGGGATGGACCTTGACGCCGAAGACCTGGTGGCCGTCGACGGTCTCCGGCAGGGCCATGGCGTCCGCGCCGACGTCCGAGCCGTTCGGACCCGGGCCCTTCCAGAACCCGCCCGACGAGATCGGCATGTCGTTGTGGTGGGACGTCTGGTCGTAGAGCTTCGTGATGGTGCACGACGTGCCGGCGCAGAACGAGACCTGCGCGGCGCCGTTGGCGTAGCCGCCGGCGGCCAGCAGGCCGACGTCCGTGCGGCTGCTGTCCGACGCGCGCTGTATCTGGTAGAGCGGCCCGTCGTACGAGGCGGAGAGCGCACGCACGGTGCTGTACGCGGCAGCGCAGGGCGTACCGCCGCTGGCGTAGACGTCGCAGGGCAGCGACGTGGCGGCGCGCGCGGTCGTCGCCCCGACCTGGATCCCGGCCACGGCCAGGATGGCCGCGAACGCGAGCATCAGCACCGGGCGCAGGGGTCTGCGGACTCCTGTGAGGATGGATCTGAACACTGTTTCACCTCCGAGATGTGACGGTTCTCGAATCGATTCGATGAAGCCTTCTGGAAAGCCGGAGCCTCAGCTGAGGGTCCATTGCTGGTTGCTCTGGCCGTTGCAGGTCCAGAGTTGGACTAGGGCTCCGTCGGCAGTGGAGGCTCCGCTCACGTCGAGGCAGAGTCCTGATTGGACGCCGGTGACGGTGCCGTTGGAGTTGAGCGTCCATTGCTGGTTGGTCTGGCCGTTGCAGGGCCAGATGATGACTTTGGTGCCGTTGGCAGTGCCCTTGCCGTTGGCGTCCAGGCAGTCGGTGGTGCCGGAGTCGGTGACGGCGAGCTCACCGGTGGAGTTGTGGGTGAAGCTCTGGTTGCTCTGGCCGTTGCAGTCGTAGATCTGCACCTGCGTGCCACCCGTGGTGGTGGCGTTGGGCACGTCCAGACACTTACCGGCACCCACCGCGTGCAGCGCACCACCGGAAGAACCGGTGCTGCTGGTGGAGTATCCGGCTGCGACGATGTTGGCCTGGACGGCGTTCTCAGTCGCGTCTGAGGGGTAGCCGGAGGTCATGACGCCTTCGTAGAAGGTGCCGTCCGAGCCTCGGCTGTTGTCGCCGCCGGTGCCCAGGATGATGGCGCCCTGCTTGCGCATCGGGTTGTAGCCGGAGACGTTGGGGCGCGGGCCGGAGTAGAACGTGGACAGGCTTCCGGATTGCGCGTTGCCACCGCGGATGGCCCACTGGTTCGCGGTGCCCTTGATGATCGCGGTCGTGAACCGGTCGCTGATGCTGGGGTCGTTGGCGTTGTAGCCGGCGTTCTGTCCGGAGTACAGGCCGTTCTCCATGTCGGCCATGATCCACGGGCCGTTTCCGGAGCCGTAGCCCCAGACCCGGATGTTCCCGAAGTAGATGGCTTCCATGGTGCCGTTGCCGTCGTCGTTGTTGTTGGTCTCGGCGTTGCCGTAGTCGAAGCAGCAGCCGCCGTTGTAGTGCGAGCCGTCGAAGATCGCGTACTCGCCCTCGGCGTTGTCACCGGTGGCGATGCCGTTGGTGGAGTCGTCGCGGTAGCCGGTACCGGCCGGGATGAACACGCCGTAAGCCTCGTGCCCGCTCAAGGTGACCGGAGCGGCGGTGGCGACCGCGAGGTTGTCCGCGCCGGGCGCGGCGCCGCCGCCGAGCGCCTGGGTGAGGTTGTTGCCGCGTCCGGACTGGTCGTAGATCACGGTGATCACGCAGGTCGTGTTCGCGCAGAAGGAGTCCTGGGCGGCGGCGTTCGCGAAGCCTCCCGCGCTCAGCACGCCGATGTTCGTCGTGGCGTTGTCCGAGGACCGCCGCACCTGGTAGAGCGAACCGTTGTAAGTGCCGTACAGCGCGCGTGTGGTGCTGTGCGCGGCCACGCACGGCGTGCCGCCGGAGGCGTAGATGTCGCAGGGCCCGGTGGTCGCGGCGCGGGCCGGAGTGGCGTTGGCCATCCCGGTCGCCACGGCGCCGGCCACGAGGAGGACCGCCGCGGCGAGAAATGTTAGCGCTCGCAATCGGTGGCGAACCGGTGGACTTCCGGATAGCGCTGCGCTGTGTGTCATCTGAGCTCCTAGAACGCGACTCTTTCGGATGAGGGGCGCTGCCCTCCGACGCCCTCGGCTGCCGGTCCGGAGCGGCGGAATGTTAGCGCTAACATTTCGGCCCGCGGCCAGCGCTCGGCAGAGCGGATGTCGCGGGGGTGTCTCGGCGCTAGACGGTGCTGCACGTTGTGTGTTCTGTCAAGAGCTCTCTGATGACCAGTCAAGTTGTTTCGGCGGAGCTACGAAACTTTCGCAGTTTCTTGACACCGCGCCCGCCGCGGGCTTTCGTGGGAGTCACAGCTTCGCCCACCACGGATGCCGGGCCGATTGTCGCGAGCTGTTCCCCAGTCCTGTCCGACCAGCGGAGTTCTTGATGATCCAGAGCAGAATCCCGGCACGTCGCGGCCTGGCCCGCGGCCTGGCCATGGCGGCCGCGGTCGCCTTGGCGGTCCCGGCCGCCGCGGCCCTCACCGTCCAGCCGGCCGCCGCGGCGACGTCGCTGCGGAGCTTGGCCGAAGCGCAGAACCGGTATTTCGGCACGGCCCTGGCCGACGGCGGCCTGAGCGGCACGATCGCGAACGTCGCCAGCGCGCAGTTCGACATGGTCACGCCGGTGAACGAAATGAAGTGGGACACGATCGAGCCCTCGAACGGGTCCTACAACTTCGGTCCCGGCGACCAGATCGTCTCCTGGGCCCAGAGCAACAACCTCCGCGTGCGCGGCCACAACCTCGTCTGGCACAGCCAGCTGCCCGGATGGGTCAGCGCTCTGCCGTCGAATCAGGTCCAGGGCGCCATGGAAGCGCACATCACCACCGAGGCGACGCACTACAAGGGCAAGGTGTATTCCTGGGACGTCGTCAACGAACCCTTCAACGACGACGGCTCGCTGCGCCAGGACACGTTCTACAACGCCATGGGCTCGGGCTACATCGCCGACGCCATCCGCACGGCGCACGCCGCCGACCCGAACGCCAAGCTCTACCTGAACGACTACAACATCGAGGGCGAGAACGCCAAGAGCAACGCCATGTACAGCCTCGCGCAGTCGCTGCTGGCGCAGGGCGTGCCGCTGAACGGCATCGGCTTCGAGAGCCACTTCATCCTCGGGCAGATACCGTCCGACATGCAGGCGAACATGCAGCGCTTCGCCGCTTTGGGCCTGGACGTGGCGGTGACCGAACTCGACGACCGGATCCAGCTCCCGGCCAGTTCGGCCAACCTCCAACAGCAGGCCTCGGACTACACCGCGGTCGTCAAGGACTGCCTCGCCGTCAGCCGCTGCGTCGGGATCTCCCAATGGGGTGTGGGAGACCCCGACTCCTGGATTCCCGGGACGTTCTCCGGATGGGGCGCGGCCACGATGTATGACCAGAACTACCAGCCCAAGCCCTCCTACAACGCCACGGTGAGTGCTCTCGGCGGAACACCCGGCGGCGGTTCTTCCGGTGGTGCGCTGCACGCGGTGGGTGCCGGTAAGTGTCTGGACGTGCCCAACGCCACCACCACGGGTGGCACGCAGGTGCAGATCTACGACTGCAACGGCCAAAGCAACCAGAGCTTCACCCACAACTCCACCGGTGAGCTCGCCGTCACCGACTCCGGGACCACCGACTGCCTGGACGCCAACGGCAAGGGCACTACCAACGGCACCAAAGTCATCATCTGGCCCTGCAACGGCCAGACCAACCAGCAATGGACCCTCAACTCCAACGGCACCATCACCGGCGTCCAATCAGGACTCTGCCTCGACGTAAGCGGAGCCTCCACCGCCGACGGAGCCCTGGTCCAACTCTGGACCTGCAACGGCCAGACCAACCAGCAATGGACCCTCAGCTGAGAACTTTCGGGTAGGTCTGTGAGAGCGCGCCCGGCCGACTGAGGCCGGGCGCGCAAATCGATTGGGCCCGGTGCGGCCTGGCTCGTCACGGCCGTACACTTCGGATCACCGATCGATTCGACCTGCCGACCGCGGAGAGCCATGAACATCGGAGAGGTAGCGCGCCGCTCGGGGGTGGCGCGCAGCACCGTGTCGTACGCGCTCAGCGGCAAGCGCCCGGTCTCGGACCAGACCCGGCGGCGGATCCAGCAGGTGATAGACGAACTCGACTACCGCCCCAGCGCCACGGCCCGCGCGCTGAAGGAGGGCCGGACCCGCACGGTGGGCCTGGTGATCCCGCCTGCCGATGCCCGGCTGACGTCTATGCAGCTGGGCTTCGTCGCCAGCGTCGTGGAGGCCGCGGCCCGGGTCGACCTCGACGTTCTGCTCTCGCCGTCCGGCGGCGACCATGACGGCTCGTTCGAGCGCTTGGTCGGAGGGCGGCGGGTGGACGGCGTGATCCTGATGGAGATCCGGCTGCGGGATCCGCGCGTCGCCAGCCTCGCGCAGACCCAGACGCCGTTCGTGACCATCGGCCGGGTCGCCGAACCGGACGGGACGTGGTGGGTCGACGTGGACTACGCGACGCTGGTCGGCCAGTGCGTCGAGCACCTGGTCGACCTCGGTCACCGGCACATCGCGCTGGTCAACCGGCCGGCCGGCATGGTGGCCGCCGGCTACGGCCCCGGCCGGCGGGCGCGGGAGGGGTTCGCCGAGGCGGTCGGCCGGCGCGCGGTGAGCGGATCAGAGTTCTGCTGCGAGGACGATATCGCCGGCGGCGAGCGCTGCGTGGCGGAGATCCTGGCCGCCCGCCCGGCGACGACCGCGATCGTCACCGTCAACGAGGCGGCGTTGCCGGGTGTCCAGCGCGGGCTGGAGCGAGCGGGCCACGAGATCCCGAGGACGTTCTCCATCGCCGGGGTCGCGGCGGACCAGTGGGCTCAGGAGTTCCGCCCGCCGCTGTCCGCCGCCGACGTCCCGGCACTGGAGATGGGCGCCATCGCGATGGACCTTCTTGTCGAGCGCCTCGCCGACCCGGACGCGCCCGCCCGGCACCGGCTGTTCGTGCCGCCGATCTCGCTGCGCGGCAGTACGGGCCCGGCGCCGCGGCCGTCGGCGCGGCCGGCCTTTTTGCGGCCGACCTCGCCGACTTGGCTCAGGGAAACAGCCGAGGATTGAACGTCAGCGCCGGTACCGCGTTCGCGGCGAGGGTGAGCGCCTCGGCGGGCCACCAGGCGCCGGCCGCCGGATCCACCGTGCCGCCGTACTCGGGGTCGCCGGGGCCGGCGGTGCCGCGGGTGCAGCTGCCGTCGGACTCGCCGATCGTCTTGATGTAGAGGTAGGCGTCGACGAGCGCCACACCGGTGGCGGCGGTGGGTTCGGCGCCGATCCCGCGGCCGGGCGGATTGCACCAGACCTGGGGGTCGCCGGTGTACTTGCCCGGTGTCGGGGTCCAAGCACCCTGACCGTCGCGGCTGGTGTCCACGACGAAGTGGGTCAGCTGCCCGGCCGGGGGCGTGCCGACGTTCTGGTCGTACCAGGCGTCCGTCCAGTGCCAGGTACTCGGGTCGGTCGGGGACACCGCGTCGCCGGGCTTCCCGTCGTTCGGCGCGGCCGAGGAGTAGTACTGGCTGGCGCAGTAGTCGGTGTGCCCGGCCGCCCATGCCGGACCGTCGGTGGCGAACCACACGCACTGGGAGATCCAGGTGCCGTAGTGGTCGCTCTGGTCGGTGGGCTGGTAGTTGGACACGTTCAGGAAGAAGCCTTGGGCCTGGCTGACGCCGGCCTGGATCAGGCGCTGCGCCATGTCTCCGACGGAGTGCCACTGGCTGTTGCCCGCATCGAGGTAGACGACCGTCTGCGGCTTGGCTTCGAGCGCGGATACGGCGTACTTGATGTCGGCGATGCGCCCGGCGGTCAGGGCACCGGTCGGATCGGTGGTGGCGCTACAGTCCGAGGGCAGGTTCGCCAGCGCGTCGGGCTCGACGATCACCACGGCCCGGCCGGCGCCGACACCTTGGGCGAACGCTGATATCCATTGCTGGTAGGCGGCATCGGACGCCGCGCCGCCGGCGGAGTACTGGCTGCAATCGCGCAGCGGGATGTCGTAGGCGACCAGCACCGGAACGGCGCGCTCGGCCGCGGCGGTCCGGACGGTGGCCTGGACCTGGCTGCGGACCTGGTCCGGCGTGCCGCCGGTGAACCAGGTCGCCTCCGGCCAGGTGGCCAGCTTCGCCATGGCCGCGGCATCGGTGAGGTCGCCTTGGTGCAGATCGGTCAGTGCTTGGCGGGCGGCCTCGTTGTCGGGGGTGACGGCGAAGCGCGTGTCCGGCGGCAGCGTGTGGCCGGCCGGCGCCGGGGCGGCGGCGGATGCGACGACTGACGTGGCGTCCGAGGCGGTGGCGGCGGGGCTGACGGTCGCGGCCGTGCTCACCGCCAAGCCTACGGCGAGTAGGAGTCCTACGGTTCTGGGCAGCATGATTCCCCACTGTCGGCGAGGGTCGGTTCCCGCACTGTCCATGCGTGTCGCGACCCCGTCAACGCGCCGGTCCGGGCCGCTCCGGACCTGCTGCTCAAGGCGGCGTCGGGGCCGGCCGGCGATGAAAGTTTCACGGCCGCCGGTTTCGCCGATGTTTCCGGGCAGCTTCGCTGACAAGCGGTTTCGTGCCCGGCGCCGGATGGCGCGTCGGGTGCGCCGGTTGCCGGGCCGGTGTTCGTGTCCTGTAGTGAACACGACCGACCACAGACCGCGCAGACAGGAGTCGCCATGCGCCGAATCAGCCTTCGACGCTTGCCCGGATACAAGGCGGCCGGAGCCCTGCTCGCGGCGCTGATCATGCTCGTCGCCATGACCGCCGCCCAGCCGGCGACCGCGGCGTCCAAACCGACCGCGGCGGCGTCCAAACCGGCTGCGGCGGTACCCGAGCCGGCCGCGGCGGCCGGCGCCGGCTACTGGCACACCAGCGGCCGCGACATCCTGGACTCGGCCAACCAGCCGGTCCGCATCGCCGGCGTCAACTGGTTCGGCTTCGAGACGAACAACTACGTGGTCCACGGGCTCTGGACCCGCGACTACAAGTCGATGATGGACCAGATGAAATCGCTGGGCTACAACACGATCCGGCTGCCCTACAGCGACGACATCTTCAAGCCCGGCACCATGCCGAACAGCATCAACTTCTACCAGATGAACACCGACCTGCAGGGCCTGACCTCGTTGCAGGTGATGGACAAGATCGTGGACTACGCCGGCGCCATCGGGCTGAAGGTGATCCTGGACCGGCACCGGCCGGACTCCAGTGGGCAGTCAGCTCTCTGGTACACCCCGACCGTCCCGGAATCCACCTGGATCAATGATCTGACAGCGCTGGCCACCCGGTACCAGGGGAACCCGACGGTGGTCGGGATCGACCTGCACAACGAACCGCACGACCCGGCGTGCTGGGGCTGCGGGGACGTCACGATCGACTGGCGGCTGGCCGCCGAACGGGCCGGGAACGCGGTGCTGGCGGCGAACCCGCACCTGCTGATCTTCGTCGAGGGCGTGCAGACCTACAACGGCAGCTCCTATTGGTGGGGCGGGAACCTCCAGGGGGCCGGCGCCTATCCCGTGGTTCTGAACGTCCCGAACCAGCTGGTGTACTCGGCCCACGACTACGCCACCAGCGTGGCCAGCCAGCCGTGGTTCACCGACCCGTCCTTCCCGGCCAACATGCCGGGGATCTGGGACAAGAACTGGGGCTACCTGTTCGAGACGAACACCGCGCCGGTCTGGGTCGGCGAGTTCGGCACCACCCTGGCCTCCACCACCGACCAGGTGTGGCTCAAGGCCCTGGTGTCCTACCTACGACCGACCGGTACTTACGGCGCCGACTCCTACCAATGGACCTTCTGGTCCTGGAACCCGGACTCCGGCGACACCGGCGGCATCCTGAACGACGACTGGACCACGGTCGACACCGTCAAGGACGGCTACCTGGCCACGATCAAGGCGCCGGGGTTCGGCGGCGGCGGGGGAGGAGGGGACTCCACGCCGCCCACGGCCCCGACTGGTGTGGCGGCAACCGTGAGCACGTCCACCTCGGTCGCGCTGTCCTGGACGGCCTCGACCGACAACGTCGGCGTCACCGGCTACGACGTCTATCGCGGCGGTGTGCTCGCCGGTACCACGACCGGCACGACGTTCACCGACACCGGGCTGAGCCCTTCGACCGCCTACACCTACACGGTCAAGGCGTTCGACGCGGCCGGCAACCTGTCGCCGGCCTCGGCCCCGGCGACCGCGACGACACAGGGCGCCGGAGCCGACTCCGGCTGCACCGCGGCGTACGCGGTGACCAACCAGTGGAACAACGGCTTCACGGCCACCGTCACGATCACCGACACCGGGACCGCGGCCACCCGCGGCTGGCAGGTCGGCTGGACGTGGCCGGGCGGTCAGCAGGTCACCAACGCTTGGAACGCGACCGAAGCCCACAGCGGGCAAAGCGAAACCTTCACCGCGGTGAGCTCCGACGCGGTCATCGCACCGGCGGGCACCACTTCCTTCGGCTTCCAGGGGAGCTACAGCGGTGCCAACCCGGCGCCCACTCCGGTGTGCACAGCGAGCTGACGAGTCACAGGAGCTGGCGAATCACAGACCCAGGCGGTGTGCGGGGTCGGCCACGGCGGACAGTGTGACCTTCGACGGGTCCATGAGGGGAACTGTCCGCCAGGCCGCTTCGAAGGTGCCGCTCCGCAGATCGCAGATGATGCGGAGCTTGTGTGGCGTCAGTGTGAACTGCAAGTGCACGGTCACGGTGTCCGCATCAGTCTTGGCGGCGCGCGCCGCAATGTGCCCCGCGATCGGCCAGGTACCGGTGGCCAAAGGCAGGGTCGTGGTGGTGCCGTCCTCCTCATGCAGCGTCAGTGTCCGCGGCCCGAGGGTGACCCGTTGCAGGAAACGCAGATCCGAGCGGGCAGCGGTGAATTCGCTGTCCGGGATCTCTTCTCCGTCCGGGAACGGTAGGTGGAGTCCGGTCAGCCGTCGGCTGAGCTCCGCGTCGGACGCCGCCGGACCCTCGCGGTCGAAAGCGGGCAGCAGGTGGGTCCATACCGCGTCGAGCACGGCTTGCATGTCATGGGTTTCGGAGGTCATGGCGAGGACCGCGTCTTGTTCGGGCAGGATGACGCAGTACTGGCCGTATGCGCCGTCGCCGCGATAGCCGTGGCGGCACATCCAGAACTGGAAGCCGTACCCCTTGGCCCAATCCGACTCCGAGTCGCCGCCGCCGCTGTTGTCCACGTGCGCGCGGGTGGCTTCGGCGACCCATTCCGGCGCCAGCAACTGTTGCCCGTCCCAGGATCCGCCCTGAAGGTACAGCTGCCCGAGCCGTGCCACGGCCTCGGTGGTGGCGTGCAGACCGGCGAAACCGAGGTCTCGTCCGGCCGGGTGCCGTAGCCAGAACACCTCGCCGATCCCCAGCGGCTCGAACAGCCGAGGCCGCAGGTACTCCACGAGCGACTGTCCGGCCACGCGCTGGATGATCGCGCCGAGGGCGAAGGTGCTGGACTGGCTGTAGGCGAAGGTGACGCCAGGGGTGCCGTCCGGCGGTTCGAGCAGGAAGCCGCGCACCGGTTCGTCCGGGTCCGCGGTCAGGGCCCGGTCCCATTGCTCGGTGCTGTGTCCGGCGGACATGGACGCGACGTGCCGGACCAGGATCGAGCGGCTCGCCGGATCCGTGACCTCCGCGTCCAGCTCCGGAAAATAGGAGATGACCGGGGCGTCGAGGTCCAAGAGCCCCTCGGCCCAGGCGAACCCCGCCGCGGTGGAGGTGAAGAGCTTGCTCAGCGAGTACAGGTGATGGAGTTCGTCCGGGGTGTACGGAGCCCACCAGCCCTCTGCGATCACCTGGCCGTGGCGCAGCAGCATGACGCCGTGCGGCTCGATCCCGGGCACACCCTCGATCGCGTCGAGGAAGGCGATGACGCCGCGGGCGTCAGTGGCTTGGGCGGAGGGCGCAGAGCGCGGAAGGGGCGCCATCGGGGCTCCAGTCAGAGATCGTTGATGCGGTGGGGACTATACCGGTCTGGTCCTGAACCCTTCTTCCGCGCCGGAAGACATGGGATGCATTTCCTTCCCAGTCATGGGATGTCGCTGTTACGCTGCCGCGCATGTCCCTGTCCGACAAGGCGATCACCCGTATCCGGGAGCTCATCGTGTCCGGCGAGCTGCCGCCGGGATCCCGGCTGCCTCCGGAACAGCAGCTCGCCTCAGAGCTGGGGCTGTCCCGGAACCTGACGCGCGAGGCGGTCAAGGCGCTGGTGGTGGCCCGGGTGCTGGAGATCCGGCGCGGCGACGGGACGTATGTGACCAGCCTTGAGCCGGCGGTCCTGCTCGAAGGGCTCGGCGCGGCCTTCGAACTGCTCCAGGGCGACACCCAGCTGGAACTATCCGAGGTGCGCAGGCTCTTCGAGCCGATCGCCACCGGTGTGGCCGCCGCGCGGATCACCGCCGCGGAGCTCGGCGAGGTCCAGAGCCAGCTGGCGGCGATGCGCGCGGCCAAGGACGACGTGGAACTGCTCAACCGGCACGACGCCGCGTTCCACCGCGCAGTGTTCGCCGCGACCGGCAACCAGACCCTCGCCTCCCTGCTGGAGGGCATCTCCAGCCGCACCGTGCGGGCCCGGATCTGGCGCGGTCTGGTCGACGACGCCGTCGCCGACCGCACCATCGCCGAACACCAGGCCATCTACGACGCGCTCGCCGCCGGCGACGCGGCGCTGGCCGAGGCCGCGGCCCTGATGCATATCAGCGCCACGCAGAACTGGTTCCGCGACCGCCTCGCCGACCACCAGGACGAGGACGAGGCGTGAGACGAAGCGTGAGACTTGACCGGCATGTCGCCAAGCCGACATCGACAGCCCTGAGCTTGAATTCGAACTTGAGCTTGAGCGGCCAGCGGAACGTCGTCGGGCAGCCCTGATGCCCCGCATCGACGCCCACCACCATCTGTGGAAGCTGGGAGACCGGCCACAGGGCTGGCTCGACGGACCGGACACGGCAGCCATCCGCCGGGACTTCACGCTCACCGACCTGCGCGCCGCGACGACGGCCGCCCGGATCGACGGCACGATCCTGGTCCAGGTCCTGCCCGACCTGGACGAGACCTGGGACTTCCTGACCCTGGCCGCCGGCTCCGATCTGGTGGCCGGGGTGATCGGCTGGGCCGATCTCACCGCCGGGCCCATCGCCGACGTCCTGGACGCGCTCGGCTCGGTGACCGGCGGGGACAAGCTCGTCGGAATCCGGCACCTTGTCCAGGCCGAGTCTGATCCCGCGTGGCTGAACCGGCCCGACGTCCGCCGGGGACTGAGCGCGGTCGCCGAGGCGGGCCTGGTCTACGACCTGCTCACCGTGCCGCATCAGCTCCCCGCCGCGATCGACACCGTGCGCGCCCTGCCGGAGCTGACGTTCGTGCTGGACCACCTGTCCAAACCGCCGATCGCCTCGGGCCAGACGGAGCCTTGGGCTTCGCGGCTGCGGGAGTTGGCCGCCGAGCCGAACGTCTACTGCAAGCTGTCCGGCATGGTCACCGAAGCCGACCGTTCCCGGTGGCGGATCGCCGATCTGCGGCCGTACGCCGACACCGTTCTGGAGGCCTTCGGCCCGTCCCGGGTGATGTTCGGCTCCGATTGGCCGGTCTGCCTGCTCGCCGCCACCTATGACGAAGTCTGCGACGCGGCCGAGAGCCTGACCGCGCACCTGAGTTCCGATGAGCGTGCCGACGTCTTCGGCGGTACCGCGGCCCGCGCCTACTGGCTGCCGGCGGTACCGGCGGGGCCGGAATGAGAGTCCGGCTCGCGTACGGCGAATCAGGCCTCGATATCGACGTGGATCCGGCGGTGACCACGGTCGTCGAACCCGTCCACCACAAGGCGGCGGCCGACCAGAGCGCTGTCCTGCTGGCCGCGCTGCGCGACCCGGTAGCCGGACCGCCCCTGCGCGAGCGCGTGCGCCGCGGCCAGACCGTCGCCATCTCGGCCTGCGACGGCACCCGGCCGCAGCCCCGGCACCTGATGATCCCCGCGATCCTGGCCGAACTGGACGGCGTGGTCCGGCCCGAGGACGTGGTGATCCTGGTCGCCACCGGCACCCACCGCGGCAACAGCGACGCCGAGCTGCGGCGGATGTTCGGCGACGAGGTCGTGGACGGCGTCCGGATCGTCAACCACGACGCCCGCGATCCGGGGCAGCTCGCCTGGATGGGCACCTTCGGCGCCGGCGTCCCGGTCTGGCTGAACCGGGAATGGGCCGAGGCCGACGTCCGGATCACCACCGGCTTCGTCGAGCCGCACTTCTTCGCCGGGTTCTCCGGCGGGCCCAAGCTGGTCGCCCCGGGGCTGGCCGCGCTGGAGACCGTCCTGGTGCTGCACGACGCCTCCCGCATCGGCGACCCCCGCGCCGCCTGGGGCGTCATCCACGGCAACCCGGTCCACGACGACGTGCGCGCCATCGCCGAGGCCACCGGCGTCACCTTCGCCTTCGACGTGGTCCTTAACCGGGAGCAGGAGATCGTCGCGGCCTTCGGCGGCGACCTGTCGCCGATGCACGCCGCGGCCACCGCGCTCGCGCGCCGGACCGCGATGCGGGCGGTCGAGGCGCCGTTCGACGTCGTGGTCACCACCAACTCCGGCTTCCCGCTGGACCAGAACCTCTACCAGGCCGTGAAAGGCATGTCCGCGGCGTACCAGGTCGTCAAGCCGGGCGGGACGATCGTCTGCGCCGCCGAGTGCCGCGACGGCTTCCCCGACCACGGCTCCTACCGCGAGGTCCTGGCCTCGGCGGCGTCGCCGCGGGCCCTGCTCGACGCCATCAGCGCCCGGGCCGAGACCGTCCCCGACCAGTGGCAGGTGCAGATCCAGGCGCGCATCCAGTCGGGAAGCCGCGTCGTCATGCACACATCCCATCTCAGTGACGCCGATCTCGCGACCGCGCACCTGGAACAGACCGCTGACATCTCCGCCACCGTCGCCGAAGCGCTGGCGCGCGCCGGAACAGGTGCGCGGCTGTGTGTGCTGCCCGAAGGCCCGCAGACCATTCCCTACCTCGCGGACGCGGTGTCGTGAGCGGGATACTCGATCTCGGATTCGCCCGGCTGGATCTCGGCCGCGAGCAGCGGCAAGGGCTGCCCGAGGTGGTCTACGGCCCCGGCAAGACCGCGGAGCAGATCGCCGAGATCGCGAGGGCTCTGCTCGACGGCAACACCGGCCCGGTGCTGGTGACCCGCATCGAACCCGAGACCGCCGAGGCGGTGCTCGACCGGGTGGCGGAGGCACTGGCCGCCTCGGCAGGCCCCGCCAGCCCGGCGGCGGCACCGAACGCGGTGCTCGGGCACTACGACGCCGAGGCGCGGTTGCTCGTATGGAGGCCGGCGAGCAGCCGGGACTTCCGGGTCGCGGTCGTCGCGGCCGGAACCTCCGATCGCCCGGTCGCCGTGGAGGCCGCCGCGGTCGCGACCGCGATCGGGCTGGACGTCACCGCCGTCCACGATGTCGGCGTCGCCGGGCTCGACCGGATCCTCCAAGTCCGCGACCGACTGCGGTCCCAGGACGCGGTGATCGTCGTCGCCGGGATGGAAGGGGCACTGGCCAGCGTGGTCGGCGGTCTGGTGCGCTGCCCGGTGATCGCGGTCCCGACCTCCACCGGCTACGGCGCGGCCCTGGAAGGGGTCACCGCGTTGCTGGCGATGCTCACCTCCTGCGCGGCCGGCATCACCGTGGTCAACATCGACTCCGGGTTCGGCGCCGCGATGGCCGCCCACCGGCTCGCCCGCGTCCTGGAGGACCGCCGGTGATCTGCTGGATCAACCCCTTCACCGGCCTGGCCGGCGACATGCTGCTCGCCGCGCTCCTGGCTGCCGGAGCCCCGATCGAGCCGGTCCGGGCCGCCATCGCGGCCACCGGGCTGACCGGCTGGGAACTGACCACCGAGCGGGTCAGCGACCACGGTCTGGCCGCCACCCGCGTCCACGTCCGCGTCACCGATCACGCCGCCGAACGCCGCGCCGCCGAGCTCATCGCGCTGGCCTCGGCGGCCGTGCCCCAGCCGGTCGCGGCGCGCGCCGTCGCGGCGTTGCGGGCGATCGCAGAGGTCGAAGCCCGCATCCACGGCACCGATCCGGCCTCCGTGCACCTGCACGAGCTCGGCGGCCACGACACGATCGTGGACGTCGTCGGCGTCGCGGCCGCCATGCACGCGCTCGGCGTCGACGACGTCGTGTGCGCGCCGCTCCCGCTGGGCACGGGGCGAGTCAGGAGTGCCCACGGCCTCATCCCGGCTCCCGCTCCGGCGACGCTGGCTCTGCTCACCGGGGCCGCGGTCATCGGCACTGATATCCCCGGTGAGACCGTGACCCCGACCGGCGCGGCGCTGCTGCGCGCGCTCAACACGCGCTTCGATCCGGTGCCGGCCATGACGGTGCGCGCCACCGGCTACGGCGCGGGCACGCGCGCTCTCCCCGACCGGCCGAACGTCGTCGCCGTGACCCTCGGCGAGCGGCTGCGCGGCGGTGGCGACGGCGACGGTGAGGTCGTGACCGTCCTGGAGACCAACCTGGACGACGTGACCGGCGAGGTCCTCGGCCACGTCATCGCCCGCTCGCTGGAGGCCGGAGCCCTCGACGCGTGGGCGACCCCGGCGGTCATGAAGAAGGGCCGGCCCGGCCACGTCCTGCACCTGCTGGCCCGGCCCCAGGACTGCGACGCGCTGCAAGAGCTGCTGTTCGCCGAGACCGGCACCCTCGGCGTCCGCCGCGGCACCGTCGATCGCACGGTGCTGCCGCGGTGGTTCGAGACCGTCCACATCGACGGCGTCCCGGTCAGTGTGAAGCACGGCCCGCACGGCGCCAAACCAGAGCACGACGACCTCGTCGCCGCCGCCGGTCGGCTGGGGCTCCCGCTGCGTGCCGTCGCCGAACGCGCGATGCGACTTTCATCAGGGAGTGCCGCGTGAGCGCCGCAGACACACTGCTCGACATCATCGGCGGCTACGGCCGCCTCGCGGTCGCCTACTCCGGCGGCGCCGACTCAGCCCTGGTGCTAGCGGCCGCCGTGCGGGCGCTCGGGCCCGGCGACGTCCTGGCCGTCACCGCGGTCTCGGAAAGCCTCGCGTCCGGAGAGCTCGACCCGGCCCGGGCGTTCGCCGAATCGCAAGGCGTGCCACACCTGACGCCCCGCACCCACGAGCTGCGCAGCGCCGGCTACCGCGCCAACGGCCAAGACCGCTGCTACTTCTGCAAGTCCGAGGTCTTGGACACCATCGTCGCCCTCGCCGCCGAACACGGCTTCACCCAGGTCGCCACCGGCACCAACGCCGACGACGCCGCGGACCCGTTCCGCCCGGGGATCGCCGCCGGCCGCGAACGCGGAATCCGCACCCCGCTGCTGGCGGCCGGACTCACCAAGACCGAGGTGCGCGACATCAGCCGGATGCGGTCGCTGCCCACCTGGGACAAACCCGCCACCCCGTGCCTGGCCAGCCGCATCCGCCACGGCATCGAGGTCACGCCGCACCGGCTGGCGCGCGTCGACCGCGCGGAGACCGCGTTGCGCGCGGTGTTGGCGCAGGCCCGCATCCCGGTCACCGACCTGCGGGTGCGCGACCTCGGCACGGCGGCGCGGGTCGAGGTGCCCGCCGCCGACGTCCAGGCGGTCGCGGCGCTGGCCGGAGTCCGGGAAGCAGTCGAGGCGGCGGGGTTCGAGGCCGGCAGCATCGAGGTCAGCGCGTTCCGTTCTGGACGGCTCAATGAGGGCTGACCGCGTCCGCGGGTTCGATGTCGATGCGATGGGAATCCCTGTCGGACTCGCCTGCTGACTGGCATGGTCGAAGCGCTTCGACCCCTTTCGTCGAACATTTGGTGGCTGTTCGATGACTGATTCTTTACCGATCCGGCCTTTGTGAGTGTCTTGACTCGCAGATGTGACAGGCCGATTATTCGAAGCGCTTCGACTTTCATCCGCACCATTTCCCGGACCGGAGGCTTCGCCATGGCAAAACTCCTCCCACTGTTCAAGCGCCGGAGCGTGCTTGTGCTCACCGCAGTGCCCGCCGCGGTAGCGACCGTCGCGCTGGCGGCCGGGCCCGCGCAGGCCGCCACGTGGTCCTCCTCGGACAAGTACGCGTCGTGGAACAACAACGGCTACACGCTCTACAACGACGTGTGGGGCGGCGGCGCCGGGCCGCAGACGATCTGGGCCAACTCCGCCGCCAACTGGGGCGTGTGGTCGAACCAGCCGAACACCGGCGGCATCAAGTCCTACCCCAACGTCAGCAAATGGGTCGGCACGCCCATCAACTCGCTCAAATCCGTCACGTCCGGCTACTCCGTCTCCGTGCCGTCCTCCGGCGCCTTCGAGAGCGCTTACGACATCTGGGACTCCTCGAACGCCGACGAGATCATGGTGTGGCTCAACAAGACCGGCGCCATCGGCCCGATCGGCTCCTACGTCACGAACGTCTCGGTCGGCGGCTACAACTTCAACGTCTACAAGGGCGACAACGGCTCCAACAACGTCTACTCCTTCCTCAACACCGGCTACTCCACCTCCGGCACGGTCGACATCCTCTCCGTCCTGAAGTGGCTGGAGAACTCCGAGCACTGGATCGGCAACGTCACCCTCGGCAACGTGCAGTTCGGCTGGGAGATCACCTCTTCGAGCGGTGGCATGAACTTCCAGGTGAACAACTACTGGGTATCCGCCTCCTGATGCCCAAGGTCAGCTGATCGTCCACTGCTGATTGGCCTGGCCGTTGCAGGTCCACAGCTGAACGGGTGTCCCGTCGGCGGTGGCGGCGCCTGTGACGTCCAGGCACAGCCCGGACTGCACGCCGGTGATGGTGCCGTTGGAGTTGAGCGTCCATTGCTGGTTGGTCTGGCCGTTGCAGGACCAGATGATCGCCTTGGTGCCGTTGGCGGTGCCCTTGTCGTTGGCGTCCAGACACATCTGGCCGCTGCCGGTGTAGACCGTCAGCTGGTTGGCGCCGGTGTGCGTGAAGACCTGGTTCGCGGCGCCGGAACAGGGGTTGATGTCCAGCTGCGTGCCGCCGGTGGTGGAGCTGCCCGGGACGTCCAGGCACTTGCCGGCGCCGACGGCGTGCACCTCACCGGGGCTCGACCCGCCGCTGGTCCCCCCGGCGACGCGGAACATGACGGTTCCGTGTCCCGGGACGGAGGCACTGATCGTGCTCGTGGTCGTCGACGCCGCGCCGGTCCACAGGTCGGTCAGCGTGTAGCTGCTCGCGCCGCTCTTGCCGATGGCCGCGGCCGAGGTGGAGATGGTCGCGGTGCCGCTGTTCTCGTTGAACAGCGCGACGGAGACGTCGCCGTTGGCCAGCGGCTTGGCCAGCACGTCCAGGCCACCGGAGGAGGAGACCTCTGTGCCCTGCTTGCCGAGGGAGTCCTGGTCGACGGCGATCACCCGGGAGTTGGTGAGGATGCCGAGGGTCGTGGAGTTGGCGTTGGCGATGTTGGTCCCGGAGATCAGGGGAGCGGCCATCTCCGACCACAGGCTGAACTCGCTGCGGTCCTCGGTGGCGGACATGCCGTTGCCGACCTCCAGCATGTCCGGGTCGTTCCAGGCGCCGGGGCCGGCGTAGGAGGCCAGGCCCACGTTGCCGTGGAAGTTCGAGAGCATGCTGCCGAAGCTGGCGTTGATGTCACCGGTGGTGCGCCAGGAGTTCCCGACGCCCGCGCCCCAGGACCACGGGTTCTGGAAGCCCCAGTCGCACAGGCTGAACAAGATCGGCCGGCCGGTGGCGGCCAGCGCGTCGCGCATCGTGGTGTAGCGGCTCTGGGCGCTGGGTCCGCCGTTACTGGTTTGATTGACGCCGTCGGAGTAGCAGTTGTCGTACTTCAAGTAGTCCACGCCCCAGGACGCGAACGAGTTCGCGTCGGTCTGCTCGTGCCCCAGACTGCCCGGGAAGCCGGCGCAGGTCATGGTGCCGGCGTCCTCGTAGATACCGAGTTTCAGGCCGAGGGAGTGGACGTACGCGGCGGTGCCGGAGATCCCGTCGGGGAACTTGGCGGGGTCCGGGACCAGATGCCCGGAGGCGTCGCGGTTGTGGGTGAGCCAGCAGTCGTCGATATTGACGTACTGGTAGCCGGCCGCCTGCATACCGTCGTTGTGCATGGCCAGCGCCGTGGACTTGATCAGCGACTCGGACACGTTGCAGCCGTAGGCGTTCCAGTCGTTGAACCCCATCTGCGGGGTCAGCGCCAGCGAATTGTTCAGCGCGTGCGCGGGTTGCGCCGCGCCGAGGGCCAGAAGCGGTGCGGCGACAAGTGACACGGCGACGGCCACGGTCGCTCGCCACCCCCGCCGCAGGCTTGTTCGCAAGTTGTTCCGGTTCATGGGGCGCCTCCGGTGCGGGCAACGAAATGTTAGCGCTAACAATCCTCACGCCGACGTAGACGCTGCATCGGTCAGTGTGCTGTGTCAAGGGTCGATGAACGGAGCCTCACCTGGATGTCCACGGCTATCTGAAAGTTTCGCTCCCACCGGGCGACCCGCGTGCCAGGGCAGCTGCCGGTCTGACGAGTCGTGACCTGCGTCGTCTGGCCCGCCGCCGCTCCGGGGCCGGCGAATCGGTTCGACCGACGCTTGCGGTCAGATCGCCTTCTTGGCACGTTGACCGGCGACGCGGTATATGCCGGCGGATGTTCGAAAGGATGAGAACCAGATGGCTCGTCTTCTCAGAGCGCGTGCTCTCGCGGCCGCCCTCGCGATCGCCTTCACGGCGGCGCTGTCCGCGGTCGCGCTGCCGGGCGCGCAGGCCGCGCCGGCCGCCACGACCACGTGCTCCGGCACCGGCACGATTCCGGCCGGGGACTACATGATCCAGGCCAACGAGTGGAACTCCACCGCGCCGCAGTGCCTCACCTACAACAGTGGAACCGCGTGGACGGTGAGCACCGCGAACTTCAACCTCAGCGGCGGCGCGCCGGCCACCTACCCGTCGATCTACAAGGGCTGCCACTGGGGACTGTGCACCGGGAACAGCGGCTTCCCGATCCAGATGAGCAACCTGGGCAGCGCCGTCAGCTCGTGGAACACCACGCAGCCCTCCTCCGGCACCTACGACGTCGCCTACGACATCTGGTTCAACTCCACGCCCACCACCACCGGCCAGCCGGACGGCACCGAGGTGATGATCTGGATCAACAGCCGCGGCGGGGTCCAGCCCTTCGGCTCGCAGACCGGTAACACGAACGTCGACGGCATGAACTGGAACGTGTGGACCGGGCAGCAGTCCTCGTGGAAGATCATCTCCTACGTCCTGAACCCCGGCGCCGCCTCGGTCTCCAACCTCGATCTCAAGGCCCTGTTCCAGGACGCGGTCGCCCGCGGCTCTATCAACCCCTCGAACTACCTGCTCGACGTCGAGGCCGGATTCGAGATCTGGCAGGGCGGCCAGGGCCTGGGCACCAACAGCTTCTCGGTCACGGCCACCGCCGGGTCCGGCGGCGACACCTCGCCGCCCTCGGTGCCCGCGAACCCCACAGTCACCGGGACCACGGCCTCCTCGGCCGCACTGTCCTGGTCGCCGTCCACGGACAACGTCGGCGTGGCCGGATACCGGGTGTACCGCAACGGCGTCCAGGTCGGCACGACCGCCGGGACCACGTTCACCGACACGGGACTGACCGCCTCGACGCGGTACACGTACACCGTCGCCGCCTACGACGCGGCCGGCAACGTCTCGGCGCAATCCGTCGGCGTGACCGCGACGACGACTTCGAGCGGGGGAGGAGGCGCCGGCGGATGTACGGCTACATACTCGGTGACCAATCAGTGGAGTACTGGATTCACGGCCAACGTGGCGGTGACGAACACCGGGACCGCGCCGGCGAACGGCTGGAAGGTGGCCTGGACCTGGGGCGGCAACCAGCAGATCACCAGCGTCTGGAACGGGGTCCTGAGCACCAGCGGGTCGGGAGTGACCATGACCAACGCGGGCTACAACGGCTCGATAGCACCGGGGGGCAACACGTCCTTCGGCTTCCAGGCCGGCTACTCGGGTACTAACGCGTCTCCGACGCTGACCTGCACCATGAGCTGAAAGGGGAGGCGATCATGTCACGACTGGGCCGACTTCTCGGACGCCTGCCTGCCTCCACCTGGGCAGTAGCCTTCGGCATCAACGTGCTCAGCGCTACCCGCGGCACTGCCCTGTACCGCGTCTCATTCGCGCATCGCCGTTGACCCGGGCTTGGAGTGGTCGTGTCTTGCGGCCCGGTGGTGGGGGTGCCGAGAGACAGGACGAGTGCCCGTATCCGGTGTACCCGGAACCGGGCGGACTGTTGATCTGGGGGAACACCTGGAACGCCGATCAGCTGTTCTGGCTGACGGAGGGGGAGCCGGACGAGTGGCCGGTCGCCGTGTGGTACCGGCAGTTGGCAGAGTGGGATCGCTTCGACGGAGGCTTCGCAAGTTTCATGCTGGCGCTGGTCACTGGTACGTATCCGATGGTGGAGGAACTGCTGCCGCCGCGCACCCCGGATGTTCCGGAGTGGGAGACACACTCTGACTGGGGCCACCCAGCCGAGGGCATGGTCATCGATGCTACGGCCGTCCTCCCGGCTCCGTCAGGGTGACGCCGGCACCGTGGGGTTCCCGCTAGGTAGCTGGGCGGACGCGGGTGTGGGCAGCGCAGACCGGCACACTCCGCCCAAGTGGAGGTAAGTGTTGTCGATGGCGTAGATGGGTCCTGCGGTGTCGGGGCCGACAACGCCGTCGACGGAGAGGTTCTGCTCACGCTGGAAGCGCTCGATGGCGCCGGTGGTGGTGTCGCCGTTGACGCCGTCGACGGGGAGTCCGGCGTGGTCCCAGTAGTTGAGGGCCTGCTGGATGCAGCGCACTCCGGTGCCGACGTCGCCGGGGCGGATATACGCAGGTGAGCTGCCCTGGATCGCGGTCGTCGCGCCCTGGGCCGGGAGCGGGCCGGTCGGGGGCAGGGTCTGCGCCACGGTGCACACCCGGGCACCGGCGTCAGTCGCGCACGCTGTCACGCTCGTCGGGGCTGTGACGTCGACCATGGGCGTGTAGTCGTCGATGCCGTAGTGGATCAGTGAGGACTGCTGCTGCCCGGCGGCGGTCTGGATCGAGACGGTGTCACCCGGCCGCCCGTCGGCGACTTTCGCCCACGCCGCCTGGCAGGCCGGGCTATACCGAAGCTGCACGTTCAGCAACGGCCCCGTGTCGCCGAGCAGCGTGCGAGTAGTCACTGTTCGGGCGTCGTATCCGCAGTTCGCGATCTGAGGATCCGCCCCGGCACACAACTGCCCGTGGCATCGGGGAGCGACCTCCGCGTTCAACGTCGGGTTTGTCTTGACCAGCCCAACCGATACGGCCGGGCTGTCGCCGCCCAGTACCGGCACCAGGAGCGCCAGCAGAACCATGCTGACCCCCGCAGCCGTCACCGACGTCCGCGAAGCCAGCCGCAGAACGCGCCGCCGTACTGGTCGGCGGTCGGCGAGGGCGTCCACGTTCAACGACCGGGCGACGTCGGCCGCTTCCAGGTCGGAGTCTGCACCCTCCTGTCGGCCGGCGCCCGCCGTCTCACTCGGGCCGGCGGAAGAAGGCTGACGCGCTCGACGCGCCAACTCGACCAGCCCGTCCGATCCGATCCCGGTCTGGACGAGCTTGGCGACCGCCTGCACCGGCACCGGACGCTTGCCGTTGAGCCAGCGCTCCCAAGACGAACCGCTGTAGTGCGTCTGCCGACCAAGCTGTTGCAAGCTCAGGCCCGACTCGTCCTTGGCCCCGCGCAACGCCTCCACCAAAGCACGTTGCTCCTCGCTGAGGTCCTCGGGCAGCTTCCCCCACACAAGCCTCTCCCCAATGAAGCGTTCACCCCGTCCCCGGCCGTCTCCCAAAGCGCAGACCAGCGCTTGGAGACGTCACCAAAAATCCCCATCCGAACACGAACTGTAGTCAGAGCGCCGCCTGGCCCACAAGGCTTGCCGTACCGCCTCAACACCCGGGCCCAGGTCCTATATCTGGGCACTGACCGGCTGTTGATGACGCCACCGCACTGCCTCCCGCTCTCCGCATCGCGAGCGGGTCGCCGAACGAAGGAACATCTCCATGCGCAAGCTCAACCGCATCGCCGCCGCCACCTTCGCGGCAGCCACCACCCTCGGCTTCTGCGCCCCGGCGTACGCCAACGCCTCCCCGCACGCGACCACGAACGTGGTGGGCACGGCCGGCGCGAGCACCGGCACCAGCGCCAGCACCAGCGCCCTCACCCCGGCCGGGCTCGGATCCTGCTCGGGCTGGAACAACTACTGGCAATTCACCGCATATTGCAGCGGCACCGGGCCCTCGTCATACAAGGCCATCGCTCTGTGCCTGGACTACCGGGCGGCCTACGGAGTCGACCGTTGGGACGGGGACGTCCGCCAATCCACCGCGGATTGTTCCAAGCACAAGGGTCTGAGCGGGGACTGGGGCATCTGCCTCTATCTCCCCAACGGCTCCTTCAATCACTACGACCGCAAGCACGGAGCTGACGACCTGAGCGACTACTGCACGGCCGCCTAACCGGAGCAGTCGTGTGAACACACAACGAGCAACACACCACGTCACAGCACACCACACCGCAACGCATCACAGCACACCGCAACGCATCACAGCACAGGAGGATCAATCATGATGATCGGAACCAAGACCGCGAGAGTGGCCGTGGCCGCCACGGCGGTCGCTCTCGCCTGCGCGGGCGCCGTGGCACCGGCCTCCGCAGCAGGCGTCCGCCCCGTCACTGCTCAGGCTTCGCCGGCCAACGCGACACCGCACGTTCACCAGCCCACGGCGGCAGCCAACCAGTGCCTGCACAAGTGGACCTTCCAGTCCATGGGCCTGAACGACAGCTCGCCGGCCGGATACCTGAACGTCGACGGTGGCGGAGGCAACACCTCGTGGGTGATCACCTGGTACTCCTCGCCGAGCGCCAGCAACGAGTACTGGTGCATGGAGCCGGCGTCCGAAGGCGGCTGGTATTTCCACCCGTCCTATGACCTGTCCTTGTGCATGGACGTGCCCAACGGCCGCTACGCGGCAAATCAGGATCTGTGGATCCACACCTGCAACGGCACCATCGCCCAGCGCTTCACCTTCGGCTCCGGCGACACCCTCATCCGGACAGAGGGCAACCTGGACTACGGCCTTGAGGACAACGGGTACGGCCATGTAGTGACGCTGGAGAAGTCCCCTGCCCGCAGCTACTGGCGGTGACCTGACCGCCCGGCCCCGTCGGATCGCGGGGGGTCCGGCGGTGCCGACGCCGATTGCCCGTGGCCGTCATGGCCACGGGCAATCGGCGTTGCCTACTACTGCAACAGGTGTCCCTGGTAGGTCACATGGTGGCCACGCAGGGGGCTCAATCAGCTCTCATCCCCAGGGATCGCAAGGCCAGCTGGGGTTCCGCGGATCCACGACGGCCGGCAGCCCCTTGTCATGCGGCTTGATCAGGTACGCGACCCCACCGGAGCTGTACCCCGGCTTCCCGTCGGCCTTCGTGAAGTTGGTCCGCAGCCACACGTTCTCGAACGTCCGCCGCGGATACACCGTGTACACCTCGGCGTCGGTCTGGGCGGCCGGGTCGTTCACGATCACGTCGCCGGTGTCCGTGAACCCGATGACGAGCCACAAGTGCCCGTTGCTCGCGTAGCGGCCGTTCTCCGCCAGCGTGAACGACTGCGCGGTCACGACCGGGAACCCGGCCGCGATCAGCACCTCCAACTCGGTCATCGAGTTCAGCCGCACGACCATCGCGTCCAACCCGTACGAAGCCGCGTACGCGCAGGTGAACGGCCAGTTCCCAGTGCCCTGGTACCCGTAGTCGTAGCTGTACCGCGCCGCCTGGTCCACCGCCGGGTCCGCGTAGCCCGGATCGACCCAGGACAACTGATCGGCCGTGGGGCGCCTGCCCCAGTACTCGACCACCATCTCCGTCGAGGTCGGGCTGCACCACGCCTCACCGCCGCCGCCGTACGCGGGGTACTGCCCGTCGTGCACGTACTGCGCGTACGGCTTGACCGCCAGAGTGACCCCGGTAGCCGGTCCAGGCGTGCTGGCCGGCACCGTGGTACGCGTGGGCACGTCGGACGCGGCCGCGCCGATCTGCCAGACCCGCGGCGTCGCGGGCGAACCAGGGTGGCGCAACAGAGTCAGGCGCAGCTGGTAGGCACTCATCGAGTGCCCGGTTTCCGAGCTCCACGTGTCGGTGTCGACCTCGCCGTAGGCGTTGCTCTGGCCGTTCACCGAGGTGCGGTCCAGCTCACTGTCGTCGAACGCCCAGATCCCCATCACCCAGGTGTCGCTGTGGCCGTCCTCCATCGTCGCCAGGAGTTCCACCTTCAGGAACGTGCCCTTCGGCGTGTCCGCGTTCCAGTGCGCGGTCAGCTGTGTAGCGCCGAAGGCCAGCCGGCGCACCGGCGAGGTCCACGTCGCGTACTCGTACTGCGTGGTGGTGTTCAGGTAGGGGTCGGTGTACGACGTGGTCCCCACCGCCTCCGCGATGACGACGCCCAACCGCTGCCCCGGCAACGCCAGGATGCCGTCGGACACCCCGCCCTGGAAGTCGGACCACGTGGTCCACCGGTCGAACCGTACTCGTGCCTGGTCAGCGTTCTTCGCCGCACCGCTGCCCGCGGCCTCGTTCTCCATCTCCATACCGTTCGTAGCCGCCGACGCGGACGTCGATGCCGCCGCCGTCCCGGCCCCCGCGACCCCCAACGC
>NZ_JAAFZA010000570.1 GCF_015356865.1 Catenulispora pinisilvae
ATGGACACTGATTCCAGGCCCAGGACCTCGGCGAACAAGTCGCACAACTGCTGTTCCTGCACGGTCCGCGGCTTGCGGCCGGCAGGATCGGAGTCGAACTCCGGCGCCGGCAGGGCACGACGGTCCAACTTTCCGTTGGCGGTCAACGGCAGCGCTTCCAGCACCACGAACGCCGACGGGACCATGTACTCCGGCAACGCGGCACCAAGATGCTCGCGCAGCGCCTCGGTGCCCAAGGAAGCAAAGCCATCGGCAGCGACGAGGTAGGCGACCAGCCTCTTATCGCCGGGCCGGTCTTCTCGTGCCAGCACCGCGACCTGAGACACCGCATCGTGCCCGGCCAGGACTGCTTCGATCTCGCCGAGTTCGATGCGGAAGCCACGCAGCTTCACCTGGTCATCGGTGCGGCCCAGGTACTCCACCACGCCATCGACGGTCCAGCGTGCCAGATCCCCGGTGCGATACATCCGCGACCCTGCCGGACCGAACGGGTCCGCCACGAACCGCTCCGAGGTCAACCCCGAGCGCCCGAGATAGCCACGTGCCAGCTGAACACCAGCCAGATACAACTCCCCAGCCACCCCCGCAGGAACCGGAGACAGCG
>NZ_JAAFZA010000571.1 GCF_015356865.1 Catenulispora pinisilvae
CTGTTGGCTACTGCCTCTGGTGGGCGTCCGCAGGTGCAGCATGAGTCGGGTCGGCCGTTGGATTTGAAGTTGCGTGGTGTGGGTTACCGGGTGCGGGTGGCGCAGGTCGGCGCGTCCCGGTTCCGGGTGGGTATCGAGGCCGGCGAGGCCGGGCAGGGCCCGGCGCGGACCGCTGACGTCGTATTGGACCGGTTCGATCGGCACACCGGCCTGATCGTGGTCAACGGTGAGCGGTTCCGGTTGTTGACCGCTACCCACGGCTCGGTGCATCAGGTGGAGGTGGATGGTGTCACGCATCGGGTGAGTCGGGATGAGGGTGGTGTGGTTCGTTCCCCGGCTCCGGCGTTGGTGATCGCTACGCCGTTGGCGGTGGGGGATGAGGCCGAGGCTGGTGCGCCGGTGGTGGTGCTGGAGTCGATGAAGATGGAGACGGTGCTGCGTGCGCCGTTCAAGGCCCGGTTGAGGGAGCTGGCGGTCACTGTCGGCAGCCAGGTGGAGACTGGCGCTCCGCTGATGCGGCTGGAGCAGATCGTCGAGGACGAGGACTCCGAAGGCGACACGTCTGGCACGTCTGGCACCGCGCAGCCGTCGTCCGAGG
>NZ_JAAFZA010000572.1 GCF_015356865.1 Catenulispora pinisilvae
GCGGTTCCATAGGGTGGTCGAGCCAGTCTCAGCGGCGGCGGTTCCTGAGGTGGTGCGGTCCGTTCCCCACGGTCGCGTCGTCAGCCCCAAGGGGTACAGCACCGGTGTCCGGGAGTAAAGTCCGCGCTGTTGCGGTCGAGCCTGCAAGCTGCGGTTTGTATAGCGCGAACTTGACTCCCGGCCGCCGGCGCTGTAGGCAAAGCCCTGCCGACGCGACCGAGGGGAACGAACCGAAAACCAGCCGGAGAAGTACAAAACCGGTGGTTCGGTACCGGCGAACCGGCGAGTCCGGCCGCCGGTCCCGGTGCTGGCAGCGCGGCAGTCCCGAAACCGCGCATCCCGGATCGGCGGGCGCGGCTCGGAGACCGGGTCCACCGCAGTGGTGGAGAAGATCCCGGGTGCCGACTGCGGCGACACGCCCGAACGCGTTTCCATCCGCATGGATGTCAAGAACCGGCCACAGGAGGCGGATTCTAGGAGTCGTTGCAACACCTGAGCCTGAAGGTGTTGTTGACTATGGATCAGTTCTCTGCGGGCCGAAAGCGTGGTCGTCCCGCCGGTGGCCGGTTGGCCGACGAGCGGGAGGGGTTCT
>NZ_JAAFZA010000573.1 GCF_015356865.1 Catenulispora pinisilvae
GTCGGGTGGCCCGGGGCATCTCAGCCCCGGGCTCCCACAGATCCGGACGTGACAGTCTCCCGTCATCCGGCTCTTGTTGTCCTGGTCACGGGCCTGCCGGGGGCGTGATCGTCCAGTGAGGGAAGTACCGGGGCCGCAACGCATAGCCTTCCGCCAAGCGGCGGACAGCCTGTTTCCAGCCGATCCGGTACTTCTTCCTGAGCCACCGCAACAGGTAGGTGTTGATGCGGTAGAACAGCGGGTCCAGCGCCGAGCGGTAGAAACGCCCGTAATAGTTGATCCACCCCCGCAGCACCGGATTCACCAGTGCACGCAGGCCGGCAGAATCACTACCAGTGCGCCGGTGCAGTCGCCAAGACCGCACCACCCGACTCAACTTCTTCAGGGCGTCGCTGCTGATCGCAGGCAGGAACGAAGTGAAAAACTTCCCACCCCGACCCACGGCTCGGCGTGGCCGGAACGTGTATCCCAAGAACGTGAACTGCGCGTGCGGATGACCCCCATCAGGCCCACCCCCACCACCACGGTTGCTATCCCTGCAATACACAATCCTGGTCTTGCCTGGATGCAACTCCAGACCGACC
>NZ_JAAFZA010000574.1 GCF_015356865.1 Catenulispora pinisilvae
AAGCAGTCGCCGGAGCGGCGTTTCCATGCCCTGTATGACCGTGTCCACAGGGGTGACGTGCTGTGGGAGGCGTGGAGACGAGTCCGGATCAACCGTGGAGCAGCCGGGGTCGATCGTGTGACCTTGGTTTTTATCGAGGAGACCTATGGGGTCGGCCGGTTGTTGGCCGAGATCCAGCAGGACCTTCGAGACGGGACCTATCGTCCGGTGCCGACGCGGCGCCGGTTGATCCCGAAACCAGCCGGTGGTTTCAGGCCGTTGGGGATTCCCACGGTCCGCGACCGGGTGGTCCAGCAGGCGGCGAAGCTGGTGTTGGAACCGATTTTCGAGGCGGACTTTCTAGAGGTCTCCTACGGGTTCCGGCCTCGGCGCAGTGCGACGCAGGCGATGGAGCGGCTTCGTGTCGGGTTCATCAAGGGCCACGTGTTCGTCGTGGAGTTCGACATCAAAGATTTCTTTAACCGTATCGACCATGCAGCGCTGATGGCCGAGGTGGAGAAGCGGGTCAGTGATCGTCGAGTGCTGAAGCTGCTGCGGCAGTGGTTGCAGGCCGGGGTGATGGTCGAAGACGGCAGTGTCG
>NZ_JAAFZA010000575.1 GCF_015356865.1 Catenulispora pinisilvae
CGTTGCGGTCGAGCCTGCAAGCTGCGGTTTGTATAGCGCGAACTTGACTCCCGGCCACCGGCACTGTAGGCAAAGCCCTGCCGACGCGACCGAGGGGAACGAACCGAAAACCGACCGGAAGAATAGCGATCGAAGGGCCCGTAGACGCGCGCTGGTGATGCGGCTGCCGGTGAGGACGTTGGCTGCGGGCCGGTGGTCAGTTGGTCGAGAACATAACCGGGTGCGGTATGCGGTAGCGGACCGGCTGCGCTCGCCGCAGCCAGCCCGCCGACTACCGACTTCTTCTGGCAGACATTGCTATCCGCCAGCATCGGCCTTGGCGGCCGGGCCGGGCTGGTCCGCGCCCGCCAGCTCAGAGTGCGCAGCCTCGGGGCTGCCGCGTTGTCAGCACCTGGACCGGCGGCCGAACTCGCCGGGCCGCCGGTCCCGCACCACCAGTTTTGTACTTCTCCGGTCGGTTTTCGGTTCGTTCCCCTCGGTCGCGTCGGCAGGGCTTTGCCTACAGTGCCGGTGGCCGGGAGTCAAGTTCGCGCTATACAAACCGCAGCTTGCCCGCCCGACCGCAACGGCGCGGAC
>NZ_JAAFZA010000576.1 GCF_015356865.1 Catenulispora pinisilvae
GTCGTCGGGGGCGGTGCGGGGGTCGAGGTCGTACTGGCGGAAGCTGCGGCGACCGTAACCACGGGGGCTGAAGTCGGCGGGCTCTTCGCGGGGGCCGAAGCCACGGCGGCCGAAGTCGCGAGGGCCGGAGTCGGCCGGGGCGAAGCGGGAGTCGTCACCGCGACGGCCGTAGCCACGGCGACCGTAACTGCGAGGGCTGAAGTCGGCGGGCTCTTCGCGGGGGCCGAAGCCACGGCGGCCGAAGTCGCGAGGGCCGGAATCGGCCGGGGCGAAGCGGGAGTCGTCACCGCGGCGGCCGAAGCCACGGCGGCCGAAGTCTCGGGGGCCAGAGTCGCGGGGTCCGAAGGCGTCAGCGGCGGTGGGCAGGTCGAAGCCGCGCCGGCCGTGGCCGCGGCGGTCGAAGTCGCGAGGGGCGAAGGTGTCCGAGGTGTCGCGGGGGGCGAAGCCACGGCGGCCGTAGCCGCGGGGGCCGGAGGCGGCCGAAGCGTCGCGGCGGTTGGAGCCGCGGGGGCTGAAGTCGTCCGAGGTGTCGCGCGGGTCGTTGCCGCGGCGGTCGTTGCCGCGGGGTTCGGAGG
>NZ_JAAFZA010000577.1 GCF_015356865.1 Catenulispora pinisilvae
GGTGTGGCCGGGGCGGGGGTTCTGGGGATGTGGCGCGCCGTCGGTGGGCGTCCGGGAGCGAAGTTCACTCGGACGGGCGCCGGTTGGTCGTGCTTCGGCTGCGGCGACGTCTAGCGTGACCGCTCAAAGGACAGCGGACAGCTCGGGCGACAGCGCGCGGCACTGCACCGGAGGGACGTCGATGCTCCGCAAGGCCAGGGACGAGCGGGGAAGTTCGGCCGTCGAGGTCGCGGGCGCGCGCCGCGGAGGTGAGAGCGTACGCCGCGGAGGCGGGAGCACCGGCCGCAGAGACGAAAGCGCCAGCCGTGAAGGCGGTAGCGCACGCGGCGGGAGCGGGCGGGCGGCGTCGGCCGGGCTGCTGGTGGCGGTCGGGACCGGGCTCGGGAACGTGCTGGCGTACGGCTTCAACCTGGTGCTGTCGCGGGGCCTCGGGCCCGGCGGGTACGCGGAGTTGGGGACGCTGCTGTCGGTGTTCCTGATCGGGACCGTGCCGGGGCTGGCGGTGCAGGCGATCAACGCGCGGCGGTTGGCGGTGGTCGCGGAGGCGTCGCCGGCGGCGCGCGGGGCTTTGG
>NZ_JAAFZA010000578.1 GCF_015356865.1 Catenulispora pinisilvae
CGGTTGGGGTGTGGGTTTTAAAGCTTTTACGGCCTTCGGTTATGGTTGTGCCGGTTCGGGGTTCGGGGCGGCGGGTGTGTTTGTCGGCTGCCGGTTTACGCGTTCACGACCCCGGTGCATCTCAGGCCTCTTCAACTCCGGTAGGTCGGAGCAAGGGCACAGGCAAGAGCAAGATCAACGGCACAAGCAAGATCAAGAGCACAGGCAAGATCAAGAGCACAGGCAAGGTCAAGGTCAAAAACTGTGATGAAAAGCCACGGCGCCTCCGGCGGGGGCTCTTGGCTCCCTCGGGGAACTGGCGCTGCTCCATAGGGTGGCCGGGTCAGGGCCCTGCGGCGGCGGTTTGTGAGGTGGCTACGGTCCGTTCCCCACGGTCGCGTCGTCAGCCCCAAGGGGTACAGCGCCGAACCCCGGGAGTAAAGTCCGCGCGCTTGCGGTCAGGCGCGCAGGTGGCGGCCGCGTACAGCGCGAACTTGACTCCCGAGAACCGGCACTGTAGGCAAAGCCCTGCCGACGCGACCGAGGGGAACGAACCGAAAACCGACCGGAAGAAAAGCA
>NZ_JAAFZA010000579.1 GCF_015356865.1 Catenulispora pinisilvae
CCCCCACCCTGCACAAGGCGCCCCCAGAGGCCGACACCAAGGAGATCCCGAAGGTCGTCACCCCGGACGCGACGAAGGACACGACCGAGCTGCCGAAGCTCACGCCCCCGACGCCCCGCACGGAGCCCCCGGCCGCGACCGAGCTCTCGGCAGGCCTGATCGCCGAGATCGCGGCGGCTGCGGCCGGGGACGGCATGACTGGGGACGGCAAGGCTGGGGCGGTGCCGGAGTCCGCAGCTGAGGTCACTGCTGAGCTTGAGGTTGTGGCCGACGCTGCACCCGCCGCCGAGCCCGAGCAGGAAGCTGCTGCCGAAGCAACAGTCGGCAAGCCCGAGCCCGAGCCGGAAGCCATCGCTCAGCCCGCGGCCACAGCCGAGCCCATCGCTGAGCCCGAGCCTGTCGCTGCCGAACCTGAGCTTGCCGCCGCAGCCGAGCCGGAAGCTGTCGCCGAAGCAACCGCTGGCGAGCCCGAGCCCGAGCCCGAGCCCGAGGCACCCAAACCCGCACCCAGCCGCTCCCGCAAGTCCACGGCGTCCAAGTCCACGGCCTCCAAGTC
>NZ_JAAFZA010000058.1 GCF_015356865.1 Catenulispora pinisilvae
AGCCCACCCTGAGCCTGCCACCCCCAAGGCGACAACTGCCGCAGCCGCCCCGCCCGGCGCCTGCGCTGCTCCGCCTCGCCATACCGCGCGGTCTCCTGGTGCCAGTTGAGAATCGCGGTCATCCAGTCCCGCAGCTCCTGGACGTGCCGCTCCAGTGCGGTGCGTGTGGCCGAGGACAGGCGCAGGGCGTCGGCCAGTGCCGGGATCTCGACGTCGGCCGCGTGGCGGAACTGGTCCAGGCGGGCCGTCATCAGGGTGCTGACCAGCTGGAGTGCGTGGTCGCGGTCGCAGTCGAAGAAGTCCTGGGCGACCAGCACGGCGTTGTGCACGTCGCCCTCGAACTGGATCTCCTTCTGGTAGGAGTACAGATCGTTCAGCAGGCATGCCCAGTCGGCCGCCGCGTGCTCCAGGGCCTTCACCGGGCGGCTGCGCAGTACCTCTGGCGGGACCGAGTCGTGGCGGACGCGGGACAGGGCCATCGTCAGGTCGGAGCCGAAGGTGGCGCGGCGCATCTCGATGTAGTCGATCGGGTCCGGGATCCGGTGTGCCGCCTTGTTGTCCAGCTCCCACAGCCAGCTGTCGATCATCGTCTGGGTGCCGTGGCGCAGCGCTTCGCGGGCGGTGGCCGACACGTCGGCGGTCGAGCGGCGCCATAGGTCGGCCAGGCCTCGTTCCAGTGCTGATACCGGGGCGGGAGGGGTGTCGGACATCAGGGCACTGAGTCGGGCGTTGCTGAGTTTGGCGGCGGCCCGGTCTGCGGGGCCTGCGAAGACGGCCGGGTAGTAGTCGTCGGCGTAGGTGCCCCAGGCCAGCCAGGCGGTGGCGAGGTCCAGTTCCTCCGGTGCGGCGTCCGGGTGGATCCCTGCGGCGCACAGGGCGAAGTCGCCGCTGATGAGGTGCTGCTCGTCCCAGATGCCGTCGAAGAAGCCGATGTGCCGGGACCAGTCCAGGACGTTGCGGCGGGCGATGGGCAGGTGCGGGCTCAGGCGCAGTTCGGCCGGGGCCGCGATATCGGGGATCGGGGTGGGGCCTACCGGCTCGTAGGGCGGGTGACTCAGGCGTTTGAGGCGGGCCGGCATCGTCTTGGCGATCGAGGCGACGATGCGGGCGGCCGAGGTCCCCAGCCCGAGCGGCCCGGCGAGCGCGGACGCGGCGGCGCTGTCGCGGGCACCGGAGGCGGACCCGGCGTCGTTCATATACCGCGACGAGCGCATGTGCCATTCGTGCCCGCCGGCCTGCCAGTCCTGGAGACCCTTGACATACAGCGTGACCTGCGACGCCTCCGCCGGGCCGACCCCGTGCTCGGCGAACAGCGGCGCGAGCTCGGTCAGTGCGGTCTGCTCGAACTGGTGCAACCGGCTGGTGAGCAGCTGGTTGGTCAGGTCGGCGGCGGTCTGCGTGGGGCAGCCGAGGAAGCGCTCCAGGACCAGCACGCAGTTGGCGTTCTCGCCCTCCTGTTCGACCTCGCGCTGGTAGGAGAACAGGTCGTTGCGCAGGTGGACGGCGTCGGCGAAGGTGTCCTTCAGCACCCGCAGCGGACGGGTGGCCGCCACCCGGTCCGGTACCTCGACCCCGTTCGCGTGCTCCACGAGGTGCGCCGACCACGGCGCCCCGCCGACCTTGCGCCGCATCTCGATGTAGTCCACCGGATCGGAAACCCGGCCCTCGGTGATGTTCGCCAGTTCCCACAACGATTCCTCGAGCAGGTGCCGATTGCTCTCGGCGAACCGCCGGCGCCAGTCCTCTGACTTACCCGGCACGGTCCGCAGCCACAGGTCGGCCAGCCCGGCCTCGACGGCGTTGGTCGGCTCCGGCATCGCGGCCGGGTCGCTGATCGGCATGAACGCCGGCAGCCGGTCCAGGTAGGCACGCGCGCCGGGCATGTCGCGCGGCTTCTTGTAGACCTCCAGGAAGTGGTCGTCGAAGAAGAACACCCACACGTACCAGTCGGTGACCAGCGCCAGTTCCTCGGCGTCGCAGTCAGGGTGTGTATACGCGCAAAGCAGCGCATAGTCATGCCGGTCGAAATCGTCCGCGTCCCAGATTCCGGACCCTTCGATCATGGTCAGGTCCCGCGCCCAGGCCTTGGAATGGACGCGCGCGTACTCAAGATGTGGATTCAGCCGCGCGGGGTACGGCATGTAGAAATCGGGCAGGTGGAACGGCTTCGGCATGCCTTTGAAGCTAGGCGCGGTGCGAGCGGAGTTGAAGGGGCGAGGCGGCCAAACCAGGGGATCGGGTGAATCCGGCAGCCGGCTTGTTCATGGCGTTGTGCACTGTGGGCTCCCCTCACGTCTCCCGCGCGCGCCGCATACAAGTTCCCAACTCGGTATAGTGCTGCAAATCTTGATCACGGGGAGGATCCTGAGTGAGTGACCTGCAGATAAGCGCGGTGGTTCTGGCCGACCTGCGCAGCACTCTGACAAAGATCAGCGGTGACCTGGACGGCGCGTGCCGCCGGCTGCGCAACACCGACGCGACCGGGGTCGGTGCCGACCCTCTGGTCAACCGGGTGCACGACTTCGCCGACGAGTGGCACTACGGCATCGGCCAGATCGGCCAGCACGCCGACGACTGCGTCCAGATGCTCGACAACCTCGGCAAGACGTTCGACGACGCGGACGGCAAGCTCAAGGCTCAGATCGAGCCGAAGAAGGCGTAGGGGGACCGGCTATGACTGTCGCACGCAACCTGCCGGCGCTGGGTTTCGACCCGACCCCCGGCGACGTATCGCAGACCCGTGACCTGGGCCGCTCGCTGGGTGACATGGGCACCGAGCTCGGCACCATCTTGTCCAACATCGCCGGCGCCGACCGCGGCTCCTGGCAGGGCCAGTCCGCGAACGCGTTCATGGACCACCTGAACAGCGACCTGAAGCCCGCGGTCCAGAAGTGCCACGACTCCTTCACCCAAGCCAGCAGCCTGCTCTACAACTGGGCCGGGCAGTTGGAGGGCTTCCAGTCCGAGGCCGCCGCGCTGGAGAAGCAGGCCGCGAGCCAGCAGGGCGCCGTCAACTCGGCGCAGTCCACGGTCAACGGCCAGCCCGGCAAGCCCGGCCAGCCCGCCGCGGCCGCGGCCGGGAGCCCGCAGGCCACGCAGCAGACCACCGACGCCACCAAGAACCAGAAGGCCCTGACCGACGCGCAGAACGGGATGAGCGACATCGTCAGTCGCGCCCACGACCTGCACAACCGGTTCATCGCCGCGGCCAAGGGGATCGCCGACCAGCTGCACCACGCCGGCCAGCTGGCGCCGGGCAAGCCGGGCCTGTTCGACTCCATCGTGGACGGCATCGGCAAGGCCTTCTCCGGCGCCTGGCACTGGGTCCAGGCCCACGCCGACGCCATCAAGTTCATCGGCGACCTGCTCAGCGACCTGTCCGGGATCCTGGGCATCCTGGCCATCATCACCGCGCCGTTCGAGCCGCTGGGCGCGATCTTCGCCGCGGCCTCGGTGGCGACCAGCGCCGCCGCCTGCCTGACGCACCTGCTGGCCATGGCCGCCGGGGCGAACGTGAGCTGGATGAGCATCGGCGTGGACGCCCTGGGCGCCATCCCCGGCATCGGGGCGTTCGCCAAGGGCGCGAAGGTGGCCGACGGGGCGGTCGCGGTGGCCCGCGCCGGGGAGCTGGGCGAGGGCTTCAAGGGCGTGACCACGATCAGCCACAGCCTGGTCGGCCTGGGCCACGACGCCAGCGCGCTGAAGAACCTGTCCGCGTTCGGCAAGACGGTCGCGGTCTGGGGCACCAAGGCCGGCGGCTTCATCTCCCACGACGGCAGCTTCCTGGGCCGGGCGCAGATGATCGTCGAGCAGGCCTACAAGCCCGGGCAGCTGCTGGGCACCAAGGGCCTGAACATGCTCGGCGACGGGGTGAAGGTCTTCGGCAAGGAGATGCCCAAGTTCAGCATCGACGCGATGACCGGGCTGGGCCGGACCATCGACGCCGGCATCAAAGTCGCGCCGAAGCTGTACTTCCTGCCGCGCGGCATCCACAACGACATGGAGATGAACGCCGGTAACCCGTTCCACGCGCTGTTCGGGTAAGGATAGGCGGGTAATCCTGCACAGAACGTTTGGAGCCCTTGATGGACTGGTACCCCGAATCCGGCGAGACGCCCCTGTTCCGCGGCGTGGCCTCGTTCGCCTCGGGCCGGGCGCCCATGGTCGCGGGCAAGCGCTGGTTCCGTGACGACCAGGGCCGGGACATCTCGGCCGAGCTCGTCGGCTGGCCGCCGGCACCCGCGCACGAGAAGAAGGGCGAGAAGGCGGCCAAGGCCGGCCGGGGTCTGGGCATCCTCGGCAAGGCGACAGCGGTCGTGGTCGCCGGGACCGTGGAGCTGCTCAGCCCGGGCGGTGGCTCCAACGTCAACGTCAAGGGCCCGGACGGCGCCCACCCGACCGACCCGGCGCTGGAGGTGGAGGATTTTCCGGTGCTGTGGGCGGCGGCGGGCTCCACGGCGCGCACGGCGCCGTACCAGCTGGACCCGGACCGGCGCCCCGACCGGTCCTACCGGACCGATCTACAGCTGACCGACCAGCGCCTGCTGGTGCTCGGCAGCGCCTCGGTCCAGCTGCCCGCCGAGGTGGTGTGGGATCTGCCGCTGGACCGGGTGGCCGGGGCCGTGCAGCACGCCTTCGCCACACACGGCGCCGACGTCACCGTGACTTTCACCGACGGCTCCTGGGTCCGGCTGGATCTGGGCAGCAAGGGCAGCGCGGCGAAGGTCGTCGCGGTCCTGAGCGGTGCGACCGAGCCGGTGGCGCTGAACCCCGCGCAGCAGGCCGCCGTCGACAGCTGGTCCTCGGCGCTGCCCAAGCCGGTGGAGTTCGTCGTGAACTCCGTCGACGCGGCCGCCGGGATCGTCTCGGTCGAGGCGAAGGCCCATGTCGGCAAGAAGGTGGTCAACGCCGGGAGCATCACCCTGGACGCTGCGGGCAAGCCGGTGCTCGGCTGACCCGCGAGGCTTTTCTTGATTACGGAGAATCAATGACCACTGAATCACTGGCGCAGTCCCCGATAGCCAGGCCAGCGGCCGACGCCGCGGTGGCCACGGACGCCGCTGTGCCCACGGACGCCGCTGTGCCCACGGACGCCGCGACCGCCGAGGCCGTGCGGGTCGACCTGGCGAAGGCCATCAATCATGGCGCCACCGGCATCCCGCCGCTGTTGTTCGTCCTCCCGGACGGCTTCCACGAGCTCCCGCTGCAATCCGACCCGGCCCAGCGCGCCGCGGCCGCCGAGGCGTTCGCCCGCGAGCTGTACCCGAACGGCAGCGAAGAGCTGTGGCGCACCAACGCCCCAGCCTTCGCCGCCATGGGCGAGATGACGGCCGCCACCGGCGTCGCCTACGCCGCGATGGGCGTGTTCGACAACGAGCGCGGCGGCGTCGCGACCGTCAACCTGACCATCGCCGCCACCGCCTCGGACCACACCGACCCCGAGGTCGCGGCCACGGGCCTGCGCGAGATCCTGGTCCGCGACGAGTTCAACGACTCCCGCTGGCTCAACCTGCCCTGCGGGCCGGCCGTCTCCCGGATCACCGTCACCAAGTTCCCGCTGGACCCGGCGCTGACCGCCGGCGGCGCCCCGGCCGAACTGGTGCAGGGCCAGATCCAGGTCTTCGTCCCGTTCCCGACCGGCCCGCTCATGGCGATCGTGACGATGGGGACGTTCAACATGGAGTCCTGGGTCGACGTCAGCGAGATGGCCGCGGTGTTGGTGCAGACGATCACGTTCCCCAGGCCGGGGGAGGAGCACGAGGTCTGATGTTCCAGGCAGCGGGGAGGTCGGCGTCGCAGAACACGCAGACGAGGTCGCCGTCGCGGACGATGTTGATCTCGGCGCAGGCGGTGCAGCGGCGGAACGGGATCTCGGTGGTGAAACCCGCGGGCCTGCCCACGCCGAGGCGATCGAGGGCGGCGGCGACGGGCGGCCAGCAGGTCACGTCCGGGCAGTAGCCGGTCGACTGGTTGCTGACCGACACCGCTGACCAGGGTTCGTCCCGAAAGGCCCGACGTAGGGATAGACGCGGATCGCCATAGCGCAGAACCTACAGCGCGAAGCGGCCCGAGCCATCAGGCCCGGGCAGCCACGCGCCGCGAACGGCCTCAGCCTGAACAGCTTCAGCCTCTACTAACACCTCAGCCAGGACGCTCGGCCAGCACCCTCAGTAAGGCCACACCCACCCCGAAATCGCCGGATCATCCTCCCCGAACTCCCGTGTGTACTGCCGGGCCTTCAACCGCGCGTCCTGCAACTGCTGCCGCACGTGCCCGGCGCGCTCCGCGAGGCCCGGGACCCGGTCGATGGCGTCGATCGCGAGGTGGAAGCGGTCGATGTCGTTCAGCATCGCCATGTCGAAGGGCGTGGTCGTGGTGCCCTCCTCCTTGTAGCCGCGCACGTGGAAGTTGACGTGGTTGGTGCGCCGGTACGTCAGTCTGTGGATCAGCCACGGGTAGCCGTGGTAGGTGAACACCACCGGCTTCGCCGTCGTGAACAGGGCGTCGAACTCCTTGTCCGTCAGGCCGTGCGGGTGCTCCTCGCTGCCCTGTAGCCGCATCAGGTCCACGACGTTGACCACCCGCACCTTCAGGTCCGGGAAGTGCTGTCGCAGGATGTCCACCGCGGCCAGTGTCTCCATCGTCGGCACGTCGCCGGCGCAGCCCATCACCAGGTCCGGTTCGCCGTCGCCGTCCGTGGAGGCCCACTCCCAGATGCCGATGCCGCGGGTGCAGTGCATGATCGCGTCGTCCATCGACAGGAACTGCAACTGCGGCTGCTTGCCGGCCACGATGACGTTCACGTAGTCCCGCGAGCGCAGGCAGTGGTCCGCCACCGACAGCAGGGTGTTCGCGTCCGGTGGCAGGTAGACCCGGATCACGTCGGCCTTCTTGTTTATCACGTGGTCGATGAAACCCGGGTCCTGGTGCGAGAAGCCGTTGTGGTCCTGGCGCCATACGTGCGAGGTGAGCAGGTAGTTCAGTGAGGCGATCGGGGCCCGCCAGGGGATGTCGCGGGTGGTCTTCAGCCATTTCGCGTGTTGGTTGAACATCGAGTCGACGATGTGGATGAAGGCCTCGTAGCAGGAGAAGAGCCCGTGCCGGCCGGTCAGCAGGTAGCCCTCTAGCCAGCCCTGGCACATGTGCTCGCTCAGCGGCTCCAGGTCGCGGCCCTCGGTCGACAGGTGTTCGTCGTCCCACGGCAGGGTCTCGGCGTACCACATCCGGCCGGTGGCCTCGAAGATGGCCTGGAGCCGGTTCGAGGCGGTCTCGTCCGGGCCGAAGATGCGGAAGTTGTCAGGGCCCGAACTGTCCCGCATGATATCGCGCAGGAAGGTGCCCAGGACCTTGGTGGACTCGGCGTTCTCGACGCCGTGCCCGGCCGGGTCGACCGCGTAGTCGCGGAAGTCGGGCATCTTCAAATCGCGCAGCAGCACGCCGCCGTTCGCGTGCGGGTTGGCGCCCATCCGGCGGTGGCCGGTCGGGGCGAGTGCGGCCAGCTCCGGCATCAGCGTGCCGGCCGGGTCGAACAGTTCTTCGGGATGGTAGGAGCGCATCCATTCTTCAAGCAGCTTCAGGTGTTCCGGGTTCGTGTGTACCTCCGAGACCGGCACCTGGTGCGCGCGCCAGGAACCCTCGACACGCTCACCGTCGACGGTCTTCGGGCCGGTCCAGCCCTTCGGCGTGCGCAGGATCAGCATCGGCCAGGCCGGGCGCCGGCCGTTGTCCTTGCCGCCGGCCGCCTGGCTCCGGATGTCGGCGATCCGGTCCAGGATCCGGTCCAGCGTCCCGGCCATCGCCTGGTGCGCCGCCAGCGGGTCCGCGCCCTCCTCGCTGACCACGGTGAACGGCTCGTAGCCGTAGCCGCGCATCAGCTGCTCCAGCTCGGCCTGCGGGATGCGGGACAGAACCGTCGGGTTGGCGATCTTGTAGCCGTTCAGGTGCAGGATCGGCAGCACGGTGCCGTCCCGGACCGGATTGAGAAACTTGTTCGAGTGCCAGGAGCCGGCCAGCGGCCCGGTCTCCGCCTCGCCGTCCCCGACCACCGTGCAGACCAGCAGGTCCGGGTTGTCGAACGCGGCGCCGTAGGCGTGGACCAGCGAATAGCCCAGCTCGCCGCCCTCGTGGATCGAGCCCGGGGTCTCCGGTGCGACGTGCGAGGGCACGCCGCCGGGGAACGAGAACTGGCGGAACAGCTTGCGCATCCCGTCTTCGTCCTGGCCGATCGCCGGGTAGTACTCGGTGTACGTGCCTTCCATATACACGTTGGCCAGCACGCCGGGGCCGCCGTGGCCGGGACCGGCGATGTAGATCGCGTTCAGGTCGCGGTCCTTGATGACCCGGTTCATGTGCGCGTAGACGAAGTTCAGGCCCGGCGTGGTGCCCCAGTGGCCCAGCAGCCGCGGCTTGACGTCGTCCAGGGTCAGCGGCCGGTGCAGCAGCGGGTTGTCCAGCAGGTAGATCTGGCCCACCGACAGGTAGTTGGCCGCCCGCCAGTAGGCGTTGATCGCGTCGAGGTCCTTCGCGGACAGCGGACCCTTGGCCTGGGTCTGTCGGGAGAGCATCGGTCGGGGTCGGGAAAGGCGAGTCACCCGTCCAGCCTGTGACAGTGGTCGCAGCCCGCGCCCCTTGTGCTGCGCCGGACGGGTCACGCTGGCATGATCGCGGTGTGGACGCAGAGGACCGGGACCCGGACGGCGGCCCGGCGCAGGGCCTGTACATCACCGCGACCGATGCCGCCAGCGGCAAGACGGTCGTCGCGCTCGGCGTGGCCGAGGCCATGTCCCGCCGGGTGCGCCGGCTCGGCGTCTTCCGCCCGGTGGTCCCCGGCGGCGGCGCGGTCGACGAGCTCGTGGACCTGATCCGCACCCGCTACCGGATCGAGGAACCCTACGAGGACTGCGTCGGCACCACCTACGACGCGGTCCACCTGGACCCGGCGCGCGCGGTGGAGACGATCGTCGACCGCTACCGGGCCCTGGCGGCCCGCTGCGAGGCCGTGGTGGTGGTCGGCTCGGACTACACCGACGCCGCCAACACCACCGAGTTCGGCTTCAACGCCAACGTCGCGGCCAACCTCGCGCTGCCGGTGCTGCTGGTGGTCGGCGGGATGGAGCGCACGCCGCAGGACGTGGCCGCCGTGGTGCGGGTGTCGCGCCAGGAGCTGACGCGGTTGCACGCCACGGAGTTGGCGGTGGTGGTGAACCGGGTGCAGCCCGGGGATGAGGAGGCGGTGCGGCGGGAGGTGGCCGCGGCGCTGGGGGCGGGGGCGAACAGCACCACACCTCTGGTCTTCACCATCCCCGAAGTCCCCGGCCTCACCGCCCCGACCATCCGCGACCTGGTCCGTGCCGCCGACGGCGAGCTGATCAGCGGCGAGGAGGCGTTGCTCGACCGCGAGGCCGCCTCGCTCGTCGTCGCCGCGATGTCGCTGCCCAACGTGCTGGACCGGCTCACCGAAGGCGTCGCGATCATCGCCCCCGGCGACCGTACCGCCGGTCTGGTGCCGGGCTTGCTGGCCGCGCACGAGGCCGCCAACTTCCCCGCCTTGTCGGGGGTCTTCCTCACCGGCGGCTTCACCCTCCCGGCCAGCGTTTCCCGGCTGCTGGAAGGCGTCTCCTCGCCGCTGCCGATCATCGCCAGCGGCGAGGACACGCTGCCGACCGCGCTGCACCTGGCCGCGGTGCGCGGCGAGATCACCGCCGGCCATCCGGGCAAGGTCGAGACCGCGCTCGGCGCGTTCGCCCGCGGCGTCGACACCTCGGCGCTGCTGAACCGGCTGAACGTGACGCGCTCGGTCGTCGTCACGCCGCTGATGTTCCAGGCGCAGCTGCTGGAGCGGGCGCGGTCGCAGCGCCGACGCATCGTGCTGCCGGAAGGCGGCGACGACCGGATCCTGCGCGCGGCCGACATCGTCGCGCGCCGCGGTGCCGCCGATCTGATCGTCCTGGGCGAGGAGGAGAAGGTCCGGGCCCGTGCCAACGCCTTGGGCCTGGACCTGGCCGGGGTGCGGATCGTCAGTCCGGCGGATCCGGACCTGGTCGAGGAATTCGCCCACGAATACACCGCGTTGCGCGCGCACAAGGGCATGACGCTGGACAAGGCGCGCGACATCGTCCAGGACGCCTCCTACTTCGGCACGATGATGGTCCACTCCGGCCGCGCCGACGGCATGGTGTCAGGGGCCGTACACACCACCGCGCACACCATCCGCCCGGCCTTCGAGATCATCCGCACCGAGCCCGGGGTCTCGGTCGTCTCCAGCGTCTTCTTCATGCTGCTGGCCGACCGGGTCCTGGTATACGGCGACTGCGCGGTCATCCCCGACCCGGACGCCGGACAACTCGCCGACATCGCCGTCTCCTCGGCCCGCACCGCCGAGGCGTTCGGCGTGCGGCCGCGGGTGGCGATGCTGTCGTACTCCAGCGGCGAATCAGGGTCCGGAGAAGACGTCGAGAAGGTCCGCGAGGCCGCGAAACTGGCCCACGAACGCGACCCCGATCTGCCGCTGGAGGGCCCGATCCAGTACGACGCGGCGGCCGACCCCGAGGTCGCGGCGCTGAAGCTGCCGGGCAGCGTGGTCGCCGGGCGCGCGACGGTGTTCATCGTCCCGGACCTGAACACCGGGAACAACCTCTACAAGGCGGTGCAGCGCAGCGCCGGTGCGATCGCGGTCGGGCCGGTGCTGCAAGGCCTGCGTAAGCCGGTGAACGACTTGTCGCGAGGGGCGTTGGTGCAGGACATCGTGAACACGATCGTGATCACCGCGGTGCAGGCCCAGGGACCGGGCGGCGGTGTGGGTGTGGGTGTGGAGACCGGCCCGGCATCGAGTCCTGCGACAGGGCTGGCATCGAGCCCTGCATCGAGTCCTACATCGAGTCCCACGACCAGCAGCCCGGAAAAGAGCGCACGGTGAACCAGGTCCTCGTCCTCAACTCCGGCTCCTCGTCGATCAAGTACCGGCTGATCGACATGGACGACCGGGCCCGGCTGGCCGACGGGATCGTCGAGCGGATCGGCGAGTCGGCCGGGAGCGTCGCCGACCACGCCGCCGGCATGGACGTCGTGCTCGCCGCGCTGAAGGGCAAGCTGGACCGCTCCCGGCTGGCCGCCGTCGGACACCGCGTCGTGCACGGCGGCGACCGGTTCCGCGGCCCGACCCTCATCGACGACGAGGTCTGCGACACCATCAGGAAGCTGATCCCGCTGGCGCCGCTGCACAACCCCGCGAACCTGACGCTGATCGAGGCGGCGCGCTCGGTGTTCCCCGACACCCCGCAGGTCGCGGTCTTCGACACGGCCTTCCACCAGACGCTGCCCGACTACGCGTACACGTACGCCGTCCCGCAGGAGTGGCGCACCGACCTCGGCGTGCGCCGCTACGGCTTCCACGGCACGTCGCACCAGTACGTCTCCCGACGCGCGGCGGCGATGCTCGGCCGCGAGCCGGAGGAGGTCAACGTGATCGTGCTGCACCTCGGCAACGGCGCCAGCGTCTGCGCGGTCCGCGAAGGCAAGAGCGTCGACACCTCGATGGGCATGACCCCCCTGGAAGGCCTGGTCATGGGCACCCGCTCCGGCGACCTGGACCCGGCCGTCTGTGCCTACATCGCCCGCCAGGCCGGCCAGAGCGCCGAACAGATCGACCAGACCCTGAACAAGGCCAGCGGCCTGCTGGCCCTGGCCGGCAGCAACGACATGCGCGACGTCGACACCGCCGCGGCCAAGGGCGACGAAGCCGCCCGCCTGGCCCTGGACGTGTACTGCTACCGCATCCGCAAGTACATCGGCGCCTACCTGGCAGCCCTGGGCCGCGTCGACGCCCTGGCCTTCACCGCCGGCATCGGCGAGAACTCCGCGACCGTCCGCGCCGGCGCCCTGCTCGGCCTGGAACACCTCGGGATCTCGGTGAGCCCCAAGCGGAACGCGCAGGAGTCGAAGCAGGAGCGGTACATCTCGCCGTACTGGGCCCAGACCGCGGTGCTGGTGGTGCCGACGGATGAGGAGATTGAGATCGCCGATCAGGCTTTGCAGGTGTTGGGGCGGGCTGACACCGCGCAACCCTGACACCGCGCAACCCTGACACCACACAACCTTGACGCTACGAAACCCTGACACTACGAAACCCTGACACTACGCAACGACCTCCGGCTGAGTGCCGCCACCCCGCGCGTGCGGCATCATGGTCATGTCAGGCAAGCGTGCAGGCGGGAGGCAAGGCGGGGCGCGATGGAGAAGGCAGCCGAGGGCGGTGGCACGCCGCTGGCGGTTCCGGACGCGGCCGCGAGGGTTCTGCTCTTCACGCAGGCCGCGCGGGCGGGGGATCTGCCGCTGGTTCTCAATGCCCTGAGTACTGCGCAGCTCAACGCCGGCATCGCGCGGCTCGGCTCGCGGGTGCCTGAGGCGGTGATCGACCATGTCATCGCACACGGACCGCATCCGGCCCGCCGGACCCTGGCCTGGCAGCTGCGGCTGCCGGCGCCGCCGCCCGATGTGCGCCGGATTCTCCTGAACCCTTTCGACCGTGCGCCCGACCGGGACGGCTTGCGCGACCGAGACGGCTTGCGGGGCCGCGACGGTATGCCGGACCGGGACGCCGCGCGTCGCAGATTGCTGAGTTTCGCCGATCCCGACCTCGACCGTGCGCTGTTCGGGCGGCTGGAGCAGGTCGGGGTGGCGTGGGTGCGGTCGGCGATCCTGCGGGACCGGGTGGGGGCCGACGGGGAGGCGATCGTGCCGCCGGATCTGCGGGCGAAGCTCGCCGACTTCCTCGGGACGGCCGTGTTGCCGCTCTCGCCGTCGCACCTGGCCGACACCGACACCGGCGATCCCGAGTTCGAACTGCTGCGAGTCCTTGCCGGGGCCCGGGATTTGGGCTTGTCCCTGCCCGCGGCCCGGGTGCTGGGACTGCCCGGCCCGATCCCGGCGGACCAGCCCGGCTGGCGAGACCAGGCCTGGGTGCGACGCTGGGACCGGCCCGGCGCCGGCTCGCGCCCGTGGCGGTTGGACTGGGACGAGGTGCTGGCCCTGGCGCAGGACCACGAGAGCGTGGCCGGTGACAGCGGCCGCTACCTCGGCCAGATCGCCGGGCTCGACGAGGCCGCCGCGCGCGAGGACATCCCCGAGGACGTGCGGCGCCGGCTGCTCGCCAGCTATCCGCAGGCCGCCTGGCACGCCGCGGCGCCGGACGTCGACACCTTGCGCCGGATCTCGGCGGCGGTGTTGGCGCTGCACCTGGACTGGCACGGTTTCGAGCAGGACCCGGAGTTCGTCGGCGCCATCAGGGACCTGATCATCAGGGGGCTGACCGCGGGCTCGCTGACCGCGGCCGAGGTCATCGGGCACGCCGTCCCGGCCAGCGCGGTGCTGGACCTGGCCTGGCGCGACGCTGAGGAGATCGTGCCGGCCGCCCGGGGCCGCGCGGACCTGGCCGAGGGCGTGCGCAGCCTGCTGTACCAGCGGATCGGCGACGACCTGCCGCTGTGGACCGCTCTGCTCCTGCGCTCCTTCACGTGGTCCGGCACCGTCGCCGAACTCGTCGACTCCACCGCGGTCCTGGGCGCCGAGCACGTCTTCGCCGACGAGGACGAGCTCGAAGAGCTGGTCGAGGACGTGGCCGAGGGCGAGTATCGGGACGTGCCCAGCGCGAACGTGCTGATGGCCTTCGCCCGGCCGCACGTCGGTCTGGAACTCCTGTCGGAGGGCCCCGGGCAGATGAACGAGCTCGAACTGGAACTGTTGAAAGGCCGCCCGCTGCCGCCCGGCCTGGTGGCCCGGGCGCTGGTCGCCAACCCCGGCGCCGGCGCCCGGCGCACGCTGGCCGTCAACCCGGTGACGCCGATCGCCGTCCTGCGGCGCCTGCTGCACGATCCCGTGGACACCACGAACACCCGGCTGTCCATGCTCTACGACGTCGCCGACCCCGGCATCCGCTACGCCGCCCTGGAACTGCTGGAGCAGTCCGGGACCGCGTGGGCGCAGATCACGCAGTTCGCGAAGGGGCTGGGCGACGCCCGGATCTACCAGCTCATCGCCGGTGCCCCCAACGTCGAGCGGCTGCACTTCCTGCTGAAGAAGTTCGCGAAGTATCTGGGCCCTGACACCGCCGCGCTGCTCTACGGCCGGCTGGCCGCCGAGGCCGGGCCCGAACCGGTCTGGGACGTGGCGGCGGCGGTCGGCGGGCTGGACCACGCGGTCCCGTTCGTGCGCGCGTCGATGGCCTCCGGCGATGCCGGGCCGTTGCTGACGGCCGCCGAGATCGCCGGGCAGCGCGAACTGCCGGGCGTCACCGTCCCCGATCCGGGCCATCCCTGCGAACCACATCCCGACGATCCCACATCGTGGCCGTTGGAGACCGCGGTACGGCAGCATCTTGACAACAGACCGGACCGATGGCGAATCATGGTGCACCGGCTGATGGAAGCCGGTCCCCTGGAATACGCGCAGCTAGTCGAACTGGTCGAGACGGTCGGCACGGTCGATGACGGCGTCGGGGAGGCCGTGGAGGGTGAGCCGTGAACCGCGTCGACGACCGGGGACGCCCCGGTGCCCCCAAGCCCCTCCCGCCGTTCCCGTCGCACCCCACGATCGACGACTACGAACGGGTCCTGGCCCAGTTCCGCGAGACGCCGAACCCGGCGGCGGAGTTCCCCTACCTGCGGGAGATCGCGCTGATGGGCGCGCGGCTGGGCACGATCCGCCCGGCCGAGATCGTCCGGCACGTCCGCCCGGCCGCGGTGGCGGTGACCCTGGTGATGGAACCGGAGATCGTGGCCGTCAGCGACGCCGTCGCCCGCGCCATCCTGCGCGGCGACAGCGCCGGACCGCAGTACTGGTCGCGGATGGTGCGCGACGTGGACACCACCCCCGGTTCGCTGGCGGCGCTGGTGAAGGCGCGGCCGGACTCCGGACGCGGCGTCATCGCCCGCCGGCTGCCCCGTGCCCGGCAGCCGGAGTCCGCCGGAACGTACCTGGCCGGACGCCGCTGGCGCGCTGCGAACGTGGTGCTGGCGCTGGCCCCGCCGCTGTCCGCGCGCGGGTTCCTGGCCTCGGTGGCGACGGTGCACAAGCAGCCGACCGGGGCGGAGCTGTCCGCGTTGCAGGAACACGCCTGGCTGGTCCTGGAGATGGCCTCGCAGGCGCCGCTGTGCCGGGAGCTGGTGGAGCACGCGTTCGGATCGCTGGGGGACACGGCATTGCGGATGCGGCTGGCCGAGAACCCGTACACACCGGACAGCGTGCTGTCCCGGCTGGTGCGCGAGTACGACACCGAACCCGACGTCACGCGCATGGTGCAGGTCCACCAGTGGGCCGGCGGGACGCCGCGACGGCTGGCGTTCCACGCGATGCGCGACGATCCGGGCGCCGTCCTGCAAGGGCTGCGGGAGATGCTGCGGATCTGCGGCGAGGAGCCGTTCCTGGCGATGGTCGACGCGGCACCGCAGGAAGAGGCCGCGTGGGTGCGCTCGGTGATCGCGGCACTGGCGTCCGATCTGGAGCCGGAGACACTGCTCCGGGCCTACCTGCGGCTGGCCGAGATGTCCTCGCCGGAGGTCGTGTGGGCGGTCGAGCTGGCCCGGTCCGGGTCGCTGGGCGCGATGATGCCGGCGGTGCGGGCGTCGATGGCCGACGGCTCGGCCGACCCGTTGGTCGCCGCGGCACGGAAGATCACGTCCAGGTACGAGCCGGAGAGGCGCAAGGCGCTCCGGTCGGGCCGGTGGGCGGACTCCGCCGAGATGTCGCGGCGGGTCTTCGGCGCGCAGGCGCTTGAGCAGCATCGGGTGGCGACGGCGAACATGGCGGCGTGGCGGAGTGAGAAGGCGCTCGACGATCCGATTCCGTTGACGTGACCGGGCGGCGCGGCGGGTGGCGGGCATCAGTGCACCGGCCGTGGACGCTGGTGTCCTCCAGGAAGACGCTGGCAGAGTAGCCGGATGCGCGCCTTCTACGACGAACTGGCCGATGACTACCACCTGATCTTCCGGGATTGGGACGCCAGCATGGAGTATCAGGCCTCGGTGTTGGCCGCGGTGATCGAGGCGGGCATCGGCGTCGGCGGTACCGGCGGCATCGGCGTGGCGCGGCGGGTCCTGGACTGCTCGTGCGGGATCGGGACGCAGGCCATCGGGCTGGCGCGGGTGGGCGACGCCGAGGTGATCGGGACGGATCTGAGCCCACGTGCCGCAGCCCGCGCGTCACGGGAGGCCTCGGCACGCGGCGTCGGGCTGCCGACCGCGGCGGCGGACATGCGGGCGTTGCCGTTCGGCGACGGGGCTTTCGACGTCGTGCTGAGTGCCGACAACTCCGTGCCGCATCTGCTGACCCCCGACGCGCTCATCGCCGGGCTGGCCGAGATGCGGCGGGTCCTGCGCCCTGACGGTCTGCTGGTGCTGACGGTGCGCGACTACGACGAGCTTCGCGCCCAGCACCCCGCGTCGACGTCGCCGCAGGTCTCAGAGCACGAGGCCGGACGCGCCATCGCCTTCCAGCTGTGGCATTGGCACCCCGACGGCGAGCGTTACGACCTGGAACATTTCCAGCTGGTGCCGGTTCCGTCCGGCGGCCCGGGATGGGATGTGCGGGTGCGGCGGGCCACGTACTGGGCTTTGACGCGGAAACAGCTGGGAGAGTTCGCGGCAGCGGTTGGCTTTCGGGACGTTACGTGGCAGGAACCCTCGGAGTCCGGCTACTACCAGCCGGTGCTGACGGCGCGGCACTGAGCGGGGCCTGCACCGGGCATCACCGGGTATCACCTAGCTTCAATCAGCTTCGCCAGCTTCACCCCACCCAGAACGCCTTCCGCACCCGCAGCACCCAATCCTGCGCCGCCGCCGTGTCCGGCTCCGCCGGCAACACGCTCCGCGCCGACGCGAACCGCTCCTCAGCCGCGGCCATGAACGGGCGCACGGCCTCGGGATCGGCGGCGACGCGTTCGCCGAACGCGCGGCAGCGCTCGGGGTCGGCCAGGCGGACGGTGACGTGGCCGGTGGTGTAGAGCTCGTGGCCCTGGTCCACCAGACGCATGAGGTGGCGTGCGTGCTTGGCGATCTTGCGGTGGGTGAAGCTCGGGTCGCGGGAGAGGAGTTTGCGGAACTGCTGGGTGGCGTAGCCGAGGTAGGCGTCGTGGACGCGGGGTGCGGACAGGAACGCGGTGCGCAGGGCGATCGCCTCGTCGCCGAGGGGCGTGCGGCGCTCGTACAGCTCGTCGGGGAGCCACAACAGCTCCGATGCCGTCGGGTTGCCGCCGAGCGCCAGCCGGGCCAGCTTCGCCGCCTCGTGGAACGTCACGTCGGGCTTGGCGGTGACGTGGCTTTCGCGCGGGGTCTGCAACCCGAGCAGGGACAGCGTGGGGGCGGCGAACATGCCGAGGCGGTCCACGTCCGAGCCGGGGCCGGACAGGCCGTAGGCGGTGGAGCCGATGATGCCGGAGAGCAGGACGGTGCCCGGTTCGAAGGCGTCGAAGTCCGGCTTGGTGTCGGTGTTGGTGCCGGTGTCGGTGTCGGTGTCGGTGTCGGTGTCGACGGCAGCGTCAGTGCCGGTGTTGGCGACCGCTTCGTCGCTCTGCGTCATGGCAGCCCCGTTACCTTTTAGGGGTCCCCGCAAGGGGGATGATCTGGCCTCTGGGCCCGGTATGGCTGTTTGCCCCCTGCCGCCGTCGTTGGCGGTATGGCCTGGGGGGTGTTGCCGCCGGGCTTGGAGCACTGCTTGACCGCTGATAAGGGGCCTGGTCCGCTCCCGTGCCCGGTGCAACGCCGGGCGTGAAGGGAACGGCCTGCGTAACGTGGTTGCCGGCGCGCGGTGCAAGGTCGAGGCCAGATGGACACGACGATGCACGACGCGGAGGGGCTTCGTGTACGACACCAGCGGTATCGGCGTCTTCCTGGGCTTGGACGTCGGCAAGGGCGAGCACCACGGGCACGGGCTGACCCCGGCCGGGAAGAAGGTCTTCGACAAGCGGCTGCCGAACTCCGAGCCGAAGCTGCGGGAGGTGTTCGGCAAGCTCAAGACCAAGTTCGGCACCGTGCTGGTGATCGTTGACCAGCCTGCCAACATCGGCGCGCTGCCGCTGACGGTGGCCCGCGACTGCGGGTGCGAGGTCGCCTACCTGCCCGGTCTGGCGATGCGCCGGGCCGCGGACATGTACGAGGGCGAGGCCAAGACCGATGCCCGCGACGCGTTCATCATCGCCGACGTCGCCCGCACCAACCCGCGCGCCCTGCGGCAGATCACCGTCGCGGACGAGACCGAGGCCGAGCTGGCCATGCTCGTCGGGTTCGACGACGACCTGGCCGGGGAGTCCACCCGCACCTCCAACCGGCTGCGCGGCCTGCTCGCCCAGATCCACCCCAGCCTGGAGCGCGTGCTCGGCAAGCGGATCCACCACCCGGCCGTGCTGGAACTGCTGCAACACCTGGGTTCCCCGGAGCAGCTGCGCCAGGCCGGAACCGAGCAGATCACGGTGATCCTCAAGCCGAAGGCACCGCGCATGGCCGGGCGCCTCGCCGCCGCGATCACCCAGGCGCTGGCCGAGCAGACCGTCGTCGTGCCCGGCACGGCCGCGGCCGAGGTCATCGTGCCCTCCCTGGCCCGGCAACTGTCGGAGATCCTTACCCAACGCGACGCGCTGGAGGGCCGGCTCGCTGCTCTGCTGGAGGCCCACCCTCTTCACCGACTCCTGACCTCCATGCCCGGCGTCGGGGTCAGGATCGCCGCAACGCTGCTGGTCACCATCGGCGACGGCCGCACCTTCCCCGACGCCGACCACCTCGCCTCCTACGCCGGACTGTCCCCGGCCACGAAGGCCTCCGGCTCCTCGATCAAAGGCGAACACGCGCCACGGCGCGGGAACCGGCAGCTCAAACGTGCCATGTTCCTGTCCGCGTTCGCCGCGCTCCATGACCCCGCCTCCCGCGCCTACTACGACCGCCACCGCAACAGCGGCAAGACCCACACCCAGGCGCTGCTGCGCCTGGCCCGCCGACGGATCACCGTCCTGTTCGCCATGCTCCGCGACGGCTCCTTCTATGCAGCCCAGCCCGCGACGTCATGATCTAACCTCTCCGCCCCTTGACGAAAGACATAGGGGCACCCCCGGGAAGCAGAAGATTCAGCTCACGGTAACAGGCAGCGCGGCCCGGGAAGGTGCCCGGGCCGCGCCGCTGCCGCACTGATTGAGGACCCTACTTTCAGGGGCCTTACTTGCTACTTGGCCGTCAGGGTCACCGTCAGGATGCTGCGGTACGAGGCCAGATCGTTCGCGCCGACCGTGTACCGCGCGCTCGGGTCGGTGCCCAGCACCGTGCCCGGGTTCGGCAGCGGCTTGGGGGTGCGGTAGCCGGCGAACACCATGGTCGCGGTCTTGCCGTCGCGGCCGAGCACGACCCGCGGGCCGTAGATGCGGCCGCTGTAGTACAGCGCCGGGCTGGTCTTCGGGAACGCGGTGTCCACCGACAGCAGCGGGTTGGTGAAGCCGTCGACGATCTTCCAGTTCACACCGTCCTTGCTGGTGGCGTAGCCGATGTAGTGGAAGCCGTCGCTGTCGCCGTCGTAGCAGTTGCCGGCGCCGTAGAACAGGCCGAGCGTGCCGTCGGGGTTCTTCACCACGGTGCCGGACGGGCTGACGAACCGGGTCGCGGTCGCGCCGGTGCTCTCGTTGTCACCGAGGCCGTTGACCGGGCCGTTGTCGGTGAAGTGGATGCCGTCGCGGGTGGTCGCGCTGCGGACCGTCGAGCGGTCCTCGTTGTTGCCGTAGTAGGGCGCCTTGTTCTTGCCCTCGCCGATCTTGTTCAGCGTGGCGAACGGCACGGCGCAGGCGTTGGCCTGGTCCGCGGTCTTGAAGTAGTCCAGCTGCTTCTCGACGTAGAGGACCGTCACCGAGCGACCGTCCTTGCCCGGCAGCACGCCCAGGATGCCGTCCGGGGAGATCAGGCCGGTGGTGGCCTGGGTGTCTGCCGGGACCACCGGGTAGGTGCCGGCCGCCGCGCCGCTGGCCGCGGTGCCCTCGCCGCCGGTGCAGCCGGTGAAGGAGGTGTCGGTGGAGTCCGTGCAGCGCACGTCCTGTAGCCCGGCCGAGGTCTGGATCCGGACGGTGCCGGGGATCTCGAACGCCGAGGTGTCGGCGGCCGCGATGGTCGCGGCTGGCAGGGTCACCGCGGCGGTCAGCGTGGTCTTCGCGCCGGTGCCGACGGACTGCGCGGCGGGCAGCTTGGCCAGCGGGTTCTTGGCGTCGGCCGCGGGGCTGGCATCGGTACCGATCCGGTGTACCAGCAGCTGCGAGCCCGCGGTGTCGGCGGTCGGCCGGGTCAGCGTGTACAGCAAGTCCTTGCCGTCCACGTGCAGCACGGTCGGGTGGCCCTGGCCGTCGTCGTTCAGTGCCGGCGAGGGGCACTGGCCCTTCTGCGACTCCAGGGCCTGGCCCTGGTAGGTCCAGGTCTTGCCGCCGTCGTCGGACTTGGCAGCCAGGACCGCCTCGTCGGTGTCCTTGGGGCGGTAGTCGAAGAAGCCGCGCAGGTGCTGGCCGCTGCCGGTGACGTTCGGGAAGTAGGCCGGCTGGAACAGCTCGGTGCCCGGGTTGCGCGTGACGTTCCCGGCGGCGTCGCAGTAGCCGGCGTCCGGGGAGCCGTACGTGGCCGGGGTCTGGCCCAGCGTCCACGGTCCGCCCTTGAGCGAGGCCGGCGTGACCTGGCCGGACAGCGTCCAGGCGGTCGGCTGCCCGCCGCGGTGCCGGCCGGCCGCCATGGCCGTGCCCGGGACCAGGAGCGCGGAGCCCACGGCCAGGGCGACCGCCGAGACCGCGAGGCGTCGCTTGGACGCTAGGTAGATTCTCATGGAGCGGAGTTCTATAGGGCTGGGTCGGAGCGCGGGTGAACAGCGGTTATATCTGATGCGTATTCACGTGAACTCTTGCCTGCGATCTCTTCGCCAACGAACTCTTTGCTCGCAAGCGATCATGTTGCTAGGAAGGGAACATGCAGATTCGACTTGGCGGCCGGGCGGACGTCCCGCTGTTCCTGGCCTTCGGCGACGAGGCCGTGGCGTGGATGAACGCGCGCGGCAACACGCAGCAGTGGGGGACCGAGCCATGGAGCGGGGAGAACAGCACCCGCGAGGCCGGGTTCCTGGAGCGTGCGGACACCGGCGGGATGCGGATCCTGGAGGACGAGGACGGGACTCCGCTCGGGGCGATGGTGATCACCGAGGAGCGCCAGCCTTATGTGCCGGATGCTGAAGAGCGGGAGCTGTACGTCAACTTCCTGATTACCTCGCGCAAGCACGCTGGACGCGGGATCGGGCAGGTGCTGTTCGAGCGGGCCAAGCAGGAGGCGGCCGAGCGGGGGATCGACCTGATGCGGGTGGACTGCTGGGCCGGCGAGGGCGGGAGCCTGGTGCGGGTTTATGAGCGGTATGGGTTTACGCGGGTGCAGGAGTTCACGGTGCCGACGCGGGGTGGGGAGTGGCCGGGGATGTTGTTGGCTCTGCGGTTGTCGGAGTTGGATCCAAAAGACTGACTGAGTGGTTTGCAGCGGCGCTGGGCGTGGGCTATGCGATCCGCTCGGCGATGAGGCGGGCGCAGTCGGCGGCCGAGGTGTCGGTGCTGTCGATCTTGAGATCGTAGCGCACGCCTTGGTGGACGATTTCCGCTTGCCGCGCGGCCATTCCCGGCGTGCGGTCGCCGCGTCGGCTTTCGCGGCTTGCGGCGACCGCACTGTCGCAGTGCACGCCGACGCGCAGGACGTCGAGCCCGGCCAGGGCCTGTTCCCAGCGTTGCTGCGAGGCCGCGCCGCCGAGGAAGACGTCATCGACGATGATCCGCGCGCCGGCCCGGGCCGTGGCCGCGACGCCAGCGGTCCAGGCGGCTTCCAGGGTCCGGAAGTCGGCGCCCACGGTCACCTCGCCGTCCGGGCCGAACTGGATGCCGGTGTTGGTGTTGGTGTTGGCGTCGGGGTCGTCGCCGTCGCGCATCCTCGGCGGCAGGGCGTCGACGAAGCCGTCGACGCTGAAGGCCAGCCACGGCTCGGGGCGCAGGTCCTGGAAGCAGCGGACGATGCTGGTCTTGCCGGAGCTGGAGCCGCCGTTGAGGATGATCGCTTGAATGGGCACCGGGTCACAGTAGGCGGTGGTGCCGCGATTCCGAAGCGGATTAGTTCTGCCAGCCGATTAGCCCGCTAGTCTGCTAGTCCGCCGCCGCCCCGTGCCGCCCGGCCCCGGCCGCGAACCGCCGCGCCCCCGCCACCGATTCGACCAGCGACACCTGCCCGTGCCGCAACTCGTTCCGCAGCGCGGCCTCCTCGTCCAGCCCGTCCTGTTCGAGCACTGACATGCGATCCTCGCGCAGGCACAGCTGCGGCAGCGCGGCGATCTCGGCGGCCAGCGCCTCGGCGGCCGCGCGCACCGTCCCATCCGGCACCACCCGATTGGCCAAGCCCCACCCCAACGCCTCGTCGGCAGGCACCCCACGCCCGGTCAGGATCATGTCCATCGCCCGACTCTGCCCGATCAGCCGCGGCAGCCGCACCGTCCCGCCGTCCACCAACGGCACCCCCCACCGCCGGCAGAACACACCGAACACCGCACTCTCCTCCGCGACCCGCAGATCGCACCACAACGCCAACTCCAGCCCACCAGCCACCGCATGCCCCGCCACCGCCGCGACCACCGGCTTCGACAACCGCAACCGCGAAGGCCCCATCGGCCCGTCCCCGTACTCCACCATCCCGGCCGGCACCGCCCCGCCGGTCAGCGCCTTCAGATCGAACCCCGCACAGAACGTCCCCCCATCGCCATACAGCACGGCGACATGCGCATCCGCATCCTTCTCGAACTCCTGGAACGCAGCCAACAACGCACCAGCGGTCGCCGGATCCACGGCGTTGCGAACCTCGGGCCGGTGCAGGACGACGGTGGTGACCGGGCCGTTCTTCTCGACGCGGACGGCGGGGGGCTCAGCGTTCATGGGGGCAGTCTGGCCTGGCTGCCGGCAGTTCGCTACAGCGATGCATCCGTCGGGACCGGAGCGATCCCGGGCCTGAGTGCTAATCGGATGCCGGTATCACGCTGATCTCGCCGGTAGGTACCCAGGTCTCCACGCCGCCGTTGGGTGGCCGGAGCGCCACGGTGTTCACACCGATGTATGCCATGACCTTGAACGTCTTGCCCGCATACCGGACCAGTGACCCGGGCCGTGGGTTGACCGGGCAGGCGGACGTCATCTGAGGTTCGTTCTCCACGTTGACCAGTGTCCTGACGCACCCCGGCGTCGCCGCGCCGTCCCGAGGGCGTCATTCCGGTGTCACTCCGGTGCTCAGAGCCCTAGCCTTGGACCATGACGAACGACACGCTGAAGACTGCTCGGCTCAGCCTACGTCTGAGTCAAGAGGAGCTTGCCCGCCGCATCCGAGAGGCCGGCAAGGCCGTCGGTGAGCCCAACGACGCCAGTAAGCGGCTCGTACAACGCTGGGAGTCGGGCACCACGGCCCAGCCCCGGCCGGTCTATGCGCGCGCTCTGGAAGCTGTGCTCGGGGTGCCGATCGAAGCGATGGGCTTCCCTGCGAGGGTCAGCCCGGACCGAGAAGGAGGTCACGACATGTCCGCTGCGGAATCATCCGCTCAGGGCGTCGCCAACCCTGAAGCTGCCGACGGTGCTCAGGCAGCACAACCCGGTTTCTCAGGCATCTGGCTGTCCCGCTACGAGTTCTTCTCGTCCAGCCGAGAACAGACCTTCACTGGCGCCCATCATGTCCTGTTGCTCCAGACAGGGGATCGGATCACCGGCCGGTCCATCTCTCCGAACTCGCTGGATCCCCAGTCCTCCATGAGCGTTGATCTGACCGTCGATCGGAACATCATCACCGGGACGTGGCGCGAGCGGACTGGCGAGGAGGGCTTCTACCGGGGCGCCACCTACTACGGCGCCCTTCAGATGCTCGCTGAGCCGACCGGACGTCGCATCTCGGGGAAGTGGGTCGGATTCGGGAAGGACTTCGACGTGAACACCGGCCCGTGGGAGCTGGTGTTTCTGGACGCCAGCACCGCTCCGGGGACGATCGAGCGTTATTCGTCCGCTCCGGAGGCGTGAGAACGGCCCCCGGGAACCAAGTCCCGGGGGCCGCGCGGACCAGATCGCTCAGATATGCCGCCGAGACTGCACCACCCGGAACCGGCTGGCCACATAAGCCAAGTCCGAAAGCGCCGCGTTGGCGGCCGGGTTCGCGCCGGTGGCGTGGAAGTCCGAGAAGGCCGCGCTCTGGTTGACGTAGACGCCGCCGGTCAGGTTGACCGACAGGTTCACGCCGGCGTCCAGGGCCGCGTCCTCGGTCTTGACGATCACGTCGTCGTCCGTGGAGTAGACCGCGGCGGTGATGGCGCCGTGGTCTTGGACTGTCTTGCGGAAGGTGTCGATGGCCTGGTCGGTGGTGTCGGCGGCGATCAGGAAGCTGATCGGGCCGAACCACTCGCCGGTGTAGACGTCGGTGTCGGTGCTGTCGATGGCGGCGATGAGGGGGGTGCGGACCTCGGCGTCGGGGTACTCGGGGTTCTTCACGGTGCGGGAGGCGAGGATGGTCTTGCCGACCGATTCCGCCTGCTTCAGCCGGTCGGTGACGCCGGGGTTGCAGACCGCGCCGAGCAGGGCGTTGGCGCGGGTGTCGTCGCCGAGGAGTTTGTCGACCGCGGTGGCCAGGTCGGTGGCGAAGTCGTCGAAGGACTTGTGTTCGCCGCCGGCGGTGATGCCCTCGCGCGGGAGGAAGATGTTCTGCGGGGTGGTGCACATCTGGCCGCTGTAGAGGGAGAACGAGAAGGCCAGGTTGCCCAGCATCCCCTTGTAGTCCTCCACCGAGTCCACGATCACCGTGTTGATCCCGGCCTTCTCGGTGTAGACCACGGCCTGCGGTGCGTTGCGCTCCAGCCACACCCCGAACTCCGTGGAGCCGGTGTAGTCGATGACGCGGATCTCCGGGCGCGTCGCCAGGGTCTTGGCCAGCCCCTCGCCCGGCTTCTCCACCGCCAGCGCCACCAGGTCCGGGTCGAAGCCGGCCTCGGCCAGCGTGTCGCGCAGCACCGCGACCGAGATGGCCAGCGGCAGGATCGCGTTCGGGTGCGGCTTCACGACCACCGCGTTGCCGGTGGCCAGCGAGGCGAACAGGCCCGGGTAGCTGTTCCAGGTCGGGAAGGTGTTGCAGCCGATGACCAGTCCGATCCCGCGCGGGACGGCGGTGAACTTCTTCGTCATGTGCAGCGAGGGCTTCGGCCCCTGCGGCTTCTCCCACTCGGCGGCCGCGACCTGCGCGGTCTGCGCGGCGTAGGCGTACGCCACCGCCTCCAGCCCGCGGTCCTGCGCGTGCGGTCCGCCGGCCTGGAACGCCATGCCGAAGGCCTGGCCGGAGGTGTGGTGCACGGCGTGCGCGATCTCGTGGGTCCGGGCGTTCAGCCGGGCCAGCGCCTCGATCAGCACCGCCGCCCGGGCCTCGGGGCCGGCGTCGCGCCACTTCGGCATCGCCTGCCGCATCGCCGGCAGCAGCACGTCCAGGTCCGGGTGCGGGTAGGTGACGCCCAGCGCCACGCCGTACGGCGACTTCTCGCCCCCGACCAGCTCGTCGGTCCCGGGCTGGGCCAGCGGGAACGGCCGGTTCAGGTAGCCCTCATAGGCCGCCTTGCCGGCCGGCCCGGCCTCCTCGCCATAGGCCTTCGGGATCTCCGGGTAGGGCGTCCAGAAGGCGCGTTCGCGGATCGCCTCCACCGCCCGCCCGAGGGTTTCGCGGTGGCGGGCGGTGAATTGTTCGGCCGTGGCGGTCATCATCGACTCCCGGGATGCTGGTGTGGCGGCCCTGACGGGTTCTAGAGTAAACCGAACGGTCGGTCGGTTCCAGGGTGGGCTACCGCCCGGCAGCCACGGCCTGGGAAGGAGCGAACGTCGATGGTGGGGACCACGGTGGGGAACGAGTCGAGCGGGTCACTCGTCGGAGTGATCGGCGCCGGCACCATGGGCGCCGGAATCGCCCAGTTGGCCGTACAGGCCGGGCACACGGTCGCGGTCTACGACGCGCTCGACGGGGCCGCCGCGCGGGCTGTCGAGGGCATCGGCAAGCGCCTGGACTCGCTCGCGGCGAAGGGCCGGATCGCCGCTGAGGAAGCTCAAGCGGGCCGGGACCGGCTGCGCGCGATCGAGGCGCCGGCCGAGCTCGAGGACGCCGTCCTGGTCGTCGAGGCGGTGGTCGAGGACCTCGGCGTGAAGCAGAAGCTGTTCGCCGAGCTGGAAGGCATCGTCGGCCCGGACTGCCTGCTGGCGACCAACACCTCCTCGCTGTCCATCAGCGCCATCGCCGGCGCCCTGCGCGAGCCCGAGCGCCTGGTCGGCATGCACTTCTTCAACCCGGCGCCGCTGATGCCGCTGGTCGAGGTCATCGAGGGCCTGGCCACCGCCCCCGAGCTCAGCGCGGCCGTCGCCGCCCTGGCCCAGGCCTGGGGCAAGACCACGGTCCACTGCCGCTCCACCCCCGGCTTCATCGTCAACCGCGTCGCCCGGCCCTTCTACGCCGAGGCCCTGCGCGCCTACGAGGAGCAGGCGGCCGACATCGCGACCATCGACGCGGTCCTGCGCGAGAGCGGCGGCTTCAAGATGGGGCCGTTCGAGCTGATGGACATGATCGGGCTCGACGTGAACCTCGCCGTCTCGACCTCGGTCTGGGAGGCGACCGGCTACGACCCGCGCTACACCCCGGCGTGGACGCAGAAGGAGCACGTCGCGGCGAAGCGGCTGGGGCGCAAGAGCGGGCGCGGGTTCTACGAGTACGGCGAGGGCGTGGAGAAGGCGGCGCCGAGCTACGCGGACACGCTCGGTCTGGAGCGGTATCCCGCGCCGAGGCTCCACCGCAGCCACGGCAAGACCGCGACCTCCTACGGCGACGGCCGGATCCTGATCGACATCGTGATCGATCCCGACGGCATGTCGACCGTCGCGATCGCCCCCGCCGCCGACACCCCGGACGATCGCCTGCAGGAGGCCATCGTGTTCCTGCAGGCCATGGGGAAGAAGGTCGTGATCCTGGAAGACGTCCCCGGCCTGGTCGCGACCCGCACGGTCGCACGCCTGGTGAACGAAGCCGTGGACGCGCTTTATCGGGGCGACGCCGATGAGGAGGACATCGACACCGCCATGAAGCTCGGGGTCAACTACCCCAAGGGGCCGCTGGAGTGGGGCGAGGACCTGGGATTCGGCTACCTCTGCGAAGTCCTCGACAACCTTGAGGACGTCTATCGCGACGGCCGCTACCGCGCCTCGCCGTTGCTGCGGCAACTCGCTCAGGCCGACCGGCTCATGGACGCGCCGCTCAGCCGCGCACCCGGCGCCGCGCTGATCGAGGAACTCGCGAAGGACTCCGAGGCCGACACGCTGCTCGACGACTTCTTGAAGGAACACGACCCTACTCAGAACAACCCCGACCAGCACCAGGACCACCAGCACGACAACCCCGACAAGGATCCAGCATGACCGACGCCTACCTAGTCACCGGCACCCGCACCCCCTTCGGCCGCTACGGCGGCGCCCTGGCGTCGGTCCGCCCCGACGACCTCGCCGCGCACGTCATCCGCGAACTGCTCGCGGGCGTCCCGCAGATACCGGGGGAGGCCGTCGGCGAGGTCTTCCTCGGCGATGCCAACCAGGCCGGCGAGGACAACCGCGACGTGGCGCGCATGGCGTCGCTGCTGGCCGGGTTGCCGGTGACGGTGCCCGGCGCCACGGTCAACCGGCTGTGCGGATCGGGGCTGGAGGCGTTGGTGCAGGCTGCGCGGCAGATCCGGCTCGGGGAGGCGGACCTCGTCGTGGCCGGCGGCGTGGAGTCGATGTCGCGGGCGCCGTTCGTGATGGGCAAGGCCGATACCGCCTTCGCCCGCGGCGCCGACGTCTTCGACACCACCATCGGCTGGCGGTTCGTCAATCCCTTGATGAAGAAGCAGTACGGCATCGACTCCATGCCGGAGACGGCCGAGAACGTCGCCGAGGAGTTCCACATCGGCCGCGAGGACCAGGACGCGTTCGCGCTCCGCTCCCAGGAACGCGCGCTGCTGGCCCAGGAGAACGGCCGGCTGGCCAAGGAGATCTCGCCGATCAGCATTGCGCGCCGCAAGGCCGATCCGGTCGTCGTCGACCGGGACGAGCACCCGCGCCGCACCTCCCTGGAAGCGCTCGCCAAGCTCGGCACGCCGTTCCGCGAGGGCGGCACCGTCACCGCCGGCAACGCCTCCGGCGTCAACGACGGCGCCGTGGCGCTGCTCGTCGCCTCCGGGGAAGCCGTGGAGCGGTACGGCCTCACGCCGCTGGCGAAGGTCGTCACCTCGCACACCGCCGGCGTCGAGCCGCGCATCATGGGCATCGGCCCGGTCCCGGCCACCCGCGGCCTGCTGGAGCGGGCCAAGCTCGGGATCGGCGACATCGACGTCGTCGAGCTGAACGAGGCGTTCGCCGCGCAGTCGCTGGCTGTCTTGCGGGAACTGGGACTCCCCGACGACGCCTCCCACGTCAACCCCAACGGCGGCGCCATCGCCCTCGGGCACCCGCTCGGGGCCTCCGGCGCCCGGCTGGCCCTCACCGCGGCCTTGGAACTGAACGAGCGGCAGGCCCGCTACGCCGTGGCGACGATGTGCATCGGCGTCGGACAGGGGATCGCCGTGCTGCTGGAGCGTGCGGCATGAGCTCGCGTCCAGGTTTGGGAAAGATGCCGAGCCAGGGAAAGATGCAGATTCCGGAGCGGGTCCTCGACGACGCCGAGCGGATGACTGTCGAGGAACTCAGGGCTCTGCAAACCGAGCGCATGGCGTGGACCCTGGACCACGCCTACGCCAACGTCCCGCACTACAAGTCAGCCTTCGACGAAGCCGGCGTGCACCCGCGCGACTTCAAAGAACTGGCCGACCTGAGGCACTTCCCCTTCACCGCGAAGAAGGACCTGCGCGACAACTACCCGTTCGGCATGTTCGCCGTGCCGCGCGAGCAGGTCGCCCGGATCCACGCCTCGTCCGGCACCACCGGCAAGGCCACCGTCGTCGGCTATACCAAGACCGACCTCGAGAACTGGGCCTCGGTCGGCGCGCGCTCGCTGCGCGCCGCCGGTGTCCGGGCCGGCGACCGGGTCCACGTCGCCTACGGCTACGGCCTGTTCACCGGCGGACTCGGCGTGCACTACGCCGCCGAGGCGCTGGGCGCCACCGTGATCCCGATCTCCGGCGGGCAGACCGCGCGGCAGGTGCAGCTGATCCAGGACTTCGAGCCCGACGCGATCTGCGTGACGCCGTCGTACCTGCTGGCCATCGTCGACGAGATGGTGAGGCAGGGTATCGACCCGGCCGCCACCTCGCTGCGGGTCGCGGTGCTCGGCGCCGAGCCGTGGACCGACGCCATGCGCGCGGAGATCCAGGAGCGGCTCGCCGTGCACGCCGTGGACATCTACGGGCTGTCCGAGGTGATGGGTCCCGGCGTCGGCAACGAGGACGTCGCCGAGCAGGACGGCACTTACCTGTGGGAGGACCACTTCTACCCGGAGATCGTCGATCCGGGCACCGGCGAGGTGCTGCCGGACGGCGCGATGGGTGAGCTGGTCTTCACCTCGCTGACGAAGGAGGCGATGCCGGTCATCCGCTACCGCACGCGCGACCTGACCCGGCTGCTGCCCGGGTTGAGCCGGCCGATGCGGCGGATGGAGCGGATCACCGGGCGCAGCGACGACATGATGATCGTGCGCGGCGTCAACGTGTTCCCCAGCCAGATCGAGGAGGAGCTGCTGACGATCGCCGGGCTCGCGCCGCACTTCGTCTGTGTGCTGACCCGTCCGGGACGGCTCGACGAGTTGTGCGTGCGGGTCGAGGCGCGCGAGGCTTCGGTGGATCGGGACGCGGCCGCTTCGCGGCTGGCGTTCGGGGTGAAGGAGCGGTTCGGCGTCACGGTCACGGTCGACGTGCTGGACCCGGGGGCGCTGGAACGCTCGCAAGGCAAGGCACAACGGATCCTCGATATGCGAGGCGGCGAAAAATGATCTACAACAGGTTCCGATGAATTCTCAGAACTCGCAGAACTCGCAGGGCTCCCAAAGCCCGCAGGGCTCGCAGGGCTCGCAGCGAGTCCAGGACTCCCCGCGGGCCCAGACGGGCGCCGCCGCGCGGCGCGTCACCTACACGCCCGACTCCCTGCTAGAAGTCGCCGTCACCGTGTTCAACGAGCGCGGCTACGACGGGACCAGCATGGAGGATCTGGCGCGGGCGGCGGGGATCACCAAGTCCTCGATCTACCACCACGTCAAGGGCAAGGAGGAGCTGCTGACCCGCGGCGTCAACCGGGCCCTGGACGCGCTGAACGCCTCGCTGGACACGCTGGAGGACCTGCCGGACGCCGGGGATCTGGACCGGGTGGAGCAGGCGGTGTTCCGCGCGGTCCAGATCCTGGTCGAGGAGTTGCCGTATGTGACCCTGCTGCTGCGGGTACGCGGGAACACCGAGGCCGAGCGGGCCGCGCAGGCCTCGCGACGGGCGATCGACCAGCGGCTGGCCGGGTTCGTGGAGCGCGCGGCCGCGGCCGGGGCGCTGCGCACGGACCTGGACCCGCGGCTGGCGTCCCGGCTGGTGTTCGGGATGGTGAACTCGGTCGTGGAGTGGTACCGGCCCGGGCCCGGGCGGTGGTCCGCGGACGACGTCGCGTCCGCGGTGACGCACGTGGTGTTCGACGGGCTGCGGCGGCGCTGATCGGCAGGGCCGGCAGGGTCGGCAGACCGATCAGCGCCGCCCGCGGCCGGTCGGTCCGCCGAGCCGCCGCGGCCTACTGTGGTGGCCAGTCGAGCTATCGGGCCCCGTACTATCAGGCCCCTGTGCTATCAGGCCCGTGCGCCATTAGGACCGTGCGCTAAAGCAGGCCCGTGCGCTGCCAGGTTCCTGCTACAGATAGGGCCGCGTGATCAGTTCGATCCCGTGGCCGGCCGGGTCCAGGAAGTAGACGCCGCGCCCGTCGTGCTCGTGGTTGATCTCGCCCGGGAGCCGCATCTGCGGGTCGGCGAAGTGCTCGATCCCGGCCGCGCACAGCCGCTGGTAGGCGCGGTCGAACAGATCGTCGTCGAGCAGAAAGGCGTAGTGCTGCATCTGGATCTCGACCGGCGGTTCGGCGAACTGCAACAGGACGCCGTCGGCGAGTTGGATGTTCGCGAACGGGCCCCAGGACGGCGCCTCGGCGGCTTCGAGCAGTTCGCGGAAGAAGAGTGCTGATTCGGTCCGGTTCTTGGACGCGATGATGGTGTGGTTGAACGTCGCGGGCATGTGACCTCAAAGGATTCGGGTTTCCAGCGGGACTCGTCGGTGGGTGCACGAGTGCTGGGAGGTCCGCGTGCCGCGCGTAAGGGGTACCGGTTCGGCACCCGCGGCGCGCTCAGCCAGCCACCGGGTCGCCGATCCGTGCGTGGCCCATGGCCGGTCCGGTGTTCACGCGATCCACAGTACTGGATTTCTCACTAAGTTCTCAGCCCGCAAGACCTTGTCGCCCGCGGGCAGATTCGGGAAGATCTGCGTTAGACGTGGTGGCTGAAGGAAAGTACGCGACATGATCGATGAGCTCGCGCCGGTCGGCTCCATCGCCGACCTCTTCGAACCGGAACCCGCGGCCTGGGGCCTGCGCGGGGACCCTTACGTGTGGCGGTCCTTGCGGACGATGCTGGCGAAACAGATGCTGCCCACCGCCGAGCGCGACTTGGTGGAGATCCTGCGGTCCTCTTTCCGATGGCTCACCGGCAACACCTTCGACGACCCGACCACGGACCGCATCTACCGCGAGGAACTGGCGCGCGGCGGGATGACAAGCGGGCAGGTCGATCTCGAGGTGTGGCGGAACGTGCTGATCCCGCTGCTGATCGAGCGCTGGCGCATCCTCGGGCCGGCCGCGCGGCCGCAGCCGGAGGCGGCGGTGGCTCAGGGACCGATGGTGGCTCGCACGTGGGCCACGGTCCACGCGGGGGCCGTGGCCCAGGGACCGACCATGACTCCGGGGCCGACCACCGCCTAGGGACCAACCCTCGCCTGGGACCAGCGCTCGCCTAGGGACCAACCATTGCTCAGGAACCGGCCATGGCTCAGGAACCGGCCATGACCCAGGAACCGACCATGACCCAGGAACCGACCATGGCTCAGGAACCGGCCATGACCCAGGAACCAGCCATGGCCCAGGAACCGGCCATGACCCAGGAACCGGCCATGGCTCAGGGAGCGACCTCCCACAGCAGCCGGTAGTACTCGGTGCGCTCGGGGTCCGGCGCGATCCCGTACGCGTCCAGCAGCGGCTCTTCCCAGCCGCCGCCGTAGTTCCACGTGGTCGACCACGTCGCGATCGCCAGGTCCGACCAGCGATCCGCGATGCCGAGGTCGCCAAGGTCCACGTGCCCGGCGAAGCGGCCGTCGGCGGACAGCAGGGTGTTCGGCGCGCAGGTGTCGCCGTGGCCGACCACGAGCTTGTCGACCGGCGGGATGTCGGCGACCCGCTTCAGCGCGTCGGCGTAGCTGAGTCCGGCGAAATCGGTGTGCAGGGTGCGATGCGCGCGCTGCGCGGCGTTGCGTTCGGCCTCGGCGACCCGCTCCTCGGCGGAGGCGCTGAACGGGCACTCGGCGACGGGCAGCGCGTCGTGGAAGACGCGCAGGGCCTCGCCGATGACCCGCACGGCTGTCGCAGGGTCCTGTTTCCAGCGCTCGCTGACCGCCATCTCCCCGTCGAGCGCGGCGGTGATCAGCCACGTGCCGTCGGCGTTCGACGCCTGCTCCATCACCCGGGGCACGAGCACGAACGCCCCGGCCCACCGCATCCGCGCCGCCTCCCCTGCCAGGTCCACCTCGCTGCCGGCCGGGGCCCACTTCGCATAGCGGGCGTCCGGTCCGGAACCGAGCCGGAAGGTCGAGGCGCCCTCGTTGTGCCAGACCGGGACGATCACGCGTCCGGCCGCGGCCTCGCGGATCGGATCCGGGACCGGGAGGTCGGGCGGCGGGACGCTGTCGAAGCTGGGCAAGGTCATTTAGGCAGGATGCCAGGGTCCACGCGCCAGGGCCCGGGATTATCCGCCGCGCCGCGCCTCAGCTGGGCTCCAGCCTCAGCTCGGCTCCACCGCCAGCCGATAGCCCCGCTTCGTCACCGTCGCCACCACATCCGCGTGCTCCCCGAGCGACGTCCGCAGCCGCGCGACCGTCGCCTCCACCGCGTGCTCGTCCCGTCGCATCCCGGTCCACACCCGGCGCAGCAGCTCGGCCCGGCTCAGCACCCGGCCGGGCTGCCGGGCCAGCTCGCGCAGCACGCCGGCGGGCAGCGGCGAGAGCGGGACCGGGCGGCCGTCGATCAGGACCGCGTTGCCCTGCACCACGATGTCGCGGCCGGGGGTGTTCAGGCGGCGGCGGACGCGGGGCGGGAGTTCCTGGGTGATCACCCGGGCCAGTGAGCCCAGGCGGCCGCGGTCCGGCCAGGCCGGGGCGATGCCGTGCGCCTCAAGCGGCGCCGCGCAGACCGGGCCGATGCACGCCGCCAACACGTCCGCCTGCATCGCGTCCACGACCCGGGTCAGGCTGCCGTCGTTCTCCGCCGCCGCCAGGAACGCCGCCGCGCCCGGGGCCGAGGTGAACGCCACCGCGTGCACCTGCCGCCGCACCACCGCCTCCACCAGGCGGGCCACCGCCGCCGTGTCCTGCGGCGGTCCCCACTGGTACACCGGCACCGGCACCACCTCGGCGCCGGCGCCGCGCAGCGCGTCCAGGAACGCGGTGTCGGCGCTGCCGTGCAGCTGCACCGCGATCCGGGAGCCGGCCAGGTCTTGGGCCAGCAGCCAGGCCAGCAGCTCGGTGGAGGACTCCGACGGCGGCGAATAGGTTTCGCGCATCCCACACTGCCGGACCGCGCCGGTCGCCTTCGGCCCGCGCGCGGCCAGCGTGGCCGCGGTCAGCACCGCCGACAGCGGCTCGGCCAGACCCCAGCCCTCGGCCGTGGAGATCCACGCCCGCCAGCCGATCCCCGTGGTCGCCACCGCGTAGTCCAGCGGCCCGCGCAGGCACTCCTCGGTCGCGGCCCGCAGCACCCGGTCGTCGGTCAGCGGGATGATGCGCATGGTCGGCGCCGTCATGACCTCTGCCCCGCGCCGCCGGAGCATCGCCGCCAACTCCTCCCGGCGCCGGTCGGAGGTGATCGCCACGACGCAGCCGACCAGGGGTTCGGGGAGCGCTCCGGCCTGCGCGGCGGTCGGCACACCCGTCGGTGAACCCGGTGTGTCCGATTCGATTGTCGTGGTGTCCATGAGCCGCACTATCTCCGCGCCCGATTACGGTGGTGTTGCCGACCGGCTACGGGGCGGTAAGACGGTCCGCGCTCGCGTTTCGCACCCGCGCCGAACCCGTGCCGAGCCTGCGTCGAGCCCGTGCCGAGCCTGCGTCGAGCCCGTGCCGAGCCTGCGGACAACACGCCATGCGCGGCACGTCACGTACGTGACTTGCCGCTGTGAGACGTCCGTCGCGCGGGGGTAACGGCGGCGCGGCGCACCGGAAACGCGCGCTGGCGAAGGTGGGGCCATGGACGCGCTCCCCGCAGTCACCCGGACCCACTGCCCGTACTGCGCGTTGCAGTGCGGAATGGAGCTGCACGCCGAAACCGGCACGCCGCTTCGTGTCGCCGGCTGGAACGGGTTCGGGGTCAATCGCGGGGCGCTGTGTCAGAAGGGCGCTACGTCGACAGAGCTGCTGAATCCGGCGGTGCGCTTGACGACTCCGCTCCTGCGCAGCCACCGCAGCGCGGAGCTGGAGCCGGCGACCTGGGACGAAGCCCTGGACTTCACCGCAGACCGGCTGTCCGCGATCGGCGCCGGGCACGGACGCGACGCGGTCGGCGTCTTCGGCGGCGGCGGCCTGACCCACGAGAAGGCGTACTCGCTGGGCAAGTTCGCCCGCGTCGTGTTGCAGACCCCGCACATCGACTACAACGGCCGGTTCTGCATGAGCGCCGCCGCCGCGGCCTCGCAGCGGGCCTTCGGCGTGGACCGGGGCCTGCCGTTCCCGCTGGCCGACGTCGCCCACACCGACGTGATCCTGCTGGTCGGCTCCAACCTCGCCGACACCATGCCCCCGGCCCTGCGCTACTTCACGGCGCAGCGGGAGAACGGCGGCCGGCTGATCGTCGTGGACCCGCGCCGGACCCGGACCGCCGAGCAGGCCGACCTGCACCTGCAACCGGTCCCGGGCACGGACGCCGCGCTGGCCGCCGGGCTGCTGCACGTGCTGATCGCCGAGCACCTGATCGACGAGGCCTTCATCGCCGCCCGGACCACCGGCTTCCAGGAGGCGCGGGCCGAGGCGCAGCGGTGGTGGCCCGAGCGGGTCGAGGCGGTGTGCGGGGTGCCCGCGGGGGAGGTCAGGGCGGCGGCCAGGATGTTCGCCGGCGTTTCGGCTGGAGCTGAAGACAAGGCCGAAAACCCTTATGGCACCTCAGGAATGGTGCTCACCGCGCGCGGCACCGAACAGCAGGCCGACGGCGCCGACGCCGTGAACGCCTGGATCAACGTGGCGCTCGCCGCCGGGAAGGCGGGGCGTCCGTACTGCGGCTACGGAGCCATCACCGGCCAGGGGAACGGCCAGGGTGGGCGCGAGCACGGGCAGAAGGCCGACCAGCTGCCCGGCTACCGGAAGATCACGGACCCGGCGGCGCGCGAGCATGTCGCCGCGGTCTGGGGCGTCCCGGCGGACTCGCTGCCGGGGCCCGGGCGTCCGGCGGTGGAGCTGCTGGCGTCGTGCGGCACTGATATCCGGGCCCTGCTGGTCGCCGGGTCGAATCCGGTGGTGTCGGCTCCGGATGCGGAGTTCGTGACGTCGCGGTTGCGGGCGCTGGAGTTCCTGGCGGTGTGCGACGTGGTGCTGAGCGAGACGGCCGCGTTGGCGGACGTGGTGTTCCCGGTGACGCAGTGGGCCGAGGAGACCGGGACCGTGACGAACCTGGAAGGCAGGGTTCTGTTACGCCGACAGGCCGTCGCGCCGCCCGAGGCGGTGCGCTCCGATCTGGACGTGCTCGGCGCCCTGGCGTCGCGTCTGGGCCGGCCGGGGTTCCTGACGTCGCCCGCGGAGGTGTTCTCGGAGCTGGCCCAGGCCTCCGCCGGGGGCGTCGCGGACTACTCGGGGCTGTCGCACGAGCGGCTGGACGCGACATCGGAGGGTCCGGGGCTGCACTGGCCGTGCCCGACCCCCGACCACCCCGGCACGCCCCGCATGTTCCTGGACGCATTCGGCACCCCGGACGGCCTGGCGCGCTTCGTGGCGGTGGCCTGCGAACCGGCGATCGAGGAACCGTGCGCCGAGTACCCGTACCGACTGACGACCGGGCGCGTGCTGGCGCAGTACCAGTCGGGGGCGCAGACCCGGCGGGTGCGCGCGCTGAACGCCGCCGAACCGGGCCCGTTCGTCCAGCTGCATCCGGACCTGGCCGCCGTACTCGCGGTGGCTGAGGGGGACGCGGTGCGCGTGACGAGTCGGCGGGGCTCCGCGGTCGCGGCGGCCCGGATCAGCGATCTGATACGGCCGGACACGGTGTTCATGCCGTTCCACTGGGCCGGAGCGGGCCGCGCGAACTCACTGACGCGCCGCACCACGGATCCGGTGTCGGGGATGCCGGCCTTCAAGACGGCGGCGGTGCGGCTGGAGGCGGCGCTGGTGGAGACGGCACAGGTGGAGACGGCACGGGCGGAGACAGCACGGGTGGAGGCAGCACAGTGAGCCGGGTCGTGGTCGCGGGCGCGGGACTCGCCGGGCACGAGGTGGTCCGGCGGCTGCTGGCCGACCCGGGCTTCGACGGGACGATCACCTGGCACGCCGGGGAACCGGGCCGCCCCTACAACAGGGTTCTGCTAACGGACCTGCTCGCTGGGCACCATGCTCCGAGCGCGGTTGAACTGCCGACGCTGACCGACCCGCGCCTGACCTACCGGACGACGCCACTTCGCACCATCGCCGAGGCGGAGTTCGACCACCTGGTGTTGGCGACCGGCGCGGAGCCGCTGATCCCGCCGGTGCGGGGGAACGCGGTGCCGCTGCGGACGCTCGCGGATGTGCGGACGATTCTCGGCGAGCTGGAGGGTGCCGGCGGTGCGGTACCTGCGAACCGCGAGGCACGCGCGAACCGCGAACCGCTTGCGAACCGCGAGGCCGATCCCGGGCGCAGGCAGGTTGGCGCGGTGGCGATGGGCCGCGGTTTGCTTTCCGGCCGGAAGCATTCCGGAGGGCGGCGCATCGCGGTCGTCGGCGGCGGCCCGCTCGGTGTGGAGACCGCATGCGCGTTGGTCAGCCGAGGGGTGCGTGTCGAGTTGCTGCACCGGGGTCCGCACCTGCTGTCCCGTTGGCTCGATGCCGAGTCGGCGAGCCTCCTCGCCGACTCCCTGACCGAGGCTGGAATCGTCGTGCACTGTGATACCGACATCTCCGCCGCGACCGGGGTCTGGCCGAGCGCCGACCTGGTGATCCTCGCCTGTGGCACCTGCCCCCGCGTCGCCCTCGCCCGCGCGGCCGGGCTGCCGCTGGGGACCGGCATCCTGGTCGATCCCTGCGGCCGCTCCATCGGCGACGATCGGATCTTCGCAATCGGTGACTGTGCGGAAACTATCGGCGTGAGCTCTCCGACTGGTGCGCTAGGTGCCTTCGAAGGCGCGCGGCGTGCTGTGGCGGCTATCGGAGGCGTGGCGTCTACGCAGCCTGCGATCGTCGCGCCGCTGCGCCTGCGCACCTACGACATCCCCGGTGCCGACGTCGCCGTCCTCGGCACGCCGCGCGCCGAGCCGTCCATCCAGTTCACCGACCAGCGCCGTCGTACGCGCAAGGTGCTCGCGTTGGACGGGGATGTGCCGGTGGCCGCCGCGCTGGTCGGGGACGTCGGCGCGGCTGCCGCGCTGGCGCGGGCCATCGCGCGGCCGAGTGCGCCGGCGCCGCGGGTGCCGGCCGCGCTTCTCACATCCGGGGCGGGGCGCGGTGCGGGCGGGGTCGGCAACGCGTAACAAGGCCGACGCGGGCGGGAAACGGCGCGGCGGGAGCCTGGGGCCATGAGCCCATCGCAGCGCACGGTTCTCGTCGTCGGACACGGCATGGTCGGCCATCGCTTCGTCTCCAGCCTGCTGGAGCACGGGCACCCGGCGCCGGACGTCACCGTGTTCGGGGCCGAGGACCGGCCCGCTTATGACCGGGTGCGCCTCTCGTCGTGGTTCGAGGACCGCGATCCCGCCTCGTTGCGCCTGGAGCCGTATTCGGACGGGGGCGTGGAGGTGCTGAGCGGAGTGGCCGTGGCCGGCGTCGACCGGGCGGCGCGGACCGTCACCACCGCGGACGGCGATGTGCGGGGTTACGACACCCTCGTGCTGGCCACCGGCTCACGCCCCTTCGTCCCGCCGGTGGAGAACCACCAGGCGCCGGGCTGCTTCGTCTACCGCACGCTGGACGACGTCGAAGCCATCGCCGCGTACGCCGCCGAGCCGGACCGCACCCCCACCCCCACCCGCGCCCGCACCACCGGCGTCGTGGTGGGCGGCGGCCTGCTCGGACTGGAAGCCGCCAAAGCACTGACCAGCCTCGGCCTGAAGACCACGGTCGTGGAGTTCGCCCCGCGCCTGATGCCGCTGCAAGTGGACGACGGCGGCGCGGCGGCGCTCCAAGCGCGGATCGCAGAACTCGGAGTCACGCTGCACACCGGCACCCGTCTGGACAAGGTCGTGGTCGGCGAGGACGGCGCCGCGACGGCCGTGCAGGCGGTTCGCGGCGATGACGTCCTGGCCATCGAGGCCGACCTGGTCGTCTTCGCCGCCGGCGTCCGTCCCGAGGACAGCCTGGCCCGCGCGGCCGGACTGGACGTCGGCGAGCGCGGCGGCATCGTCGTCGACTCGCTCTGCCGCACCGAGGACCGGCACATCTACGCGATCGGCGAGTGCGCCCTGGCCGCCGACGGCCGGGTCTACGGCCTGGTCGCGCCGGGATATCAGATGGCTGAGGCAGCCGCCGCACACATTGCCAAGGAAGCCGAGGACCGGGCCTTCACCGGCGCCGACACCTCCACCAAACTCAAGCTCCTCGGCGTGGAGGTGGCCAGCTTCGGCGACGCCTTCGGCGTCGGCGACGGCGCCACGTCCGCCACCTACAGCGACTCTCGCCGCCGGGTCTACCGCAAGCTCACGATCGCGCCGGACGGCCGGCTGCTCGGCGGCATCCTGGTCGGCGACGCGGAGGACTACGGAACCCTGCGCGCGCTGGTCGGCGAGCAGCCCCCGGCCGCTCCCGAGGCGTTGCTGCTCCCGGCCGGGACCGCCGGTGCCGTGTCGATCGGGCCCTGCGGCCTGCCGGACTCGGCCGTCCTGTGCTCCTGCCACAACGTGACCAAGGGCGCGATCTGCACGGCGATCCACGATCTGGCCGGACAAGGCGACGGTCAAGACGACGGCGAGGTGACACCGAAGCAGATCGGCGGCTGCACCAAGGCCGGGACCGGCTGCGGCTCCTGCGTCACCTCGATCAAGGCCCTGATCAAGGCGGAAGGCGGCGGCGGTAGCTCAGGGCTCTGCGAACACTTCTCGCAGACCCGCTCCGAGCTCTACACCATCGTCCGCCGCGACCACATCACCGGCTATGCCGAACTCCTCGCCAAGCACGGCACCGCCGCCAAGGGCGTCACCGACGGCTGCGACGTCTGCAAGCCCGCCGTCGGCTCCATCCTGGCCTCCCTCGGCGGCCTGCTCGCCGAGGGCGAGGCGAAGCCGCACGTCCTGGACGGCGGCCAAGCCGCGTTGCAGGACACCAACGACCACGTCCTGGCCAACCTCCAGCGCAACGGCTCCTACTCCGTCGTCCCGCGCATCCCCGGCGGCGAGATCACGCCGGACAAGCTCATCGTCATCGGCGAGGTGGCGCGCGACTTCGGCCTCTACACGAAGATCACCGGCGGCCAGCGCATCGACATGTTCGGCGCGCGGATGGCCGACCTGCCGAAGATCTGGCAGCGGCTGGTCGACGCCGGCTTCGAATCAGGGCACGCCTACGGCAAGGCGCTGCGGACGGTGAAGTCGTGCGTCGGCTCCACCTGGTGCCGCTACGGTGTGCAGGACTCGGTCAAGATGGCCATCGACCTGGAGCTGCGCTACCGGGGCCTGCGGGCCCCGCACAAGATCAAGATGGCGGTGTCCGGCTGCGCCCGGGAGTGCGCCGAGGCGCAGTCCAAGGACGTCGGCGTCATCGCCACCGAGCGCGGCTGGAACCTCTACGTCGGCGGCAACGGCGGCGCCCGGCCCCGGCACGCCGACCTGCTCGCCACCGATCTCGACGAGGCGGCCCTGATCCGCACCATCGACCGCTTCCTGGCCCTCTACATCGCCCAGGCCGACCGGCTGGAGCGGACCGCGACCTGGGTCGAGCGCTACGAGGGCGGCCTGGACCGGCTTCGCAGCGTCCTGATCGACGACGTCGAGGACCGCGGCGCGGAGCTGGAAGGGCTGATCACCGCACACGTCGAGGCCTACACCGACGAATGGCGTGCGGTGCTGGAGGACCCGGTGAAGCTGGCCCGCTTCGCCACCTTCGTCAACGCGCCGCAGGCCCCGGACCCGACCGTCGCGTTCGTGCCCGAACGCGGCCAGATCAAGCCGCTGCTGACTCTTGGGAGGCGCTGATGTGGACCGCGGTATGTAAGTACTCGCAGTTGGAACCCGGTCGCGGAGTGGCCGCCCTCGTCGAGGGCGAGGCGGTGGCGGTGTTCCGGCTGCGCGACGGCTCGCTCTACGCGGTCGGGAACCTGGACCCGTTCTGCGGCGCCTCGGTCATCTCCCGCGGCATCACCGGCATGCGCGGCGACGGCACCGCGACCGTCGCGTCCCCGATGTACAAGGACGTCTTCGACCTGGCGACCGGCGTCGCCCTGGACGCGCCGGACGTACGCCTGCCGGTGTTCGCGGTGCGGCGGCACCGGGGCGTGGTGTGGGTCGCGCCGGATGTCACATCGCAGACCGCGGCGGGTGCAGAACTCCTCACAGAACCGACGCTGGTGACCTGATCAGGCGAAACAGGGTCTTCGTAGGTTGCGGTCATGACAGCTACCACAGGAGCTACCACAACAGAGCGAAACCTGTCAGACCGGGACCTGCTGGCGGCCTGGAACCCCGAGGACGAGGACCTGTGGGCCGCCGGCGCCCGCCGGATCGCCCGTCGCAACCTCGCCTACTCGATCCTGTCCGAGCACATCGGCTTCTCGGTGTGGTCGCTGTGGTCGGTGCTGGTGCTGTTCCTCGGCCCGGACTACCACGTCGACGCCGCCGGCAAGTTCCTGCTCACCTCGCTGCCCACGGCGGTGGGCTCGGTGCTGCGGCTGCCGTACAGCTTCGCCGTCACCCGCTTCGGCGGCCGCAGCTGGACGGTCTTCAGTGCCCTGATCCTCCTGGTGCCGTGCGGCCTGTGCGCGTTCCTCATCAAGCCCGGGGTGTCGTACTCGACGCTGCTGATCCTGGCGGCGGTAACAGGTGTCGGCGGCGGGAACTTCGCATCATCGATGACGAATATCAACACCTTCTATCCCGACCGGCTCAAGGGCTGGGCGCTGGGCCTCAACGCCGGCGGCGGGAACGTCGGCGTCGCGGCCGTGCAGCTCGTCGGGCTGGCGGTGCTGGCCTGGAGCGGCAAGGGCCACCCGGGCCTGGTCGCCGGGATCTACCTGCCGCTGATCGTGGTGGCCGCGGTCGGATCGGCACTGTGGATGGACAACCTGCCGAACCGGACGGCCGCCAAGGGGGCGATCCGCGAGGTGGCCAAGAGCGGCCGAACCTGGGTCATCTCAGTCCTCTACATCGGCACCTTCGGTTCGTTCATCGGCTTCGGCTTCGCGTTCGGCCAGGTGCTCCAGGTCCAGTTCAAGACCCAGTTCGCCACCCCGGTCGACGCCGCGTACCTGACGTTCCTCGGCCCGCTGCTCGGCTCGCTGTCCCGCCCGATCGGCGGCCGGCTGGCCGACCGGCTCGGCGGTGCGCGCGTCACGCTCGTCACCTTCGCGGCGATGGCCGCCAGCGCCGTCGTCGTGCTGGCAGCCTCCGAAGCCGCCTCGCTCGCGGCGTTCGTGACCGGCTTCGTGCTGTTGTTCGTCTTCAGCGGCGTCGGCAACGGCTCGGTCTACAAGATGATCCCGGCTCTGTTCGCCGGCGAGCCCGAGCCCCGGGCCCGGCGGCTGAGCGGGGCGCTGATCGGATTGGCGGGGGCCGTTGGGGCGTTCGGGGGAGTGCTGGTGAACATGGCCTTCCGGCAGTCGTTCCTCAGTACGAAGAACGGGGACGCGGCGTACTGGACGTTCCTGCTCTTTTACGCGCTGTGCGCGGGGCTGACGTGGGTCGTTTTCATGCGCCGGGCCGGCCGCACGGTCCGGGAGGCGGCGCCGGCGATCGGGTGAAGCGCACGGCGTGACGGCGGGTTCTCCTTGCGACACAAGGAGAACCCGCCGCTTTGCGTGCGCCCGGTGTGGCATCGTGGAGGGTCGGCAGGTTCCGCGACGCCCGGACGCCCGGGTGGTCAGACGGATTTCGCAGCAGGCCGCCGGTATAAGTACGCTGAGCTATCGTTCGGTTGCGCCCTTGAAAGGCGACAGCATGCACATATCGGCTCTATCCCGCGGACGGCGGTCGTGACCGGGAAGCCCGTGAAGCGGCCCGAGGATGACACCTCGGAGCGGCGCAAGCTCATCAGCCTGGGTTCCGCGGCGATCCTTCTGCTCTGCATCGATCCCTTCGTGCACGGCACGGCGCAGGTCGCGTGCTTCAGCGCGACCAGTCTCTGCGGGATCGGCGCGCTCACCCAGCTGGCGCACGTGGACTGGCTCAGGCTCCGTAGGGCGCGCAAAACGCAGGCGTCTTCGGCCGACTACGAAGGGCTGCCACAGTCGCTGCTCATCGAGCGGCTGGCCGGGGCGAACCGCAGGGTGCGGATCGTGGACACGATCTGTGCGGTCGCGACCGATCCGGACAACGGCCCGCGGATGTTCGAGATCCTGGCCGATCGGCTGGCGCGCCATGGCGAATTCGTCCTGGAAGCCGCCTTTCTGTGCCCGCTCTCGCCGGCCATGAAAGAGCGTGCCAAGCGTCTGAACCGCACTGAGGCGCAGCAGGAGCGGATCGCCGAGAGCACCCTTGGGAAGTTCGAGGTCTTCGTGGCCGGTCTGCCCGCCGATCATCGCGCCCGGGTCTGGATATGGCTGTACAAGGAACCGCCGTCCTACGCGTCCTACCGGGTCGACGACTCGAACCTGGTGTGCGGATTGGTGGGGGACCAGCGGTCGCAGGACGCCCTGTACGTCGACATGGCGCCCGGGTCTTTGCACTCGCGACAGTGCGACGGGGACTACGACCAGATCCGGCGGAGCGGTCTGCCGCTGGCCGAACACCGCTCTGGAACGCTGGTGGTGCACGACCCCGCCGGCGACCGGGAGATCGAGCGCGTGCGTTTCCTGCGGCACGGCGGCGAGGTGTTCGTGGCCGTCACCGATCGCGATGACCGGGCGTTCGTGGCGAACTGCGACTCCGTGACGTGGTGGCACTGCGGGGAGCAGAGCACATGGGCGCCGAAGGCCGTGGACCCGCGCACCCAGGACCATTTGCAAGCCGAACTGGACGAGGCCTGGGAAGTGAAGTACCACACGCCCGACCGTCCGCCCTTCTTCCTCCTCGGAACAGTGCCCTGATATCCGCGCGGTGGGGCAGGGAAATTCCCAGGAGCGTGCCTTGTGCCGCATTGGCGGCTAACATCCCCCAGTACCGGACCTTTATCAGGGTTCGGTCACAGGCGTGGGGGTGGCGCGATGAGGCGGGGCTACAGCCCGGTCGAGATGGCGACGGCCGCCGGGATCACCGCGGCCACGGCGTTCTTCACCGCTGCCACTACGTGGCGCGGCCAATGGAACGTCGCGTCCGTGTCGACGGCGTCCCTGCTGTGGGTGTCGATCGCGGCGCTCGCGGTGCTGGCCGTGGTCGTGCGTCGGCCGGCCTACCGGCCCACGACCGCCGTCGACACCTGCGTGGGTCAGGAGTTCCCGGAGTTTCCGGCACGGCGCTACCTGCGTGCGGTGGAGGAGGCCAAGCAGCTGGTCCGGATCCAGGACGCGTGCATCGGCTTCCTGCTCGAACCCGAGCTGCGGGAGCGTGCCATGGTCGCGTTCCGGCGGCTGTTGCAGGACGCCGGCGGCCGGGTGGAGATCGTCCTCATGGAGCCGCAGGCCATCGAGGTCGGGTTGCGTGCCGAAGCGCTCACCGCGGCTTTTGAGAACCCGCAGGATTACGTGGAGCGGGTGAAGGCGAATCTCTGCCACCTCTACCAGTTCCGCAAGACCCTGACCGAGTCCGCCCGCTCCCGGTTCGAGGTGACGCTCGTGTCCTGGCTGCCGGGCGTGACCTGCTACCAGGCCGACGACGTCCTGCTGACGGCGGTGTTCCCGTTGTATCGCAGGTCTGACGACGCGCCACAGATCTGTGTGGCGGAGGATTCACCACCCGGCCACGTGGTCAGCGAGGCGTTCCGCTTCCTACGGGACCGGGTCGGGCACGGGTTCGAGGAGCGCATGCTGCTGGCGGTCGCGTCGGGCGACGTGGACCTCGATGCGGACGCGGGTGCCGGGAACGGGTGTCGGATGCGGTATGTCGGCCCGGACAGCGATGACCGCGTGTATGTGCTGGCCGGGGACTGCGCCATCGCCGACGGCGAGCGGGTCGTCGCCGACTTGCCCGACGACGACGGCGACTCGGTTCGGCGGCGCTACGAGGCCCGGGTGTTCGAGCGTTCCGAGCCGCGCTTCACCCGAGTGGCCGATGAGCTGGTGAGCAAGTACGGCGACGAGATCGCTGAGGAACGGGTCCTGGCGCTGCTGCCCGCTTGACTCACTCGTCAGACTCACTTGTCCTGCTCTGGGGCTCCAGCACCAACTCCGGGTCGCCTGGCAGCGCCGGCAGGTGGTCCGTCTCGTCGAAGACCAGCAGGGTGCGGGTGGAGCGGACGCCGGGCATGTTCTGGATGTGCGCGAAGACCAGGTCCCGCAGCGTCTTGTTGGAGGCGCTGCGGACCAGCAGCAGGACGTCGAAGTCGCCGCTGACCAGCGCCACGTGCTCCACCCAGGGCAGCGCGGCCAGGCTGTCGCGGATCTGCCGCCAGCTGTTCTGCTCGACTTTCATGGTCAGGTAGGCCGAGGTGCTGAAACCGACCCGTTCGGGGTCGACCTGGATCGTGAAGCGGCGGATGACTCCGTCGTCGAGCAGGCGTTTCACCCGGGTGTAGACGTGCGCTCGGGAGACGTGGACGGCGGCGGCCAGGTCCCGCATGGACATCCGGCCGTCCTGCTGGAGCAGGTGGACGATTCGGCGGTCGGTGTCGTCCAGGGTGGACGGTTGGTTCGGGTTAGCGGCGCTCATGCTTCCAATTGTCTCCGATCTTGGATGCTTACTGGTCAGGCGGTGTCTGCCGAACAAAGACTGTGCACATTGTCAGCAGAGCTGAAATGCATCACACAGCCAAAGCACCTCCGACACGTGTCAATGGAGACGACGTGACCGTTCTAGCCACGCCCGACAAGACCGGGTCGGGCTTTCCCCTGGGGTTCGACACGATCTTGGACCCCTCGCCCTTGCAGTACCTCGACGAGCACGGCGCGCTGTCCGGCGCGCTGCGTGACGATGCCCTTGAGCTGGAGCCGAAGGAACTGCTGGCGACCTGGCGGGCCATGGTGATCGGCCGCCGCTTCGACGTGCAGGCCACCACGATGGTCCGGCAGGGCCGGTTGGCCGTCTACCCCTCCTCGTTCGGCCAGGAGGCGTGCGAGATCGGCGCGATCCTGGCGCTGCGGCCCACCGACTGGTTCTTCCCGACCTATCGCGACTGCGTGTCGATGGTGACCCGCGGCATCGACCCGGTGCAGACGCTGACCCTGCTGCGCGGCGACTGGCACTGCGGCTACGACCCGCAGCAGTGGCGCACCGCCCCGCAGACCACGCCGCTGGCCACCCAGGGCCCGCACGCCGCCGGGCTCGCGCTGGCCGCCAAGCTGGCCGGGGACGACACCGTGGCGCTGGCGTTCTGCGGCGACGGCGGGACCTCGGAGGGTGACTTCCACGAGGCGCTGAACTTCGCCGCGGTCTATCAGGCCCCTGCCATCTTCTTCGTCCAGAACAACCAGTACGCGATCTCGGTGCCGCTGGCCAAGCAGACGCACGCCGCCGCGCTCGCGCACAAGGCCGTCGGCTACGGCATGGCCGGCGTGCGGGTGGACGGCAACGACGTGATCGCGGTGCGGCACGTGGTCGCCGAGGCCGCCGAGCGGGCCCGGCGCGGCCAGGGGCCGACGCTGATCGAGGCCGTGACCTACCGGATGCAGGCGCATACCAACGCCGACGACGCCAGCCGGTACCGGGACGAATCAGAGGTCGAGTACTGGAAGGTGCGCGACCCGCTGGCCCGGCTGGAGACGTACCTGCGGGCCGCGGGCCTGCTGACCGACGAGGCGGTGGCCGAGGCGAATCAGGCCGCTGAGGACCTGGCGGCCGAGATGCGGGCCCGGCTCGGCGAGGAGCCGGAGGTGGACCACCGCGAGCTGTTCGCGCACGTCTACGCCGAGCCCACGCCGCAGCTGCTGGAGCAGGCCGCCGCGTTGCAGGCCGAGCTCGACGCCGAGCAGCTCGATGCCGACCAGGTCGACTCTGCGCAGAGCGACGCCGAGAGCGAGGCCGGCCGATGACCGCGACCCTGGACGGTGCGACCAACACCGCGATCCCCCTGGCCAAGGCCCTGAACCAGGCGCTGCGCGACGCGATGGGCGCCGACGAGCGGGTGGTCGTCTTCGGCGAGGACGTCGGCGTGCTCGGCGGCGTGTTCCGCGTCACCGACGGCCTGACCCGCGAGTTCGGCGAGAACCGCTGCTTCGACACGCCGTTGGCCGAGGCGGGCATCATGGGCACCGCGATCGGCATGGCGATGTACGGCTTCCGGCCGGTGGTCGAGATGCAGTTCGACGCCTTCTCCTACCCGGCTTTGGAGCAGATTTTCTCGCACCTGGCGAAGATGCGGAACCGGACCCGCGGACAGCTGCCGCTGCCGGTGGTCGTGCGGGTGCCTTACGGCGGCGGGATCGGCGGCGTGGAGCACCACTCGGATTCCTCCGAGGGCTACTTCGTCGCCACGCCCGGCCTGCATGTGGTGACGCCGGCGACGGTGTCGGACGCGTACACGCTGCTGCGCGCGGCGATCGAGTCCGACGACCCGGTGATCTTCATGGAGCCCAAGCGGCTGTACTGGTCGAAGGACACGATCGACGCGCTGGCCGCGAGCGGGTCGGCGGCCGGGTCGGGGACCGGTCCGGTCACCGGGCAGGCGACCGGGCAGCGGATCGGGCAGGCGGCGGTACGGCGTCAGGGTACTGATGCCACGCTGATCGCCTACGGCCCGACGGTGCAGACCGCCTTGGAAGCGGCCGAGGCCGGCGCCGCCGAGGGATACGACCTGGAGGTCGTCGACCTGCGCTCGCTCGTGCCGTTCGACGACGCGACCGTCACCGCCTCGGTCCGCAAGACCGGGCGCGCGGTGGTGATCCACGAGGCCGTCGGCTTCGGCGGGACCGGCGCGGAGATCGCCGCACGGGTCTCGGAGCGGTGCTTCCACTGGCTGCAGGCCCCGGTGCGCCGGGTGACCGGCTTCGACATCCCGTACCCGCCGCCGAAGCTGGAGCGGCACCACCTGCCGTCGGTGGACCGGATCCTGGACGCGGTGGCGTCCTTGCAGTGGGAGGACCGGTGAGCACTCGCGAGTTCCTGCTGCCGGACCTCGGCGAGGGGCTGACCGAGGCCGAGATCATCGCCTGGCATGTGACGGTCGGCGAGCACGTCGGCGTCGATCAGGTGGTGTGCGAGGTCGAGACGGCGAAGGCCTCGGTGGAGGTGCCGTGCCCGTACGCCGGCGAGGTCGTTGAACTGTACGGGGCGGTCGGGGACGTCATCGACGTCGGGAAGCCGCTGATCAGCATCGCCACGACTGCTAATAACGGGCCCGAAAAGCTGGGCGCGGCGCCGGAGGAGCCCGCCGATCGGGCGCGGCTCGATGCCGAGGCGCGCAACGATGCGGCGAAGGCTGGGTCTGCGAAGTCGGGGTCTGGGAAGTCCGGGTCTGCGAAGTCTGGCGCCACGAAGTCCGGGGCGGTGCTGGTCGGCTACGGGACCAGCGAGAGCACCGGGGTCCGGCGGCGGCGCGTGGTGAGCGGGTTCGGCGGGCACGCGGCCGCACCGCCGCGCGTGCATGTCGCGCCGGTCGTGGTTCCCGCGGCCCCCACCAACGGGACTGCTCCCAATCGCGCCGGTGCTACTCCAGTTGCTGAGCCTGAGCCGGAGCCGACTGGACGCAAGAACGGCGGCCGGATCGCTGTCGTGTCGCCGCTGGTGCGCCGGCTCGCCAAGGAGGGCGGGCTCGACCTGACTTCCGTGCGCGGGTCCGGGCCCGAGGGCCTGATCATGCGTCGGGATGTCGAGGCGGCTCTTGCTGCTCCGGCTGTTGCGCCTGTCGTTGCTCTGGCTTCTGCCACTTCTGCCACTTCTGCCGTTTCCGCCACCGGTATCGCCGAGCGCGAGCGCGTTCCCTTGCGGGGTCTGCGCAAGACGGTCGCCGACAAGCTGTCCCGCTCCCGTCGCGAGATCCCCGACGCGACGACGTGGGTCGATGTCGACGCGACCGGCCTGATGGAGCTGCGCGCGGCGCTGAACCGCGACGCGTCACAGCGGAAGATCAGCCTGCTGGCGGTGCTGGCGCGGATCTGTGTCGCGGGCCTGGCCCGCTACCCGGAGCTGAACGCGACGGTCGACGTCGAGCGTCAGGAGATCGTCCGCTACGCCGACGTGAACCTGGGCTTCGCCGCCCAGACCGACCGCGGCCTGGTCGTGCCGGTGGTGCACGGCGCCGACCGGATGTCGACCGAGGAGCTGGCGGCCGAGTTCGAGCGGCTGACGACGGCGGCGCGCTCCGGCTCGCTGCCGGTGGCGGACCTGACCGGTTCGACCTTCACGCTGAACAACTACGGCGTCTACGGCGTCGACGGCTCCACCCCGATCCTGAACCACCCCGAGGCCGCGATGCTCGGCGTGGGGCGGATCGTGAAGAAGCCGTGGGTGGTGTCCGGCGCGGGCGGCGACGAGCTGGCCATCCGGCTCGTGACGCAGCTGTCGTTCACCTTCGACCACCGGGTGTGCGACGGCGGCGTGGCCGGCGGTTTCCTGCGATACGTCGCGGACTTGGTCGAGGAGCCCGCGCGGTTGTTGCGGGGGCTGTAGCGCCAGTGGGGCCTGACAGGGAGCTCTGTCAGGCCCCATATTCACATCAGGACGTGAACGCCGCAGCGGCCAGCCGGTTCGCGTTCTCCAGCCCGGCCTCGGCCGCGAGGTCGGTGACGCCGGTCGAGACGATGCCGACGTGCCGCAGGTCGCGGGTGGCGAACATGGCGGTGAAGTAGCCCATGTCCTCGCCGGTCTTGCCCCACAGCACGGTGCCGTCGGGCAGGGTGTCGGTCCCGATTCCCAGGCCCAGGCAGGCCTTGCCCTTCTCCGGGCCGGTTTGGCAGTTCCCTGTGTCGCCGGTGTAGGGGAGCAGGTCTCCCCGGGTGTCGCGGGGGAGCGTGAACATCTGCGCCAGCTGTGCGGGCGGCAGGAGACGGCCCTGGAACAGCGCCGTGATGAAGCGGTCGAGGTCGCCGGTGGTGGAGATCATGCTCGACGGGTCGCCGCCCTGCGCGCTGACGTCCGTGACAGTGCCCTGACTCCCGGTGAGGTAGCCGTGCATGTAGGGCGAGGGCATCCGCGGCGCGCCCTGCGGCACGAAGGTGCCGGTCAGGTGCAGCGGGCGCACGATGCGCGCGTTGACCTCGTCGCTGAAGGAACGCCCGGTGACGTGCTCGATCAGCAGCCCGATGATGCGGTAGTTCAGCGAGTTGTAGTTCTGTGCGGTGCCCGGCGCGAAGACCGGCCCGGGCCACGCCTGCCCGGCGGGGCGCAGCGTCGAATCGATGATCTGCTCGAAGTCGTGGTACCCGAAACGCCCCGCGATCATCTGGTCGGTGCTCAGATCCGGGCCGCCGGCGCCGATCTGCGGCAGCCCGCTGGTCATGTTGAGCAGCTGGCGCAAGCTGATCGGCTGGAACGCGGCCGGCAGCAGCCCGGGCAGGTAGTGCTGCACGCTCTGGTCCAGATCCACACGCCGCTCAGCGGCCAGTTGCAGCAGCACGACGGCCGAGAACGTCTTGCTGATGCTGCCGATGCGGAAGTGCGCATCGGCCGAGACCGGCTGCCCGGTCTGCGCGTCGCCGGAGGTGCCACGCCAGGTCTGGCCCTCGCTCTGCACGAACGCCACCGCGCTAGCCGCTGCCTCGCCAGGACGCTCGGCGATGGCTTGCTGGAGCGCGGCGGGGTTGAGGGGTGGGGC
>NZ_JAAFZA010000580.1 GCF_015356865.1 Catenulispora pinisilvae
GCGCCCGCCGCCCCGGCACCACGCCCAGCGGCATGATCGCGGTCGGCATGATCCCGACCGGCGCGATCGGCGGCACCTGGGCCCCGGCCGCGTCGCCGGCGGCCATCGACGCGGCCACGGCCGCGGCAGCCTCGTACGCGTCACCGACCGGAGCCGTCCCGCGCCGCGCCTCGTCCACCCCGCGCCGCCGCCCCTCAACAGCCGCCGCCACCGAGTTGCGCGGCACCGGGCCCCTGGTCGGCAACGGCCGCACCGGCCGGACGTCGTCGAAGACGCCGGGACGCCGGGCGTTGATGAGGGTGTCGTCGGAGGAGGAATCCGAGGCGGGATCAGAGGCGGAACCAGAGGCGAAATCATCGGAGCCGAAGGACTCGGAGCGAAGCGCGGCGAGCACTTCGCTCGCTTGGGCGGCGAAATCGGTGGCGGCATCGGCGAAGGAGCCGCCGGGCTCACCGGATCGATGGGGCTCACTCGCCGCGATCGACTCGCGTAACTCCGCGCCGAGCCCCGGAAGCACCTCAGTCCCCTGCGGTCCACGGGCTCGCTCAGTCC
>NZ_JAAFZA010000581.1 GCF_015356865.1 Catenulispora pinisilvae
GGCGGCGCGACGGCAGGCGGCGGCGACGCGGTCGGCGTGGCGGCGCGCGGCGGCGCGGTCGGTGCGGGAGCGGGCGGCGGCGCGGTCAGCGCGACGGCAGGCGGCGGCGCGGGCGACGCGGCGGTGGGCGACGCGGCGGCCTGGATGCCGCTGGTGCAGGCGGACGCCACGCGGCTGCCGTTCGCGGACGAGGCGTTCGACATCGTGTGCTCGGCGTACGGCGCGGTCCCGTTCGTCGCGGACTCGGCGGCGGTGATGCGCGAGGCGGCACGCGTGCTGAAGCCGGGCGGCCGCTGGGTGTTCTCGGTGTCGCACCCGATCCGCTGGTCGTTCCCGGACGACCCGACCGAGGCGGGGCTGACGGCGCGTGACTCGTACTTCGACCGGCGGCCGTACGTCGAGTTCGACGAGCGGGGGCTGGCCACGTACGCGGAACACCACCGGACGCTGGGTGACCGGGTGCGGGAGATCGTGGCGGCCGGGCTGCGGGTGGTGGATGTGGTGGAGCCGGAGTGGCCGGCGGGGCTGACGGCGGTGTGGGGTAGGTGGTC
>NZ_JAAFZA010000582.1 GCF_015356865.1 Catenulispora pinisilvae
ACCTGGGCCGCAACCGCCCGGCCGGCACCGCCGAAGAAGGCGAGGGCGAAAGCCGGCTGCACAGCGCCCACGAATACTTCCACACCTACCTCCAAAGCCTCGACGTCGAGCGCGCCGGACTGCCGGAGACCTTCCAGGCCGCCCTGGGCCGGGCCCTGGCCCACTACGGCGTCACCGACCTGGCCCGCTCGCCGGAGCTGGAAGCGGCCGTGTTCCGCATCTTCCTGGCCCGGCAGCGCGCCGCGACGGACGCCACGGTGGTGACCACGCTGCTGCGCACGTGGCTGCGGGAACTGCCGCCGGACGAGCTGCTGCGCGAGCCGACCGGGCTGGCGCTGGAGCGGCTGATCGCGGCCACGCAGGTGCGCTTCCCGACCGTCGCGGATCTGGCGCGCGGGGTGGTGTACGCGTGGTTCGGTCAGCCGCTGCTGCGCCGCAACCGGGCCCGGGTCTACGCCGGGGTCCGCAAGAACCTGCGATACCTCGACGAGAACCCGCAGGCCGAAGACCGCGGCGAGCGGATCGCCGAGATAGTGCGTAGCACCG
>NZ_JAAFZA010000583.1 GCF_015356865.1 Catenulispora pinisilvae
GGGGAACCGGGGGCGACGCCCGCGCGGGAGGCAAGGGTGACGCCGGCGTGGGAGCAAGGGTGACGCCCGCGCGGGAACCAAGCCGGGAGTAAAGCGAGTAGTCACTGCGGCGGGTGCCCGAGCAGGCACAGCTGCCGCTGTGGCGCACTGGAATCACGGTCCGCGAGTACGGCCTGGGTCGGGTACTCTTTCCCTCTTGAGGGTCGCCCTGGCGGCCTTCTGGAGGGCGCGTAGCTCAGTGGAAGAGCACTCGGTTTACACCCGAGCGGTCGGCAGTTCGAACCTGTCCGCGCCCACCTCGAACGCTGGAGTAAATCGGCGGGGAAGCCTTGTCCTCTTCCGCTTGTGGCGGCCCCTGGTCGCGCTCTCACGGCTCGGCAGCGCCTTGATTCACCAGAAGTTGGGACCTCTCAACACCCTTGCGTGGCCTCGACTTGCCTAGAATCGGCGACGTTGCACCGACCACGGGAGGCGATCGCAGCATGCTGAAGCGCTTCGTCACGCTGGCTGCCGCTGTGGGGCTGGTGGGGCTGGTGGGGCT
>NZ_JAAFZA010000584.1 GCF_015356865.1 Catenulispora pinisilvae
GCCTACGGCCCGGCCGGCCCCTGCGCAGCGCCGGCTACTTCGGCTTCGGCGGCATCCCCGGCTCGATCCTGCTGACGATGTGGCCGACCGACGCCGCACTGCGCAACATCGGCTTCGCCGCGGCGCTGTACCCCTTGGGGCTGACGACGCGACCGTGGGGAACGGACCGCACCACCTCACAAACCGCCAGCGCAGGGCCCTGACCGGACCACCCTATGGAACCGCGCCAGTTCCCCGAGGGAGCCAAGAGCCCCCGCCGGAGGCGCCGGCTCTTCACTTGCCTTTTAACCTGTGGTGATTGTGTAGGTGCCGGGTGCTGTTTTGGTGAGGCGTCCTTGATCAGCCCATTGGGACAAGCGGACGGTGAGGCTGTGTAGTGCGGCGCGGTCGGTGAGGCCGAGTTGGCGGCCTAGGGTGCTGGCTTTGCGGGGCTGGTCGGGTGTGGTGTTCAGGATGGTCAGGATGTCGGTCAGGGATATGGCTGCTCTGAGGTGACCGGTTTTTGGTCGTGGGGTGGCTGGGGTGGTGGTGCGT
>NZ_JAAFZA010000585.1 GCF_015356865.1 Catenulispora pinisilvae
CATCACCCCAGCCCCTTAGGCTGCCCGTCCTGCCAGCGCATCCCCCACCCGTACATCCGGTCCAGTTCCGACTGGAACCCCGTCGTGAACTGCACCTCGCGCTGGATCACCAGGTCCGGGCCGTGGCGCAGGAGCAGTGCCACGGCGCAGGACTTCGCCTGCGGGATCGGGTTCTCCAGCTTGATCTCCAGTGGGTTGCCGATGGCCGGGTGGAGGGTGACCTTCGCGTTGGCTCCGTCGAAGGCGCCTTGGTAGGCGAAGACGAAGATGAGGACCCGGCTCAGTTCGTCCGCGTGGTCGAGGTTGATGAACAGGTTCTCGCCTATGGCGCTGCCGCTGCGGTCGTCCTGGTCCAGGCGGATGTAGGGCGGGCGTTCGAAGTCGCCGCGGCGGTGGCCCAGGGCCTGGACCACTCCTCGTTGGCCGGCTGCGAATTCGTAGAGGCAGCCGAGGTCCAGGTCGACGAGGCGGCCGTGGCTGATCGGGGGTGGTTCCAGGCGGCGGGAGGAGAGTTTCAGGCC
>NZ_JAAFZA010000586.1 GCF_015356865.1 Catenulispora pinisilvae
AGTAAAGTCCGCGCGCTGCGGTCAGGCGTGGAGGTGGCGGCTGCGTACAGCGCGAACTTGACTCCCGAGAACCGGCACTGTAGGCAAAGCCCTGCCGACGCGACCGAGGGGAACGAACCGAAAACCGGCCGGAGAAGTACAAAACTGGTGGTTCGGTACCGGCCGCTCGGCGAGTTCGGCCGCCGGTCCGGGTGCTGGCCAGCGCACCGGTGCCGGGGGTGTGCAGCCCGGGCTGGCGGGCGCGGGATCGATCGACCCGGCGACCACAAGCGATACCGCCGGGCTGGCGGGTATGCCGAGATAGACCATCAGAAGGCGGTCATGTCGCCGACCAGCTGAGCACCGGCCCGCCGCCACACCCCTACCGGCAGCGACACCGCTGAGCTGCGTCTACGGGCCCTGCGGTTGCTATTCTTCCGGTTGGTTTTCGGTTCGTTCCCCTCGGTCGCGTCGGCAGGGCTTTGCCTACAGTGCCGGTTCTCGGGAGTCAAGTTCGCGCTGTACGCGGCCGCCACCTGCC
>NZ_JAAFZA010000587.1 GCF_015356865.1 Catenulispora pinisilvae
GTGTAGGGCTGCTGCTGCGGCTGGCCCTGCTGGGGGTAGGGCTGGGCTTGGCCGTGCTGCTGCGGCTGGCCCTGCTGGGAGTACGGCTGACCCTGAGGCTCACCTTGCTGCTGGGAGTACGGCTGGGCTTGGCCCTGAGGCTGGCCTTGCTGCTGAGGCTGAGGCTGCTGGGCGTAAGGCTGGCCGTGTCCCTGCTGCTGGCCGTAGGGCTGGCCCTGGCCTTGCGGCTGCGCGAAGGGCGCGGGCGGGGTCTGCTGCTGGGGCTGGCCGAAGGGCGATGCCGCTTGCGGCTGCGATGCGCCGAAGGGCTGCTGGGGCTGTCCGCCGAACTGTTGCTGCGCTTGCTGCGGCTGGGCACCCCACGGCTGCTGAGCCTGACCTTGGGGCGTCGGCTGCTGAGGTTGGCTCTGGGGCGTCGGCTGCTGCTGGTCGGGCGCGTTGACCGCGGCGCTGAAGCCCTTGGGGGGCGTCATCGGCTGCTGGAGGTGCGGCGGGATCGGCGGGGCGTGGGTGACCGGC
>NZ_JAAFZA010000588.1 GCF_015356865.1 Catenulispora pinisilvae
GAGGCCTTTCGCGGCCTACCACGTCCTTCATCGGCTCCTGGTGCCAAGGCATCCACCGTGCGCCCTTAAAAACTTGGCCACAAAGATGCTCGCATCCACTGTTCAGATCTCAAACACCCACCGGCTCGTCTCCCCCTACTTCGGAACCACCTGCCGTCGCTGACGCGACGCGGTATGGGACCTGAGAGGAGACCCGGTACTGAAGAAGACAACCAAACGGCTGTTCCTTCAGGGCCCAACAGTGTGCCGAACCAGAACAGGCTCACCTCGAAAGAGGCGAGCCGATCAAGTATTCGATGTTCCACCCTTGAGCGCCGGCGTCCAGACATACGCTGGACCAACCGGACTGCTCTGCACTAGAATCGCACACCCTATGGTGCGTGATCCGTAGTGAGAGGCTCCTTAGAAAGGAGGTGATCCAGCCGCACCTTCCGGTACGGCTACCTTGTTACGACTTCGTCCCAATCGCCGGTCCCACCTTCGACAGCTCCCTCCCACAAGGGGTTAGGCCACCGGC
>NZ_JAAFZA010000589.1 GCF_015356865.1 Catenulispora pinisilvae
TGCGGGGCATGGAGTTTGCGGGCCGAGCTGCTGTTAGTCTGTGGATTTCAAAGCTTTTTACGGCCTTCGGTCATGGTTGTGCCGGTTCGGGGTTCGGGTCGGCGGGTGTGTTTGTCGGCTGCCGGTTTCCGCGTTCACGACCCCGCCACACCTCAGGCCTCTTCAACTCCAGCAGGTCTGAACCAGGGGCTAGATCAAGATCAAGAGCCCAAGCAAGATCAACGGCAAGAGCACAAGCAAGATCAAGGTCAAGAGCTCTGGTGAAGAGCCCGGCGCCTCCGGCGGGGGCTCTCGGCTCCCTCGGGGAACTGGCGCAATTCCATAGGGTGGCCGGGTCAGGGCCCTGCGGCGGCGGTTTGTGAGGTGGCTACGGTCCGTTCCCCTCGCTCGCGTCGTCAGCCCCAAGGGGTACAGCGCCGAACCCCGGGAGTAAAGTCCGCGCGCTTGCGGTCAGGCGGGCAGGTGGCGGCCGCGTACAGCGCGAACTTGACTCCCGAGAACCGGCACTGTAGGC
>NZ_JAAFZA010000059.1 GCF_015356865.1 Catenulispora pinisilvae
AGGACGGTCCCGAAGGGCCACAAAACCTTCATCTCCCGTGGAACACCACATCACGAAGCAACTACCTACACATCAGCTCCGATCCATGTTCGTGACACACTTGATCTTGCTCTTGATCTGGCTCTTGTTCCAACTTGCCGGGGTTGAAGAGGCCTGAGGTGCGGCGGGGTCGTGAACGCGAAGACCGGCAGCCAACAAACACACCCGCCACCCCGAACCCCGAACCGGCACAACCATGACCGAAGGCCGTAAAAAGCATTTAAAACCCACAACACAACCGCAACCCGGCCCGCAAACCCCAGCCCCAAAAGAAGACCCGAACCCAAAAACCCATAGGTAGGCCGGGACCGCGGTCGATCCCTCGTCGCCGGTCAGGCCTTGGTAGCCAGCTCCCGCCAAGCCTCCCAGGTCTCCATCCGCTTCCGGTACGCCGCCTCGACGATCGGATACGGGTAGGCGCCGAGGAACAGCCGAAGCGGCGGCTCCTCAGCATCCACCAGTTCCAAAATAACGTCGGCGGTCGCCCGTGGGTCCTGCGGCGCGCGGGCGGTGGCGCTGGCGCGACGGGCTTCGCGGATCGGCTCGTAGGCGGCGATCGGCTCGGTGTGGACCGCCGAGGCGGTGGACCAGTCGGTGCCGTAGGGGCCAGGCTCGACGATGGTCACGCGGATGCCGAGCGGGCCGACCTCTTGGGCCAGCGCCTCGCTCATGCCCTCCAGGCCCCACTTGGAGGCGTTGTAGAGGGCGAGCGTCGGGAACGCGGCGAGGCCGCCGATGCTGGACACCTGGAGGATGTGGCCGCTGCCTTGCTCGCGCAGGTACGGCAGCGCGGCCTGCGTCACCCATAGCGGGCCGAGCAGGTTGGTTTCGACCTGCGCGCGGGCCTGCTGCTCGGTGGTCTCCTCGACCATGCCGAACAGGCCGTAGCCGGCGTTGTTGACGACCACGTCGAGGCGGCCGAAGGTGGCCACGGCCCGGCCGACGGTGGCGACGGCCGCGTCCCGGTCGGTGACGTCGAGGGCGAGCGGGAGGATGGCGTCGCCGTGGGCGTCGACGAGGGGTTGCAGGATTTCGGGACGGCGTGCGGTCGCGGCCACGCGGTCTCCGCGCTTGAGGGCTGCTTCGGCCCAGATGCGGCCGAAGCCGCGGGATGCGCCGGTGATGAACCAGGTCTTCGTGCTTCGATCTGTACTCATGTCCTGAATCCTCCGGCGGCCGCCGATCTGCAACCAGCACCCCGGGAGGGTTAGCCTCGCACTATGGCCGCCGACAACCTCTTGGGAGACTTCCTGAAGGCCCGACGTGCGCGGATCGCGCCTTCCGGGCGGGAGGTGGCGCTGTCCGGACGGCGCCGGGTCGCCGGGCTGCGGCGGGACGAGTTGGCGCGGCAGGCCGGGATCAGCGAGCCCTATCTGACCCGGTTGGAGCAGGGCGTCGACCGACATCCGTCGTCGCAGGTGCTCCAGGCGCTCGCCCGGGCGCTGGAGTTGGACGCCGATACGGCCGCGTACTTCTACTCGCTCGCCGCGCCTGCTCCCGACCCGATGCCGGACGCCGCGCGGTCCGCGTCCCCGGGCGTCAGTCCCGGCGTCGGTCCAGGCGTCAGTCCCGACCTAAGTCCCGACCTCAGTCCCGGCGTCAGCGAGGATGTGCACCGGCTGCTCGACGCCTGGGCCGGCAGCCCGGCGTATGTGCGCGACCGGCGGTTCGACGTGCTGGCCGCCAACAAGGCGGCCCGGGCGCTGGCCTCGATGTACGAACCCGGACACAACCTGGCGCGGGAGGTGTTCTTCTCCCCCGAAGCACGCCGCCTGTTGCCGGACTGGCCGCTGATCGCCGAACAGACGGTGGCGGCGTTGCGGGCCGAGGCGGATCAGCGAGATCCGCAGACCGTGCGGCTGATCGCGGAGCTGGAGACCAGCGAGGAGTTCCGCCGGCTGTGGGCCAAGCACGACGCGCGGCCGTCCCGGGACGAGCTCAAGCGCTTCGCGCACCCGGACGTCGGGGAGCTGTCGCTGCGGCGGCAGGCGCTCACCGTCGGCGGTGCCGAACAGCTGGTCATCATCGTTTACCAGGCGGCACCGGGGAGCGCTTCCGCCGACGCGCTCGCCCGGCTGGTGTACGAACTCTGATCTACATGAGTTCTGATCTACATGAGTTCTAATCTGTATGAGTTCTAATCTGTATGACTTCTGATCTGCGTGACTTCTGATCCGCCCTCGTCACAGGCGGCAGCTGATCTCCATGCCGTCCTCGACCGGGAACGTGACCCCCTCGTACCCGTTGGCCGGATCGCGCACGTAATCCAGGTAGGGCTTCACCGATTCGAAGGTGATGTCGTCCGCGATGACCAGGGCGCCGGGAGCCAGCCGGGGTTCCAGGGCGCGCAGGACCGGGGTGTAAAGATCCTTCCATCCGTCAAGCAGCACGACGTCCACCTGCGACCCGGCCCCGTCGGCGGCCAGCGCCTCGGGGAGGGTCTGGAGCGCGTCGCCTTCGAGGACGGTGATGACGTCCCGCAGCCCGGTCTCCTCGAAGGTGCGGCGGGCCGCCTCGATCTTGGCCGCCGACATCTCGGTGGTCAGCACGCGTCCGACGCCGTTGTCGCGGACGGCCGCAGCCAGGTGCAGCGTGGAGATGCCGTAGGACATGCCGAACTCGACCACGGTCTTCGGCCGCACGGCCCGGATGAGCGTGTAGAGCAGGCGGCCGGCGTCGGCGGAGATCGGCATGTAGATCTCCGACCAGGCGTCCGCGCGCTGCTGGGAGTCGGTGTCGTCGAAGCCCTCGGGCTGCCGGCCCAGGGCCCGCTGGTAGGCGGCGTCGTCTTGCTGCGCGCGGGTGAACATGCGGTCCAGGGCTTGGGCGACGCGCGGGTCGCGCAGGGTGCTAGAGGAGCTCATGACAGCTACACTAGACGCACCGTTGCGTCTTGTCTATTGCATCCAGCCCTATCCTGGCCCCCCGTACTTCGAGGAGGTGGGCACCTTGGCACACCACGGCAACCGCCACGGCCGCAGCGAGGAGGCCCGGCGGGCGGTGCTCCGCGCCGCCGACGACCTGCTGGTGGAGAAGGGCTTCGCGGGCGTGACCATCGAGGGGATCGCCGCGGCGGCCGGCGTCGCCAAGCAGACGATCTACCGCTGGTGGGGCTCCAAGACGGACATCCTGCTCGACACGTTCCTGGAGGACGCCGCCCGGGACCTGGCCTCGCAGGAGCACGGAACCCTCGCCGAGGACCTGCGCGCCTATCTGCGCCAGCTGGCCGACTTCCTGACCGGCAACGACGCCGGCGCCGTGTTCCGGGCCCTGATCGGCCACGCCCAGCACGACGCCGTGTTCGCCGAGACCCTGCGGACCCACTACCTCGACGAGCAACGGCAGCGCGACCGGGCTCCGCTGGACCGGGCGATCGCCCGCGGCGAGCTCCCGAAGGACCTGGACATCCCGGCCGCCGTGGACATGCTGGTCGGACCGGTCTATCACCGGGTCCTGATGACCGGCGACCCGGTGGACGACGCGTTCATCGGCGAAGTGGTCGAGCACTTCGTCAAGAGGTGAGGAGCGGCTGATGGCAGTGCCGGAGGGACCGACGGGACCTGCGATCCCGGGACCCGCGATCCCAGGACCTGCGATTCCGGACGCCGTCTTCGCCGTGGCGGCCCGGGAGCGCCTGGGGGCTTTGCGCGGGGACTTCCGGCGGCAGCCGATACCGACGGCCGGGTATGTGGCGTTCGCCATCGCCAACATCCCGGTCACGCTGGCGCTGATTCCGCTGTCGATCGCGTTGGGGCGGCTGAGTCCACTGCTGGACATCCCGGCCGTCGCGCTGTTCGGGTACTACCTCTTCCTCGCGATACGCGGCATGCGCGGCCTGGGCGAATGGCGCCTGCTCGTCTTCGACGACGGCCTGATCGCGCTGCGCTCGCGGGGCCGGATCGCCGTTGTGCGCTGGGACCGCGCCGTGCTCCGGCGGAAGTCGAAGCTGATACCCACGGCCGGGCCCACGGGCTCGCGCATCGACACCTTCACCTTCGTCACGCCCGGCGAGCCTCCTGTCGTCCTACGAAGCAACTGGTTCGTGGGCGCGGCCGAATGGCGGCCGCTGATCGAAGGGCTTGTCGCCGCGGCCACGACCTCAGCAGAGCACTGAGACCGCAGCAGAGTGCTGAGACATAAACAGAGCGCTGAGACCTCAACAGGGCACTGAAATCAGGATCCGCATCACCTCAGGATCCGGTAGCCCTCAAGACCGCCGGCATCCCGTCCCCCGAGGCAGCTGGTAGTCGCCGTCGATCGTGTAGCGGCCCGGCGTCTTCACCACCAGCAGCGTCCAGTCGCCGTCTTTGCTCAGGCACGCGCCGGGCGGACCGTCGACCTGGAGCCACGGCGACCACTGCACGCGCACCGACACCGGTTCGGCGGTCGAGGGCACGTCCAGCACCACGTGCGCGGGGTCGGTGTACACGACGGTCGCCGGCGGCGAGGCCAGGGCGACGGCGTCGGTGAACTTCAGCAGCCGCCACGAGGAGTCCTGCCAGATCTGGCGCAGCCAGGCTGGATGGGAGTCGACGACCTGTTCCTCGGCGCGCGCCGAGTAGTCCAGCTGATCGGCGGACAGCACCGGGATCGCGACATAGCCGACGGCCCATTTCTGGAGCCAGTCGTGGTAGGTGGCGTCGGTGAGCCCGGCTTGGTAGAACAGCGGGTTGCGCTGCACGTCGGCCTGCCGGTTCCAGCCCCGGGCCAGGTCCGCGACGCCGACCAGGCCCCAGGACTCCCAGTGGTTCAGCATCGGGACGGCTTCCACGCGCAGGCCGGTGGCGGCCACGTCCAGGCTGCGCAGCTCGGTGACCAGGCCGGCGCCCTGCGCCTGCGAGGAGGGGGTCGGGATGCCGACGATGTCGCTGGTCACCGTCCAGTAGCCGGCGACGGCGAAGGCGACGGCCAGCGCGGCGTAGCGCAGGGGCGGCAGCCGGAACCAGGGCAGGTCGCCGCGGGCGCACAGGGCGGCGAGGAAGACCACGCTGCCGAAGATCAGCGCCAGCCGCTCCACGTTGCTGCCCAGCGGGGTGTCGATCAGCAGGGTCAGGCCCGCGCCGGCGGCGTAGAGCAGGGCCCCGACGCGCACCACGCGCCAGACCGGGGCGGCGGCCGGGCCGGAGGGGACCAGCAGGGCCGCGGCCAGGGCGCAGCCGGCGGTGATGACGATCGTCGAGCCCTCGACCGGGTCCACGCCGGCGAACGGGAACAGCAGGGCGGTCAGCAGGACCACCACCGGGCCCGGCACGCCGAGCGCCACGCCGGCCCGGCGCCGGCCGGTGAGCAGCAGGGCGACGGCGACGACCTCGACGAACAGCCCGGCCAGCGGGCTGGCGCAGACCGCGAGGAAGGACAGGACGAACGCGGCGGCGATCCGGCCCCAGTGCGGGGCGCGTCCGGTCCCGGCGGCCACCGCCGCGGCCAGGCCGAACATGAGCCCGATGGCGAAGGTGACCCGGCCGGCGGCCAGGTCGCACCACAGCGCGAAGGTCCCCCACAGCGCCACCGGCAGCGGCCAGCGCAGGCCGGCCCGGTTCAGGATGTAGGCGAGCAGGACCGCGGAGACGATGACGGACAGCACCCCGGCGGCCCGCACCCCGATCGCGGCCATCAGGAACGGGGCCAGCCAGCTGTAGGAGGCCGGGTGGATGCCGCCGTACCAGGCCAGGTCGTAGGCCGATCCGGGGTACTTCGCGGCGAAGTCGGCCCAGGACCACTGCGCGGCCAGGTCGCCACCGACCCCGGCCAGGTAGCGGGCCCAGATCACGGCCAGCACCACCGACATCAGCGCCGCGGCCCAGACCGGCGTCCAGCTCCGCAGCGCGCCCGGCGGCCGCACCACGGACTCCGCGTCTGCTCCGACAGCCATCGCCGACGGCCACCTTCCTGGACTGTTTGTACCCTGTGCCCAAGATAGTGATGGTTTGACTACTCGGCGTGGTGACACGCAGATCGGGGTGCCCGACACGAGCCGCCGGCGCGCCGCCCCCGCCGCTCGGCGCACAAAATACAACAGCACTTATAGAAGTGCTGTTACGATTGCCCCATGACCGATGAGCAGCCCTTCGAGGACCCGACCGGAGCCAGTCTGTGGCGTCCGCTCCACCTGCTGACAGTCGCCGTCGACAACGAGATCGCGCAGGTCTACGCCGAAGCCTCGATCCAGGGCGTGAAGCCGACCTGGGTACAGGAGCTGCTGCGGCTGCACCTGCACGGCCCGATGACGATCACCGAACTGGCCGAATCGGTGAACCGCACCCACTCCGCCCTGAGCCAGAAGGTGGCCGCCATGCGCGCCGCCGGCCTGGTCCGCACCACCCCGGGCCCCGACGCCCGCACCAAGCGCGTGGCGCTGACCGCCAAGGCCAAGCGGCTGGTGGGCCGACTGGCGGCGGAGTGGCGCGCCACCGAGGCGGTGCTGGCGGAGCTGGAGGCGGAGATCCCGTATCCGGTGAGCCGGGCTGTCGCGGACGCGGAGCAGGCGCTGGCTCGCAAGAGCTTCCACGACCGGCTCACCGAGCGGCTGAAGGAGGACCCGGCATGGCGTGGCGAATAGGGCGGCGGGCTCTGGCGGGCAAGGCCGAGGACCGGGAGCGCTCGGCCTGGGACGCCGCTAGTCGCGGATCGCATCCGGGCGAGTCGGGTCAGACCGTGCGCGCGGGCCGGAGCGCCGGCGGGCCGGAAGCCGAGCCGATCGAGCCGGGCGAGGACTCGGGCTCGGGCGAGGACTCGGGCGGCGGCGAGCGTGGCTCCCACCCACCGCGCCTGGCCCGCCGCATGACCGCGATGTTGGCCGACACCGCCCCGCTCCGCGAGTCGCCAGCCTTCCGGCGCCTCTGGCTGAGCGGGGTGTGCTCCAGCTTCGGCGGCCAGATGACCACGGTCGCCGTGCTGTTCCAGGTGTGGCACAGCACCGGCAGCGCCGCGTGGACCGGGGCGATCGGGTTGGCGCAGGCGGTGCCGTTGATCGCGTTCGGGTTGTTCGCCGGGGCGCTGGCCGACCGGCTGGATCGGCGCCGCTTCTACCTGGCGTGCACCGTGGGGCAGGGTGTGTGCTCGGCGCTGCTGGCGACGCAGGCGTTGCTCGGCACGTTCCCGGTGCTGCTCGTGCTGCTCGTCGTCGCCGGGCAGTCGCTGTTCGGGGCGGGCAGCGGGCCGACGTCGCGCACGTTCCTGCCGCAGCTGGTGCGCCGGGAGCACCTGGGGGCGGCGCTGGCGCTGAACCGGATCGCGTTCCAGGGGTCGATGATGGTCGGGCCGGCGATCGGCGGGTTGGTGGTCGCCGGGGTGGGGGTCGGCGGGTGCTATTCGATCGACGCCTTGTCGTTCGCGGCCGCCCTCTATGGCGCGTATCGGCTGCCGCGCATGGTGATGCGGACGGAGCAGGCGCCGCGGGCCGGGCTACGGGCCGTGGCCGACGGGCTCAGCTATCTGATGCACACCGCGCCGGTGCGCGGGGCGCTGCTCACCGACCTGGCCACCACCGTGCTGACGATGCCGATCAGCCTGTTCCCGCTGATCAACGCCGAGCGCTTCGGCGGCAACCCGCGCACCCTGGGCCTGTTCCTGGCCGCGATCGCGGTCGGCGGGGTCACCGCCTCGGTCTTCTCCGGCGCCTTCACCCGGCTCCCCCGCCCCGGCGCCGTCATGCTGCTCGGCTCCTCGATCTGGGGCGCCTCGCTGCTGCTGCTCGGCCTGGTCCCGAACGCCTGGCTGGGCCTGGGCTGCCTGGCGGTCGCCGGGGCCGCGGACACCCTCGCGGTGGTGTCGCGCAGCACGGTCGTGCAGTTGAACACGCCCAACGAGATGCTGGGCCGGGTCGCCGCCGCCGAGCAGATCGCCGGGCAGGCCGGGCCGGAGCTGGGCAACCTGCGGGCCGGCCTGACCGCCGCCGCGACGTCCGGCAGCGTGGCGCTGGTGAGCGGTGGCGTGCTGTGCCTGGCCGCGCTCGCGCTGATCGTGGTGAAGACGCCGCAGCTGCGGGAGTTCACGCGACCGGTGGCCGATCCGGAACCGGGACCGGAGCTGGAACCAGGGCAAGTGCACCCGGTCGGCGTGGCTTGAGTCAGCCGTCAGCCAGCAGCCAGCAGCCAGCAAGCGTCAGGCGTCAGGCAGAACCTCTCCGGGCCGTCAGGAACAGGGCGCCGTATTATTCGACATCCAGACCCAGTGATCGTTCGTGTTCGGATTCCCGCTCAGATCGGCGACGCTGCTGCCCGGGCTGATACACAACTCCGTACCGGGGCTGGTGTGGCTGTCGTTCGTCTGGAGCCACACCCGGTACGGCGTGGCGTTGGTATAGGACAGGATCGGTGGCGACATCCCCTGGAAGCCACGTGTACAGAACCATTCGCCGTGTTGCAGCGAGGCGTCCACGCAGCCGCCGGTGTCTCGGCCCGGCATACCGGGCTGGCTCCACCAACAGAAGTAGTGCTGGGGGCAGGTCCACGGCGCGGGTTGTGGCGGCGCGGCGGTGGTCGAGGTCACCGGCGGCGCCGGGGCGCTGGACGGCGGATGCGTGGCGACAGAGCTGTGTCCGCCGCCGCCCACCGCGGGCATCGACGACGACCCGCTCGGCGCCGGAGCGCTCTGGCTGCCGCCCGGACTCGTCGGCCCACCGCCGACCGCGCCACCGGAAGCAGCGCTCGTCGCTGCCAGGCTCGTGTCCGCCGAGCCGGGCCCGGCCACGGCAGCGGGAGCGCTGCCGGCCGAATCGCCAGACGTCACACCGGATCCGGCCGGCGGGATCCCCGCGCCACCCCGAGTCCCGGCACTCGTCCCCACGGCAGCGGGAGCCCCGGCCCGCACCGTTCCCCGGCTACTCCCGGTCCCCCACACCACCAGCGCCGCGATCAGAGCCACCGCCACCGCGACCGGGATGGCCACCGCCGGCCGGCGCACGCTCGCGAACCGGCCACGCGGCACCGGAGCGGCTTCGCCCCCGGTGACCACCCGCATCGGCGGCCCGGGCAGCACCGCGTCCACCGCCGCGCGCCGCGCCAGGACCAGGTCGGCCACCTCCGGCGGCAGCCACGGCGCCTCCCCGTCGAAGTACCACGGCGCTCCCGCCGACGGAGCACACGCGGCGACGACGGCCCGCGCGTCCGGGCGATCCTCAGGGTTCTTCCTCAAGCACGCCGCTATCAGCTCTCTGAGTCCGTCGCTGAGCTCGCCCAGGCCCGACAGATCCGGCTCGTTGTTCACCACCCGCGCGTAGAGCACCTGCGCGGCCTCGTCGCCGAACGGCGGCGTGCCGGTGGCGGCGTAGACCAGCAGCGCGCCGAGCGCGAACACGTCGGTGGCGGCGGTGACCTCGGCCCCGGTGATCTGCTCCGGCGCGATGAACGCCGGGGTGCCCACCGCGGCTCCGGTGGCGGTCAGCCGGGTCGCGGCGGCGATGTGCGCGACTCCGAAATCGATGAGCTTGGGCCCGTCGGCGTCCAGCAGCACGTTGCCCGGTTTGAGGTCGCGGTGCACGATCCCGGCGTCGTGCAGGTCGGCCAGCGCCTCGGCCAGGTGCGCGGCCAGCAGCCGGATGCAGGTCTGCGGCAGCGGCCCGTGCAGGTCCAGCGCCTGGTCCAGGGTGGGTCCGGGGATGCAGGCCATCGCCAGCCACGGCTGCTCGTCGTCCGGATCGGCGTCGATGATCGGCGCCCCGCGCTGGGAGCGCACCCGCCGGACCACCTCCAGCTCCCGCCGGAACCGGGCCCGGAACACCGGCGAATCAGCATACTGCGGCCGAATCGCCTTGACCGCCAGCGGCCGCCCCTGCCCGTCCCGCGCCAGGTACACCCGCCCGGACCACCCGGCGCCCAGCACCCCGACCAGCGGATACGGCCCGAGCCGATCCGGATCGCCGCGCCCCAGGGGACGCACCACGGCCCACGGATCGGCGCGGTCCTGCGCAGCCGGCTCGAACTCCTGATCCGGGTGCTCCACACCCCACCTCCGGGCCTCGCCTAGACACGCCGCAGGGCGGCCCCCGCCTTATCAGCGGCCTACATTGTTCACCTGTTCGCAGGTCATGTCACCGGTCTGGCTTGAGTCGGCACAGCGCGAAGTCCCGATCAGCCGCCCACCGACAACGACGCCCGCGCGTTCAGCCGCTCAGCATCAGTCCCCGTCGTACTCCCGAACGCCTCGCCGATCTCCACCAGCTCCGCCGCGCTCAGCACATCCTCGATCGCGTCGAACCCCCGCGGGGCCCGATCGGCGACCAGGTTCAGGATCCGGTCCATCGGGAACGAGCGGTTGGCCCGCACGATGTCCGCCGTCGCCGGCCGCCGTAGCGCCTCGTACGCGGCCAGCCCGGCGACCGGGTCGTCCCGGTGCTGGGCGAGCAGGTACGCCAGGTGGCGGGCGTCCAGGATCGCCTGCGAGCCGCCGTTGGACCCGATCGGATACATCGGGTGCGCGGCGTCCCCGAGCAGCGTGACCCGGCCCCGGCCCCAGGACGGCAGCGGGTCCCGGTCGACCATCGGGTACTCCAGGATCCGCGGGCTGGCGGCCATCAGCTCGCACACGTCCACACCGGCCATGTTCCAGCCCTTATAGTGCGGCAGGACGTCGGCCAGCTCGCCGGCGCGGTTCCAGTCCGGCGGCCGCACGTCCTCGGCGTCGACCCGGACCTCGGCGACCCAGTTGATCAGTACCCTTCCATGCTCGCCGCGCGGCGGGGACACCGGATACACCACGAACTTGGCGGCCCGGTTGGTCCCGGCCCACATCATCGTCCGGCCGGTCAGGAACGGATCGCCCTCGAGGCACCCGCGCCACATCGTGATGCCGCTCCACCGCGCCGGTCCCTCGTCCGGGTGCAGCTGCGCCCGCACCGCCGAGCGCAGGCCGTCGGCGCCGATGACGACGTCCGACGCGACGCTCCCCAGATCCTGACCCTCCCGGCCGCTCAGCCGGCTCACCACCCCATCAGCGTCCTGTGACAGGTCGACGAACGCCCTAGACGTCAGAACGCTGTCAGGCCCCAGCCGCTCCCGCACCACGCGCAGCAACATCGCCTGCAACTCGCCCCGGTGCACCGAATACTGCGGCCACTTGTACCCGGCCGCCACCCCGCGCGGCTCGGACCAGATCCGGTTCCCGAACACGTCCATGATGACGACCTCGGCGGCCGGCACCGCCATCGGCTCCAGTTCCGGCCCGAGCCCGAGCTCGGTCAGCTCGCGGGTGGCGTGTGGCAGCAGATTGATTCCCACCCCGAGCGGCAGCAGTTCGGCGGCGGCATCGACGACCTGGACCCCGGCCCCGAGTCCCGCGGCGTGCAGGCTCAAAGCCGTGGTGAGCCCGCCGATCCCGGCGCCGACGATCAGTATCTTCACAGTGCTCCCTCGATAGAACGATCAGCACCGGTATACCGCTCACGACGCCGCGCCGGGCGCGAAACGATCGATGGCCAGCCGCGCGCCCGCCAGCAGTTCCCCCCGCGTGGCTCCGAGGTTGGACTGGACCGACAAACCGTGCCAGACGGCCTGGACGAGCCCGGCGAGCGTGCTCGCGGACGTGGCGGCGGGCAGCTGCCACGTTCAAGCACTGCGCACGGACCGGCAGGGCTGGTCGACGCTGCGCCGCCTCAGTGAACCGCTCTACACGGAACTGGCGGCGCTCAACGCGTCCCCGCCGCCCGACACGCTCGCCCGCCAGGCCGAGCGGATCGACTTGATCATCGGGGAGACCAACCAGGGCACGGAACCCTATGGCACGTCGTTCGAACACGTACTGCAACGCCTGACACGGCAACCCCTGACACCGCAACGCCCGACAAGGCCCCAGATCCAGGTTCTGCCAGGTCAGGGCCACCTCGCCCACATCACCGGACCCGCACTGCTGGCCCGCGGCCTGGACGCTCTGGCCTGAACCACCGAACCACCACTCGGCGCGCGTCGCCCCCGAAGCACTTGCTTCGCTGTAAAAGTGATATCACTTTGCTAGAGTTTTCTTCGAGAGCACCAGCTCCCGCGAGAGCATCCAGCAGCACCTAGGCCACGGGTCCAAGGAGTCGTCCCCATGTCCACCAACCCCGCTCCACAGCTCCCCGCTCCGCAACCGTCCGGCGCGCTGGCACCGGCTGCGCCACCGGCCCTGACGGAGCGCCCCGCCTGGAACATCCCCGGCTGGGCCCCGCTGGTCCTGGCCGTCGCCGCGATCGTCGTCACCATCGCGGTGCGCGGCGCCGCCCCGGCGGTGCACGCCGTCCTGATCATCGCCGCCGTGATCCTGCTGCTCGGGCTCACCCCGGTCGCCCCGGGCCGGGCCCGGGTCATCGCGCTGTTCGGCCGCTACGACGGCACGGTCCGCACCACCGGCCTGCGCTGGGTCAACCCGATGACCACCCGCCGCCAGGTCTCCACCCGGGTCCGCAACCACGAGACGGCCACGCTGAAGGTCAACGACGCCGACGGCAACCCGGTGGAGATCGCCGCGGTCGTGGTCTGGCAGGTGCGGGACACCGCCGAGGCCGTCTACGCCGTCGACGACTTCGTGCAGTTCGTCGGCATCCAGGCCGAGACCGCGGTCCGGCACACCGCGACCAGCTACCCCTACGACGCCCGCGGCGAGGGCCAGATCTCACTGCGCGAGCACGCCGAGGAGATCACCTCGCAGATGTCGCGGGAGATCGCGGCCCGGGTGGCGCTGGCCGGGATCGAGGTCGTCGAGTCCCGGATCACCCGGCTGTCCTACGCCCCGGAGATCGCCCAGGTCATGCTGCGCCGGCAGCAGGCCGAGGCGATCGTGGCGGCCCGGCAGCGGATGGTGCAGGGCGCGGTCGGGATGGTGCGCGGGGCGTTGGAATCGCTCGGCGAGGAGAACATCGTCGAGCTCGACGAAGAGCGCAAAGCCACGATGGTCAGCAACCTGCTCGTCGTGCTGTGCAGCGAGCAGGCCACGCAGCCGGTGGTCAACACCGGCTCGCTCTACCACTAGGAAGGCGCCCGTCCGCCCATGGCCGACCGCAAGCAGATCCTGTTGCGCCTGGACCCGGCCGTCCACGACGCTTTGGCCCGCTGGGCCGGGGACGAGCTGCGCAGCACGACCGCCCAGATCGAGTACGTGTTGCGCCAGGCCCTGTCCCAGGCCGGCCGGCTGCCGTCGAACGTCGGGAAGATGCCCCGGCGCGGACGCCCGCCGAAACCGGCCGAGGACGAGCCCGGTTCGAATGACTCGAATGACATGAACGACCCCGAGGAGGGGCGATGACCGCCACGATGGACGACCCCGTACTCGTCGTCGACAAGCTCACCAAAACCTTCGGCTCCCGCACCGCCTACTCCGACGTCAGCTTCAGCGTCGGCCGCGGCGAGGTCTTCGGCTTCCTGGGCCCGAACGGCGCCGGCAAGACCACCACGGTCCGCAGCCTCGGCACGCTGATCACGCCGACGTCCGGCAAGGCGACCGTGGCCGGGCTGGCGTTGACCGCCGACAACGCCGTCGAGATCCGCAAGCGCATCGCGATCATGACCGAGGCGCCGGGCCTGTACGGCCGGCTGTCGGTCACCGAGAACCTGAAGTACTTCGTCGGGCTCTACCATCTGTCCGACGGCGAGCAGCGGATCAAGAAGGCGCTGGACGCCGTCAACCTGACCGACCGCGCGCAGGACATCTGCAGCAGCCTGTCCAAGGGCCTGCGCCAGCGCGTCGGCCTGGCCCGGACCCTGCTCAACGACCCGGAGATCCTGTTCCTGGACGAGCCCACCTCCGGCCTGGACCCGGTCGCCGCACGCGGGGTGCACGACCTGATCACCGGCCTGCGGGACCGCGGCGTCACGATCTTCTTCACCACGCACCGGCTGGCCGAGGCCGAGGCGCTGTGCGACCGCGTGGCCATCTTGAACACCACGCTGCGCACCATCGGGCGGCCCTCGGAACTGCGCGAGCAGCTGTTCAACCGGGGCCTGGTCGTGACCACCGCGACCCCGCTGGCCGATCCGGCCCGGGTGTTCACCGGGCTGCCCGGCGTCGAGGGCTGGGAGCCGGACCCGGCCGGCGGCTACCGCCTGGCTGTCAGCGATCCGGCCGTGGCCGCCCCGGAGGTCGTCAGGGCCCTGGTTCACGCCGAGGCCGACGTACTGTCGGTCGGGGAGTCCCGGCACTCGCTGGAAGACGTCTATCTGGAGCTGGTCAACGAGGACGTGGAGGCGAACCAGCGATGAGTGCGATCAGAGCGATCCAGGCGGTGCGGTCCGGCCGCATCGACAGCACCCGGGTGCGGGCCGTGGTCCGCAAAGAGGTGACGGACTACCGCCGCAACCGGTTCGTGCTGGGAACGATGACGGTCCTGCCGATCCTCTTCCTGGCCAACCCGATCATCAACATCTTCACCGCGCCGACCAACGTCTCGCACACCGCGCTGGACGCCCGGGTCGGCTCCACGATGCTGTTCCTGCTCCTGGTCCCGGTCATCCTGCCGGCCACGATCGCGGCCACGTCGATCGTCAACGAGCGCGAGCAGGGCACCCTGGAGCCGGTGCTGACCACCCCGGTCCGCAGCGAGGAACTGCTCATCGGCAAGGCCCTGGCCGCGCTGATCCCGGCGGTGACGATCGCCTACACGATGCTCGGCATCTTCCTGCTGATGGTGAAGCTGTTCGCGCACCAGCAGGTCGCCGACGTCACCCTGGAGGGGCCGCGGATCCTGGCCCAGGTGCTGTTCATCCCGCTGCTGGCCGGCTGGGCGATCTGGGCCGGGCTGGCGGTGTCGGTGCGGGCCAACGACGTCCGGGTGGCGCAGCAGTTGGGGACGCTGGCCAGCCTGCCGCCGCTGGCGATCACGGCGCTGATGGCGTTCAACGTGATCACGCCGTCGTTCCGGGTCGCGGTGCTGTTCGCGGTGGGACTGCTGCTGCTCGACGTGCTGGCCTACCGGCTGATCGCGCCGATGTTCGATCGGGAACGGCTGATCACGGCCCGGCGGGCGAAGTAGGGCGGGGGTCGTCTCGGCGGGGGTCGCCGGGGTTGTCCTGGCGCGGGTCGCCGGGATCGCCGGGATCACCGAGGTCGCCAGGGCCGCTGGGGTCGCCGGAGTCGCCGGGGTCGCCCTGGCGGGTCTCAAGGAGCGCATCGAGCAGCGCCTGCGCGAGCCCGGTCGGCGGTCGGCGGCCGGGCACGACCGCGCACAGGTCCCGATGGATCGGCGGCGTGATCGGGATGGCTTTGATCCCCGACGATCCGGCGGGGATCGCTCCCGGCGGCAGGATCGCCGCCCCCGCGCCGTGCCGCACGAACTCCACCAGGTACTGGAGGTTGACCACCTCGGCGACGATCCGCCGGGCCAGGCCGGAGTCGGCGCAGGCGACGGCGATCTGCGCCTCCATCCCGGAATCGAGCCGGTAGGCGACGAAGTCGTGGTCGGCCAACACCGGATCGCCCAAGCCGATCTCGGCGGCGCCGGCCAGCGGATCCCCCGCCGGGACGGCCAAGACCAGCCGATCGCGCCCCAGCCGGACCCGGGTCAGCCGGGAGTCGACCGGCCCGTCGACGAAGGCGATGTCCAACTCGGCCTCGGCGACGGCGCGCGCCAGGGCACCGGCCGCGTCGTGCGTGAGCCGGACGGTCACCGCCGGATGACGGCGCCGGAACCCGGCCAGCGCGGCCGGCAGATCCACCACGCCGAAGGTCTGGATCGCGCCGACGTGCAGCCGGCCGTGCAGCACCCCCCGCACCCCGGCCACCGCGTCCCGGCCGTCCTGGACCGCGGCCAGCGCGCGCCGGGCCGCGGGCAACAGCGCCTGTCCGGCCGCGGTCAGCGTCACCCGGCGGTTGTCGCGCACGAACAGCGCGTCGCCGAGCTCGTGTTCCAGCGCGGCGATGGCGGCGCTCAGCCCGGACTGGCCGACGTGGACGCGCGCCGCGGCCCTGGTGAAGTGCCGCTCTTCGGCGACCGCCACGAACTGCTCCAGCTGCCTGAGCTCCATGTATCGATCCTAGCGATGCACATCAGTGACAACATCTGTTGGACCGATGATGCGGCCCGCAGTGACGCTGGACCCATGACGAACCTCGCTCCCGACCACCGCAGCCCCGACCATCGCCCCCCAGGCCATCGCACCGGTGACCACCGCGCCCCCGACCCCCACCAGCCGGTCCTGATCCGCGCCGCCGAAGCCGAGCGCGTCCCCTTGATCGGCCACGTCCTGCTGGCCGACGCCGACGCCACCGGCGGGGCGCTGAGCTCGCACCGCGTCGAACTCGCCACCGGCGCGAACGGCGCGGTCCCGCACCACCACACCGCCTCATCAGAGCTCTTCTACATCCTCGACGGCCGGCTGGACGTGCTGGTCGGCACCGAGGTCCACACCGCCGACCCGGGCGACCTGCTGGTCGTCCCGCCGCACCTGGACCACGCCTTCGCCGCCCACCCCGGCTCCCCGGCCGAGGCGCTGATCGTGATCACCCCGGGCATCCAGCGCTTCGATTACTTCCGGCTGGTACAGCGGACGCGGGCCGGGCAGGAGCCGGCCGGGACGCTGCTCGCTTCGCAGGAGCGGTTCGACACGTACTTCGTGGACAGCCCCGCTTGGCAGGCGGCACGGGAGGCTGGGTGAGGCGAGGGAGGCTGGGTGAGGCGAGGGAGGCTCGGTGAGCCCCCGAGTGCGGGGCTCACAGGTCGACCGGCTACCGTTACGGCGATACCGACCTGCGAAAGGCATGAACCCCATGGCGTCGAAGAAGGCCCCGGCTCAGCAGAGCAGCGTCAACATGAGCTATGTCGGCGCGAAGGAGATCACCCTGATCTTCCTCGCGATGATCGTGCTGGCCGGCGCCGCGGCGGCGTTCGCGCTACTTGGCTGACCATCCGGGGATTCAACTCTGACGGGAGTGGACCATGGAAGGCATCATCGGCAAACGGATCCTCCGGTGCTCCGACGGGCACCTGTTCATCTCCTCCGAGTCCTCGCGCCTACTGCTGTCGCTGCACTTCGGCTCACGGCGGCTGATGAAGTGCCCGGTCGACGGCCGGCTGCGGATGATGTCGAACGTCGAGTCCAAGGACCTCCCGGAGAGCGAAGTGCTGCGGCTCATCGCGGAGAACGGCGGCTGAGGAGCGGACCGGCCGTTCCCCCGGCGGCCACGGGCCGAAAGCCCGCGCGGGAGCCGGCTCGCACCGACCGGCGCCGCGTACCGGTCAATCCGGCAGCCGCTCCGATCAGTCCGGCAGCCGCTCCGGCACCGCCTTGTGCACCTGCTTGAAGATCACCGAGGTCCGGAACCCGGTGACCTCACGCCGCTTGGCCAGCCGGTCGGCCAGGAACACGTGCAGCCGGTCCAGGTCGGGCACGCCGACGTGCAGCACGAAATCGTCCCCGCCGGACAGCACGAACGTGCTCAGCACCTCCGGCAACCCGGAGGCGAACTCCGAGAACGCGTCGATCACACTCCGACTCAGCGGCCTGATCTGCACCGCGACCAGCGCCTGCACGCTGCGGTTGAGAGCCGCGGTATCGATCTCGGCGTGATAGCCGCGGATGACGCCGCGCCGAGTCAGAGACCTGACCCGCTCCAGGCACGTCGACGGCGCGACGCCGAGCGCGCGGGCCAGTTCCCGGTTCGACTGCCGTGCGTCGGCCTGGAGGAGGCGGACGATCTCCGCATCGAGCTGATCCATGGTCCGATCCTGGCAAAGTCCGGCCGCCGGTGCCGCCTGCGCCTGCTAGCCAATTAGCCAGTCGGTCAGTCGGTCAGTCGGTCAGTCCAGCAATCCATCAGTCGGTCAAAGACTTCTTAGGCCGCAGCACACAGAACTCGTTGCCCTCCGGATCAGCGAGCACCACCCACGTCGCGTCAGGCCCCTGACCCACATCGACCCGCTGCGCGCCCAGCGCGATGAGGCGCGCCACCTCGGCATCGCGGTCGTCGGGCACCAGGTCGATGTGCAGCCGGTTCTTGCCTGCCTTCTCCTCCGGCACCGCCAGGAAGCACAGCCCGGGGTAGGTATCGGGGTCGGCGCCGACCACCGTCTCGTCCTCATCCTCGATCAGCACCCGGTAATCGAGGGCGGCGGCCCAGAACCTACCGAGTGCGGCGGGATCGGCGGCGTCGACGCTGATGTGGTAGATGCGGCTGGGCACGTGGTGCGCCTTTCGTCGGAGGCAGGGCGTGGCAGACGGGGACAGTGAAGCACACCCCTACAACAGCCCCGCGATCCCGGCCTCCGCCCAAGCGATCCGCAGCTTCCCCGGCGTCCCGACCAGCTGTCCCGGCGCCTTACCGGACGCCTCGACCAGCGCCTTCTCTACGTTCGTCCCGCCCATCGCGGCGTAGAAGCGCTGCGCGTCGTGGTTCTGCTCCAGCACCCACAGATACATCGCCTGCCTCCGCGCACGTTCCGCCACCGCTGCCGCGGCCCGCCGCACCAGCGCGCCGCCGACGCCGGTGCGCTGCCGGCCGTGCCGGACGTGGAGGTTGTCGACCAGGCTGCCCCAGCGTTCGTCCTCGTCCAGCACCAGGTGCAGGAAGCCGGCCGGGCCCGCCTCGTCCTCGGCCAGGACGGTCAGGGTTCCGGCCGGGGCCGCCAGCCGTGCCGACCACACCTGCTCGCGGTCGGTGAGGACGTCGCCGTCCAGGTACGCGTCGGAGTAGGCGCCGCGGTAGTGGCGGCGCCAGCTGGCGGCGTGGAGCTGCGCGACGGTCGAGGCGTCCTCGGTCAGGGCCGTGCGAAAGGTCAGTGCCACGCTGAAGTGGATATCACGTCCCGAAGTAGTGCCCCTCGTCCAAATCCGCGATCAGCCCCGGCCGCACCGGCGCCCACCCCAGCGTCTGCCGGGTCAGCGTCGCGGACGCGGGCTGGTCGGTGGCGAGCAGCGGGCCGAGGAAGCCGAAGTCCTCGGGTGGGAGCGCGGCGGTCGGGACGTTCAGGTGGCGTCCGATGGCCGCGGCGATGTCGCCGGTCGGCACGCCCTCGTCGCCGACCGCCTGGAGCACCGAGCCGGCCGTGGCCTTCTCCAGCGCCAGGCGGAACAGGACTGCGGCGTCCTTGACGTGGACCGCCGGCCAGCGGCTGCCGCCGTCGCCGACGTAGCCGGAGGTGCCGCGCTCGCGCGCCAGGCCGATCAGGCGGGCCACGAAGCCGTGCTCGTCGCCCGCGCCGTGGACCGAGCGGGGAAGGCGCACGACCGAGGGCCGGACGCCGCGCGCCGCGAAGTCCAGGGCCACGCGGGCGTTGGCGTCGCGGCCGGCCGCGGGGGTGTCCGGGGCCGCGGAGTCGAGTTCGGTGGCGACGCGGCCCGGGACCGCCGGCGTCCCGGACGTCACGACCAGCGGCTTGCCCGAGCCCTGGAGCGCGCCGCCGAGCGCCTGGATCGCGGTGCGGTCGGCGTCGATGGCGCCCTGGAAGTCGCTGAAGTCGTGGATGAACGCCAGGTGGATCACGCCGTCGCAGCCCTTGGCCGCGGCGGCCAGGGTGTCCGGATCACCCAGCTCGCCGCGCACCGCCTCGGCCCCGGCCGCACGCAGCGCCGCCTCCGACGCGTCGGAGCGGGCCAGGCCGAGCACCTGGTGCCCGGCCGCCAGCAGTTCCGGGACGACGGCCGAGCCGACCCAGCCGGACGCGCCGGTGACGAACACCCGCATGCGAGACCTCCCGATCCGGACCCCTGTGGACGCGATCAGGCTAAGCACGGCCGCGTTGCGCGGGCGCGCCGAGCGCCGCCAGCCGTGCGATGCGGGCGGGGCTGGCGGCGGGAGAACAGTCATCTAGGGCATTAGGGCATTAGGGCTTGAGGGTTCTCAGCCCTCGTCCGAGTGCTCCGAGTAGTCAGGCGTAGCGGGCAAAGCCTGCCCAGCCCGCAACGCAGCCACCGCCAGCTCCGCCTCAGCAGGCCGGTACTCCTCCCCATACAAAGCCCCCGCGCGCCGGGGCGCCTCCATCGGCCCGGCATCCGCCAGCCCGCCGAGGTCGGCGACGGCGAAGCCGGCGTCGTCGATCAGGCCGGCGACCACCTGCTTCGCGTCGGCGTCGTCGCCGGCCATGAACAGCACCACCCGCTGCTCCGCCGGGCGCCCGGCCTCGCTCGCCTGGAACGCGGCGGTCAGGGTGTTGAACGACTTCACCAACCGGGCGCCGGGCATCCGCCGCTGGTTGAACTCGGCGGCCGTCTGGCCGTCGGGCAGGGTCTGCGAGCCCTCGCGGCCGAACTGGTTCGTCGTGTCGATCACGATCTTCCCGGCCAGCGGGCCGGCCTCGGCCAGCGCCGCGTCGACCTGCGTCCACGGCACCGACAGGAACACCACGTCGCCGAACGCCGCGGCCTCGGCGACCGTCCCGGCCCTGGCGCGCTCGCCCAGTTTCGCGGCGTCGGCCTCCAGCCGTGCCTGGTCCCGGCTGAAGGACAACAGCACCTCGTGCCCGGCCGCGACCCACAGCCGCGCCGCGTTGCCGCCGATCCGGCCCGCTCCGATGACACCGATCTTCATGACGCCTCCACCCGTTCGGAAACACCCTGCAAATTAGCTTGGGCCCAAGCTAATGCACTAAGCGGTATCAGGGGTAGAGTCAGGCCGTGGGTACGAAACCGAGGCCTAAGCCCAGGCCGGGGCTGGATTCGGAGCTGGAGCCGGAGGCCGGGCCGGAACCCGGGCCGGAGCCGGAGCGGGAGCCGGGGCCGAGCCAGCCGGCGGCGCACGGCGAGGCCGCCGCGGACTCCGTCGACCGCCTCCTCGCCTCCTGGAACGAGACCAGACCCGACCTCGACCTGTCCCCGGTGGCGATCTTCGCCCGCGTCAACCGGCTGAACCGCACCTTCGACGCCGAACTCGAGACCACCTTCAACGAGCACGGCCTGAACGCCGCCGAGTTCTACAGCCTCGTCACCCTGCGCCGCCTCGGCGAGCCCGACGGCGTCTCGCAACGCCGCCTGATGCGGGCCCTGAACCTCAGCTCCGGCACCATCAGCACCCGGGTGGACCGCCTCGTGGAACGCGGACTGGTCACCCGCGACGTGGATCCGGCCGACCGCCGCAACAGCCGCGTCGCCCTCACCGCCCAGGGCATCGCGCTGTTCGAACGCGTCACCCCCGCGCACATCGCCACCGAGAACCGGCTGCTGGCCGCCCTGGACCCCACGCAGCGCGATCAGCTCATTGATCTCCTCCGCGCACTGCTGGTCTCGCTGGAAGGCACGAACCCCGAGCCCACCTTCCCGCGCCTGGGCTTCACCCTGGCCCCCGCACACGTCACCATGGCCATCCGCCGGGCAGCCGGCCTGCCGGAGACCGTGGGCCTGATCGTCCGCGCCGTCGAGCCCGGCGGCCGGGCCGAGCAGGCCGGGACGATGGTCGGGGACGTGCTCACCAGCGCCGACGAACAGCCGCTGCGCTCGATCGCCAGCCTGTACGCGGCCATCAACAACGCCGCCGAGAAGGGCGTCCTGCCCCTCGGGGTGCTGCGCGGGGAGAAGACGCCGGCCACCCTGCGGCTCGACATCGGCCCCCGCCCCGGCGACCAGCCGCAGCCCACTGACATCGCGCCTTCTCCGCGGGTGCAGGAACACCAGCTTTAGGCGATTGCCGCACAGGTTCCTGCACAGATTCCTGAACAGGTTGCTGGACAGGTTCCTAGGCAGGCACCTGGACGATTGACCGGCCGCCGCCCCGGCCCACCGAACCAAGTTCGCCGGCGGGCGATCGCGGCCGGGGATTCCGGCCGTTCGTTCGGCAAGGGTCCGTTCGACCTGCCGGATGCCCGAAGGTGGGGTCACCAACACGGTCGTTCGTCCGAGAGGCGGTCCTCCCATGCCCGGTTCCCCGCAGTGGCCCCACCACGAATCCGTCGTCATCAGCAGCGGCGCGCGCACCGGCCTGCCGGTCATCATCGCCGTCCACTCCTCGGTGCTCGGCCCGGCCGGCGGCGGCTGCCGGATCTGGCGCTATCCGCGCTGGCAGGACGGGCTGGAGGACGCGCTGCGCCTCTCGGCCGCGATGACCGCCAAGTTCGCCGCGGCCGGGTTGGCGTGCGGCGGCGGCAAGACGGTCGTCGCGCTGCCGGAAGCGTACGACCTCACGCCGGATCGCAAGCACGACCTCCTGTCCGACATCGGCGACGCCGTCGAGGCGCTGGACGGCCGGTACGCGACCGCGCCGGACGTCGGCACCTCGGCCGAGGACATGGTGGTGATCGGCGAGCGCACCGGCCACGTCTTCTGCAAGCCGGCCGAGCACGGCGGCAGCGGCGGCTCCTCCCCGGCCACCGCCGACGGGACCCTCGCCGCGCTCCGGGCAGTCGGCGCCCGGCTGGGCGGCGGCACAGCGGACGGGACCGACGGCACCGGCGGCACCGGTCCGCTACGCGGCCTGCGGCTGGCGGTCGTCGGGTTGGGGAACGTCGGATCACGGCTCGCCGATCTGCTCTCCGAGGCCGGCGCCGAACTCCTCCTCAGCGACATCGACCCGGGCAAGCGCAAGATCGCCGATCGCCTCGGCGCGGCGTGGACCGAACCGCACGAGGCGCTGACCGCCGAGGTCGACATCGTCGTCCCGGCCGCACTCGGCGGAGTGCTGACCGAGCAGATCGTCCCGCAGCTACGCTGCCGCGCCGTGGTGGGACCGGCGAACAACCAACTGGCGCTCCCACAGGTCGCTGATTCCCTCCAGGCACGCGGAATCGTGTGGGTCCCGGACTACATCGCCAGCGCCGGCGGCGTGATCCACGCCGTCACCCTGGAGCTCGATAAGCGCACGGAAGACGAGGCGCGGCAACGGGTCCGCGGAATCGAGCACACGGTCGCCGGGCTGTTGCAGGACGCTGACAGCCGCGGGGTGACGGTCGCGGCGGTGACGGAGGAGTTGGTGCGGGCGCGGCTGGCGACTGGGGATCGCGGGTAGGGGCTGTCTGGGTTCGGATCCCTTTGGAGGCCGGAGTTAGCAAGCCGGGTTACGGTTGATTTGTCGCTCAAAAACCAATCTCCTCCGGAGCCAACACCAAATCGAACCCCATCCGCGTCCAAGCCCCGGCACCATGCGACCCGTCCGGGGCCGGCGTGTCCCGATAGTGCCCGACCTCGACCACCAAGCTGGCCTTCACTCCGAACACCGCGTCGTTGCCCAGATATGGGTCGCCCGCGACGAAGATGTGGGTGATCAGGGTCCGGTAGCCCGGTGCGGTCACCTTGAAGTGCAGGTGGGCCGGGCGCATGGGGCCGCGGGCGGTCGCGGTGAGGAGGTCGCCGACCGGGCCGTCGTGGGGGATCGGGTAGGGGGTCGGCAGGACCGTCCAGAAGCGGTATTCGCCGTGGTCCCCCGCGCGTAGCCAGCCGCGGGCCGCGGTGTGGCCGTCGGGGTACTGGACGTCGTAGAAGCCGTCTTCGTCGGCGCCCCAGATGTCCAGGCGTGCGCCGGGGATGGGGCTGCCGTCGGGTGCGAGTACCTGGCCTGAGACGTAGCACGGTGTGCCGGCTGCGCCGTGGGCGAGGTCGCCGCCGAGCGGGATCTCGGGGGCGCCGTCGACGAAGAAGGGGCCGAAGACGGTTGCCTCGGTGGTGCCGGGGGTCTTCGGTTCGTTGATCGCGACGGTCAGCATCGACAGGCCGAGGACGTCGGACAGCAGGATGAACTCCTGCCGGCGGTCGTCGGTGATGTGGCCGGCGCGGGTCAGGAAGTCGATGCCGGCGTCCCATTCCTGCTGGCTGAGGCGGACGTCGCGGGCGAAGGCGTGCAGGTGCAGCACCAGGCTGTCCATGATCTGGTGCAGCCGGGGGTCGGCGGTCTTGGCGAAACTGGCCAGCACCTCGTCGGTGACGGCCTGCTCGCGGTCGACGTCCGGCTCCTGCTCGCGGTCGCCGTCCGGCTCCCGCTCCCGGTCGCCGCCCGGCTCCTCAACGCTCATGCCTCATCCCTCCCCGGCTCGGCGCCGGTGAACCCGCTCAGCGGGACCTCCAAACGCCCCGCCAACTCGTCGATTCCCATGCCGAACGTCTCACGGACCACCACGCCCCGCGCGCCGAGGTCGAACACCGCGTGGTCGGTGTAGACCCGGTCGACGCAGGCCAGCCCGGTCAACGGATACGTGCACCGGGGTACCAGCTTGGGCTCGCCGCTCTTGGCGAACAGCGTCATCATGACGAACACGCTCCGGGCCCCGATCGCCAGGTCCATCGCCCCGCCGACGGCCGGGATGGCGTCCGGCTCCCCGGTGTGCCAGTTCGCCAGGTCCCCGGCCGCCGAGACCTGGAACCCGCCCAGCACGCAGATGTCCAGGTGGCCGCCGCGCATCATGGCGAACGAGTCGGCGTGGTGGAAGTACGACGCCCCGGGCAGCTCGGTCACCGGCGCCTTGCCGGCGTTGGTGAGGTCGGGGTCGATCTGCTCGCCGTGCGCCGCCGGGCCCATGTTCAGCATCCCGTTCTCGGTGTGCAGCACCACGCCGGAGTCGGCGGCCAGGTGGTCGGCGACCAGCGTCGGCAGTCCGATGCCGAGATTGACGAACGCCCCGCGCGGGATGTCGCTGGCGACCAGCGCGGCCATCTGCTGCTTGGTCAGCACCCGCGCGCCTCCCGCCACACACGATCTTCCAACACCCGGTCCACATAAATGCCCGGCGTCACCACGGTCTCCGGATCGATGGCCCCGATCTCCACGACCTCCCGTACCTGCGCGACGACCAGCGTCGCGGCCGTGGCCATCACCGGCCCGAAGTTGCGCGCGGTCTTGCGGTAGACCAGGTTGCCCATCCGGTCGGCCCGGTGGGCGCCGATCAGCGCGGCGTCGCCGCGGATCGGGTATTCGAGCACGTGCGTCCGGCCGTCGATGACCCGCGTCTCCTTGCCCTCGGCCAGCGGCGTCCCGACCCCGGTGGGGCAGTAGAACGCCCCGATCCCGGCGCCGGCGGCCCGCATCCGCTCGGCCAGCGTCCCCTGCGGCACCAGCTCCAGCTCGATCTCGCCGGCCCGGTAGAGCGCGTCGAAGACGTAGGAGTCGGACTGCCGGGGGAAGGAGCAGACCATCTTGCGGACCCGGCGCTCGGCGAGCAGCGCCGCCAGGCCGGTGTCACCGTTGCCGGCGTTGTTGGACACGATCGTCAGATCCGCGGCGCCCTGCCGGATCAGCGCGTCGATCAGCGTGACCGGCATCCCGGCCATCCCGAAGCCGCCGACCAGGACCGTCGCGCCGTCCTGGATCCCGGCCACGGCCTCCTCGGCGTCGGCGCACAGCCGCGCGGTCATCGGTAGCCCTCGCTCACGCCTTCACCGTCGCACCTTCACCGTCACGCGTTCACCGTACACAGGGAAACGGCGAGGGGCCGGTCCGTGACTGCGGATCAACCGGCCCCTCGCCCCCCTGCAGAACGCTGCCCCTCAGCTGGCGTATACCTGCAGTTCGGAAAGCTGGCCCGCGGGCCAGCCGGTGTTGGCTGTGAACGTGAGTTTCAGGTAGCGGACGCCGGCGGCGGCGAAGGTGGCGCTCGCCGTGTTGCCGCCCGCCGGGTCGAACGCGTAGCCCTGCGCCGGGACGAGCGTGGTGTAGTTCGTGCCGTCGGTGCTGCCCTGGATCAGGATCGTCTGGGTCCGGGCACTCCACGAGCTCGGCGGCGGCAGGTCCATGACCACCCGCCCCACGCTCTGCGCCGGGCCCAGGTCGACCTGGAGCCACTGCGGGAACGCGTTGTTCGTGCTCTCCCAGTACGTCGAGGTGTTCCCGTCGACCGCGTTGCCCGGCGCGTAGCCCTGGTTGGAGCCGCTGGCCGTTGCCGGCCGGTTCAGCGCCAGGTTCGGGTCCGGGTTCCCGCCGGAGGACGCCGCCAGCGTCAGGTAGTTGAGGTTCCAACCGCCGGTGTCCTGGTTCAGCGTCAGCACCTGCTGCCCGGCCGGCAGCGTGACGGAGGCCGTCACCGTCTCCCAGGTCTGCCAGCCGCCGGTGGCCGGGAGGTTCACCGCACCGGACAGGTTCGTCCCGGAGGCGTCCGACAGGTGCAGGGCACCGGTGACGGCCGACGGTGCCGACACCCGGAAGCTGACCGTGTAGCTGCCGGCGCTCGCGACGTTCACCGTGTACCGGAACCACTGCCCGGCCGAGGTCCAGCCGAGGTCGTCGCCGCCGCCGGTGTCGGAGGTGGCTTCCAGGTCCACGCCGTCGGCGCGATAGGAGTTCGCGTTGCCGTTGGTGGAGGTCACGCGGTAGCCGACGCCCTCGCCGCCGGTGTCGTAGTTCTCAGCCTGGATCGTGCCGGGCACCGCGGCCGGGGTGCCGCCGTACGGGCCCTCCGGCGTCCCGCCGCCGCCCTGCCAGCTGTTGCCGCTGACCGAGGCGGTGAACCCGCTGGAGTTGTCGATGTACGGCTGGAACCCGCTGCCGAGCCCGGTCACGGTATTGCCGGTGATGGACGCCGAACCGCTCGGGGCCGGGTAGAACGGCGGCTGGACCACGATGCCGTTGCGCCACGGCGAGGTGATGGTGTTGTCGGCGAAGGTGCTGTTCGTGGACTGCGAGAAGCCGGCGCCGTCATAGAGCGAGTTGCTGATCGTGTTGCCGGTGGCGTCCACGCTGTCCACCACGCCGGTGTTCTGGCCGTCGCCGCCGTTGCCGATGTGGAAGGCGGGCTGGCCCTGGTTGTAGGCGTCGCCGCCGGAGCGCACGACCACGTTGCCGGACACCGTCGCGCCGTGCAGGTCGCTGCCGTTGACGCCGAAGCGGCCGGCTCCCAGGCCGATGTAGCGGGCGGTGTCGCTGATGTAGTTGTCCTCGACGTGGTGTCCGCTGCCGCCGTAGATGCCGATGCCCTTGCCGCCCCACGGCGCGATCAGGCTGTTGTTGGTCAGCGTCACATTCGACATGGCGGTGTAGGTCGTGGAGCCGTTGTAGGCGACGGAGTTGATCGCCATCGCGTCGTCGCCGGTACCGCGCACGAAGTTGTTGGTGGCGGTCAGGTTGTTCCCGACGGTGCCGGTCAGCGAGACGTTGTTCAGGTTTATCCCGTCGGCCCACTCGGCGGTGACCCGGCTGTTCTTCACCGTCCCGCCGGTGCCGGAGGCCCAGAACCCTGATTCGGTGTGCTGGTCCCACATCCCGTCGGCGACCCAGTTCGTCCCGGTGGTGTCCATCGCGCCGCCGTCGCCGCCAATCGTGCCGCGGCTGGTGGCGTCGGAGTCGACGTGGAAGTCCTCGACGGTGCACGAGGTCACGGAGAACACCGCGGCCAGCGGCTGGCTGTTCGGCAGCGGCACGTCCCGGTAGATCGTGGTGTACCACATGCCGGCCCCGGCGATGGTGATGCCGGTGGCTTGCAGGCCGGTGGTCCCCTTCAGGTAGAACGTGCCCTGCGGGATCCACAGCGTCTTGTTCTGCGACTGCGCCTGGTTGATGCAGTTCTGGATCGCGGCGGTGCTGTCCTGCGCGGCCGGGTCGGCGCTGCCGTTGGTCGGGGCGTCGTCGGCCACCGCGCCGCAGCTGGTGATCGAGATCGAGTTCGCCGGCTGGGCGATCGGGGCCGGCGGGTTCTCCACGTCCGCGACGTCCACGTCGTAATAGGAGGCGTTGTTAGCCGAGTCCTTCACCAGCGACAGGGTGCTTCCGGCGGCAATCGGGGCGCCGGTGACGAAGGTGTGGGACTCGTCCCAGAAGACGCGCGGGTCGCCGTCGGCGGGGTTCTTGTCGTCGCTGTTGTTGTAGTTGGTGCCCTCGTAGATGTAGGTCTGCTTGGAGTTGAGGTTCAGCGCCTGGCGGAAGACGCCGTCCACGTAGAGGTCGAGGGTCGAGGTGATGCCGCCGCCGCCCGGCGCGTCCGGGATGCTGGCCCGCACGTTCAGGAAGCTGATCGGCGCTCCCGTGGTGTTCGTCCACCGAACCCCGGCCCCGGTGGCGGCCAGGTGCACGTAGGCGTGGCCGGACGCCTCCAACGCGGCGCTGGAGTACTCGGTGGTCGGCGGGGCGGTCAGGCTGACCGTCGATGCGCCGCCGAGCAGCGTGCCGGCCTCCGCCTCCAGACTGGTGAAGCCCTGATTCGCCCCGACCGAAGCCGCGGCGGGCTTGACGACGGCAGCGGGCCTCACGGCCACGGCGGGCTTCACAGCCGCGGCGGGCTTGGCGGCGGCGCTGTCGTGGGGCGCCGCCAGAGCAGTCACCGGAGCCAAGACGAGGGCTAGCGGGAGCAGGCGCGACAGATGGCCTCTTGCGGTGGCGGGACGTTGTCTCATCGGAACTCCTCGACACGGGAATCCATGCGTGGGCCACCGTATAGACGCTACGAGCACACCGCAAGAGTTTGATGAAGTTGCGCAAAAAGCTAATACACCGTCCGCAAGAAGGAACTGAAGGCGCCCGGCCGGAAGAACCGGCCGGGCGCCTCGTGCAGCGCGGAGCTACCTGTTCACAGGCGGCGGATCAGTCGTCCGCACCCGGCAGGAAGGCACCGGGGACGTCGTTCGGCGCGAAGATCTTGCTGTCCCCCGGGTACGGCTTGGTCCAGCCGGTGGTCTGGTAGTACGTGTACCGGTTCATCTGCTCCGGATTCGCGAAGTCGGGCTCGGCGTTCGGACCGGTGAACCGCTGCACCGAGGCCCACGACTTCCACTGCGCCGCGACGGCGGTCTGGGAGGCCGGGACCGCCGACGCCGCGGCGCTGGCCTGCGCGACGGACGCGGTCGTCTGGCCGCCGGGGACGTTCGAGCCGCAAGCCGGCTGCTGCGGCAACCCCAGCGTCAGCGACGTCTGGTTCGGCACCGCGTTGAACGGCGCGAGGTTCGGCTTGTTGGTGAACGCGGTGGTCATCGGGGTGGCCGCGGAGTCCATCTGGTTCATCGGGTGGATCCCGAGGATCTGCTCGATGGTGCGGACCATGGTGACCTGCGAGTAGTAGTGCGAGTCCACGGTGTCGTGGTTGGCGTAGGGGCTGATCACCTGGACCGGGGCGCGGTGCCCGTCCACGTGGTCCAGCCCGGCCTGCGAGTCGTCCTCGACCACGAAGATGGCCGAGTCCTTCCAGTACGGGCTGTGCGAGATGGTGTCCACGATCTGGCCCACCGCGAGGTCGTTGTCGGCGACCTCGGCGGCCGGGCTCGGCGGGCCGCCGGTGTGGTCGTCGGACAGCCAGAACATGTTCAGGTTGGCCGGGCCGTTCTTCTCGAAGTCCTGCTTCCAGACCTGGGCCTTGTACACGTCCGGCACCGACAGGTCGAACAGCGGGAAGCCGGGCACCGAGACGCTGTTCAGCGACGGGATCGCCGAGCCGGTCTGGATCGGGTACTGGCTCGGGGCGCCGGTGGCGGCCATGGTCTGGGCGTCGCAGTAGTAGTCCTGCCACGTCGCGCCGACCGGCTTGTTCTCGACCGACTGGAACTCGCCGTAGTCCTTGACGCTCTTGCCGGCGGCCTGGGCCCCGGTCCAGATGAAGCCCGACTCCTGGTGGCCCAGGACGTCGTTCTCGGTGTCGTAGCTGCGGGTGTACTCACCGGCCGAGGACTCGGTGTACTCCGGGTCGTCCGACTGCATCAGCCAGTTGTGACCCTCGGCGGAGTTCGTCGCGGTGTCGTAGAAGTTGTCGTACAGACCGAACTGCGTGGCCAGCGCGTGCTGGTTCGGGGTGACGGCCTGCCCGAACTGGGTCAGCGTCGGGTCGCCGTCGCCCTGCGACATGTCGCCGAACAGCTGGTCGTAGGTCCGGTTCTCCTTGACGATCAGGAACACGTGCTTGATCGTCGACGGGTCGCCGATCTTCGCCGGGATCGCCACCGGCTTCTTGTTCTGGGTGCTCTTGTTGTCCGCGGCGTACTTCACCGAACCGGGCGTCCAGCCGTTGTACTGGAAGACCTTGCCGGTGTAGGCGCGGATCTGCTGGTCGCTGGGCAGCGTGAAGCGAGTCAGGCTGCTGGTGGTGTCGTGGGTGTTGTGGCCGGCCGCGACGGTCGGGCGCAGGGCGTCCACGCCGCGGGTGTTGGCCACCACGATCTGGTTGCCGACCGTGGCCACCTCGGCCGGGAAGTAGTCGGTCGGCAGCAGGCCGACGTAGCTGGCCGACTGCTGCGCGGAGGTGAAGCGGTAGACCGCGACCGCGTTGGCCCGGCCCAGGCTGACCAGCAGGTGGCCGTCCTTGGTCAGGGAGATCGCGTCCGGCTCGTAGCCCACTGACGCTTCCGGCCACGGCTGGGTCGCGATGGTCTGGACGACCTTGTCCTTCTTGGCGTCGATCACGGACACCGAGTTGGCGGTGGTGTTCGCCACGAACACCGTGTCGCCGGAGGCGTAGACCGCGGTCGGGTGGGTGCCGACGGTGATGCTGCCGACCTTCGCCGCGGGGTTCGCGGTGTCGATGACGCTCACGGTGCCGGTGGTCGAGGCGCCGGTCGCCGGGTCGGCCGGGACCTGGGTGCCGTAGGAGTTCATGGTGGTGTCGCCGGGCTCGGCGGCGCGGCCGCCCTCGTTGCTCACGTACAGCTTGCCGCCGACGAGCACCATGCCGCGCGGGGCGGTGCCGGTGGTCCAGGTCTGGGTGATCGCGCCGGTCGCGGCGTCGATCGCGACGACCTTGTTCTGGCCGTTGACCGCCGCGTACACGGTCGAGCCGTCGGCGGAGAAGACGGCCTTGGCCGACAGCGCCTGCTGCTGGCCGGACGCCGGGATGTTGACGTCGACCGGATTGGCCAGGGTGCCGTCGGCGTTCACCGTGAACTTCGTGTAGCCGTTGGCCCGGCCCATCCACAGCGACTTGCCGTCCGGGGAGTACGTCGGCGAGGTCTGGCCGACGTCGTTGCCGCTGATCGCCAGGCCCACCCCGGAACCCTTGCCGACCACCTGCTGCACCTGGTAGCTGCGCAGGTCGATGATGACCAGCGCGCCGGTGCCGTCGGTGACGGTGGCGGCCACGTGCGTGCCGTCCGGGCTGGCCGTGGCACCCATGATCTTGCCCTGGTTCACCACCAGGCGGGTGCCGATCGGGTTGATGTACTGGTCGGAGGCGATGACCTCGCCCTTGTTGGTCAGCTGGCCGACCTGCTGGTGGCCGAGCTGCGACGTCGAGGCGGCACCGACCCCGGCGGTGGTGACCACCAGGCCGACCGCCAGGATCGCGGCCTTGGACAGCCGGCCGCGGTCCAGACTGACCGAACGCTGGAAGGCGTTCGGCTTGTGCACCTTGCGGCGCGCTACTTGCATCGAGTGATTCCTTCAGTGAGTGGGAAGCAGATCGACATTGCCGTCGAACTGCCACAGCGGATTCGGCACATCCCCACCTGGGGTGGCAATGAGGAAGTAGCCGTTTACTTCCTGCGGCCCATCGCCGTCGGCGATGTAGCGCCCGTTCGCAGTCACATCGAGTTGGTAGTACGACGTGCCGGTGAGCGTGACCCCCGGCACGTGCCAGGTCACGGTGCACCGCCAGTCGTTGCCCGCGCCTTCCTGGGCCCCGTGGCCCTCGGTCTTCAGACAGGACGCGGCGGCCTGCAACTGCGCCTCGGTGACCGGCGGCCGGTGCATCTGCGCTTCCTGCAGGCGATACAAGTGGGCGAACGCGGTGGCCACCGACTGCTGGACCTTGTCCTGCGCGATACCCGAACCGCCGGCCCCGCTCGTCGCGGCGACCACCCCGGTGGTGACGGCGAGCAGCCCGACCAGCGGGAGCACGCCGAGGGACACCACGCGGCGGCCGGCGCCGTCGTTGGTCAGGTTGGTGAAGTCCCGGCGCAGGAACAGCAGGTAGGCCAGGACGGTGGCGGCGACGGCCCACACCAGGGCGACGACGATGCCGATCAGCAGGGGCCTGAGTTGCTGTGGATCGGTGAACAGCCCGTTCCAGGAGATGAAGGCGTAGCCGGGCAGCGCCAGTCGGACGGCCACCGGCAGCGGCAGCATCTGCGCCAACTGCATGCCCAGCGCGACCAGCATCGGCAGCAGCAGGCCCATCGGGGACCGGCCCAACGCGATCGAACCGAGCAGCCCGATGGCGACCAGCGCCAGCGTCGGTGCCAGCACGCACACCCAGGCCAGCACGACCTTCCCGGCCGCGTCGCCGCCGCTGAGAGTGTGACCGTCCAGGCCGATCAGGGGCTTGTTCCCCTTGGCCAACAGCCCGCCGACGATACTGGAGACGGCCAACCCGGTGACCAGCAACAGGATCACGGTGAGGCTGGCCACGGCCTTGGCGACGAAGATCCGGCGGTGCGACCGGATGGCGATGATGAGGTGGCGCCAGGTGCCGAGCCGGTCTTCGGAGGCGAAGACGTCACCGGCGACGACCGACGTGAGTAGCGGCAGCGCCCACGTCCCGGCGAACCCGAGCGCCACCAGCGGTCCGGCCCAGCCGGTGGCGTGCATCCAGCGGCCGAACAGGGTGTCCGAGGGCAGCGTGCTCTGCTGGTCGATGGCGAAGACCAGCACCGCCGGGCCCAGCCAGCACAGCAGGATCAGCAACCGCACTCGCCACGCCGAGAACTGCTTGACCAGCTCGAAGCGCAGGACCCGGCCGACCGGGACCGGCCGCGCGACCGGGGGCGCGGCTTCGGACGCGGGGGCTTCGGCGAGGGTGGCGGTCATCGGCCGGCCTCCTGGGGGTTGTGCTCTGGGTGGTGCTCTGGGTTGTGGGCGGGCTCGGGCTGGAGCTCAGGCTGCTGTTCGGCTTGCCGCTCGCGCTCGGGCTGGCCTTCGGCTTGTTGCTCGGGCTGGCCTTCGGCTTGTTGCTCGGGTTGGAGTTCAGGCGGCTGCTCGGTCAGCGCCAGGAACGCCGCTTCCAGCGGCGACACGACCGGCGCCAGTTCCCGCACCGCGATATCGGCCCGGACGACCTTCGCGACCAGCGCGTCCAACGCCGCCACCTGCGCGCGGACCACGAGCACGTCATCCCCGCGCGCGACGGCGTCGGAGCCTTCGATGACCTCCACGCCCGGCGTCTCCCGCGCGACCGCGCGCGCCGCCTCCGGGTCCGAGGTCCGCAACCGGTAGTCCAGTTCGCGATCCTCAGCAGAGAGCTTGTTCAGCGGCCCGGAGAAGACCACACGGCCGGTCGCCAGGATCGTGACCTCCGAGCACAGCGCTTCCAGGTCGTCCATCCGATGGCTGGACAAGATCACCGTCGCGCCGTCGGCCACCAGCCGGTTGAGCACACCGTGCACCTGCTTCTTGCCGGACGGGTCCAGGCCGTTGGCCGGCTCGTCCAGCACCAGCAGCTTCGGCCTGGTCAACAACGCCGCGGCCAGGCCCAGGCGCTGCCGCATGCCGAGCGAGAAGCCCCGCACCTTGTCATCGGCGACCGTGGCGAGCCCGACCTCTTCCAGGACTTGGTCGATGTCAGCGATGCGCGCGCCGCGGGGACGCAGCCCGGCCAGCGCCGCAAGGTTCTGCTTCGCGGTGAGCGTGGGATACAGGCCCGGGCCGTCGACGAAGCCCGACACGCCGTCCGGTGCGGCCAGCGCGCGCCCCACTGGGTCCCCAAGTATTTCCAGAGAACCCGAATCGGCCACCGCCAGGCCCAGCAACAGCCCGAGCAGCGTGGTCTTCCCGGCCCCGTTCGGCCCGACCAGACCGTGGATCTGACCTCGGGCCACGTTCAGATCGACCTGGTCGAGGGCGACGATGTCACCGAAGGTCTTCGTGATCCCCAGACCCCGCACCGCGACGGCGTTCTCCATGCGCTCCTCTTTCAGCCAACGCTCATGTGGCGGTTCAGGAGCCTAGGCCCGACGCGTGGCCTCCGGGCGTCGCAGCGGTTGAATGGTTGAAGAACAGGAGAGGACCGGCGGACTAAGATGTGAATGTGCTGTCGCCGCTACGCGCGGGCGACCAGCAGCCTGCGCAGATCAACCCCTTCATCCGCCAACCGCACCGTATCGAGCGGAATCCGGCGGTCGATCATCCGCTGGGCGGCCCGGATGTCGAGCGGGCGGTCCAGCGAGACGGCGCCGACGCAGAATCGGTCGCGGACGTAGAACACCGACCCGGTGCCGCCCTCGATGTCGCCGCGCACCACGGCCTCAGCATCCGGGTCGTAGAGCCCTGCCATCTCCAGGTGGGTGCCGTAGCGATCGGTCCAGAACCACGGCGTGCGGCGCGGTTCCGGGGGCTGGCCGAGGATGGCGCGCGCCGCGGTCTCGGCGGTGCGGCGGGCGTTGTCCCAGTGTTCTGAGCGGTGCGGGGTGCCCGCGACGCGCGCGATGTCGCCGATGGCGTATACGTGGGGCGCGCTGGTCCGCATCTCGGCGTCGACCAGGACGCCGTTGTCGACGTCGAGTCCGGCGTCCTCGGCCAGCTCGACGTTCGGCACGATGCCGATGCCCGCCACGATGACGTCCACGTCCAATTCAACGACCGCGTCCACCTCCGCGTCCACGTCCGCCGACACACTCGCGCCGGTGGACAGCACGACCCGGCCCGCCTCGATGGCGAAGACGCCGCCGGACACGACGGTGACGCCGTGCGCCGCGTGCTGAGCGTGCAGCGCACGAGCGGCGTGCGGCCCGATCGCGTGTGCCATCGGCAGCGGGCTCGGATCCACGAGCGTCACGTGGCAGCCGTGCCGCGTCGCCGTGGCCGCGACTTCCGCGCCGATCAGCCCGGCCCCGGCGATCAGGAGCCGGACGCCGGGCGAGAGCCGGTCGCGCAGCGCCTCGGCGTCGGCGCGGGTGCGCAGCACCGTGGCCGTCTGCCCGCCGGGGACCGGCAGCCGCCGGGCCCGGCCGCCGGTGGCCAGCACGAGCACGTCGGCGACGAGCGCGGAGCCGTCGGCGAGTTCCACGCCTCCGGTGCCGGCGTCGAACGCCGCGACCGGGACGCCCAACCGCACGTCGATCCCCTGCGCCAGGTACCACTCGGCGGGCTGCAACGAGATCTGGGCGGCGTCGCTGGCACCGGCCAGGAACTGCTTGCTCAGCGGCGGCCGGTCGTAGGGGTGGCAGGGTTCGTCGCCGACCATGGTGAGCCGGCCGGTGAAGCCGCCGGCGCGCAGTGCCGCACACAGGCTGACCGCCGCCAGGCCCGCGCCGATCACCAGGACGTGGTTGGGGAGCGGCCCCGGCCCGGAGCTCACGCCGCTCATCCGGCGTCGACCGGCGACTGCCCCGGCGTCAGCCACACCCGACCGTCTTTCACCTCGACCTGATGCGTCCGCGCGTTCCGGGTCGCCGGCAGGCAGGTGACGGCCCCGGTCTTCAGACTGAACCGGCTCTGGTGCAGCGGGCACTCGATCTCGCCGTCCTCCAACCACCCCTCGCCGAGCGAGGCCTTCTCGTGCGGGCAGGTGTCGTCCAGGGCGTAGTAGGCATCGCCGTCGCGGAAGACCGTGATGGCGTCCGACCACCCGGTGGCCTTCGCCGGGATCGTCTTGGCGTCACCGTCGCCGAGTTCGTCGGCGGCGAAGACGTCCAGGGGCTTGTGCTCGCTCATTTCGTGGGCTCCTTCGGGGTTCGGCGTCGCACGATCCGTACGACGATCAGCGTGGCCGCGCCCGCCCAGACGACGGCGAGCACGGTCCACAGGCCGGTGGCGTAATTACGGGGCAGGGCCGAGGGCAAGGTGGCGTCGCGGCCGAAGCCCAGGACCGAGGGCAGCGCGATCATCACGATCAGCGCGGTCGCCAGGCAGGTGCCCTGCACGATCGGCCGCGCGAGGACCGGCACGACCTTGCCGATCAGCCACCCGACGGCCAGCGACAGCGGCAGGACCAGCACCAGGACGCCGAGCGTCACCTCGACCACGAACTTCAGATACGGCGACGTGCTCAGCTCCGCCGCTCCCCCGCCGAACAGCGCGAACCCGATCATCGCCAGCCCGGCGAGGACGAACCCGCGTCGGGCCCAGGCGGTGCCGCTCATATCCGGCTTGTTCTTCAAGCCCTTCATTCCCTTGACGCCCTTCAAGCTCGTCACGCGGCGCTCCCGACGACCAGCCGGCCCAGCCACTTGGTCTGGAGGACCCCGGGCCGGTCGGGAGCGATCAGGCGGCACGGATAGCCGTGGTCGATGTGCAGCGGCTCGCCGCGCAGCCGCAGGGCGATCAGCGTGTGGGGGTGGTGCGCGTGCGGCGGATCGACGACCGAACTGGCGTAGCGGCTGCCCTGTTGCAGCGAGACGACCGTGACCTGGCTGCCGTTGTCGCCGCCGACCATCTTCACCAGGTCGCGCAGCGGCACCCCGGTCCAGGACGCGGCCGAGCTCCAGCCTTCGACGCAGGAGATCGGCAGCGTGGCAGTGGTCTGCTTCATCGCGGCCAGTTCCGCCATGCTCAGTTGGACGGTCCGCGCCGGTCCGACCACCTCCAGCCGCCAGTCGGGATCGGCGGCCACGGTCCGGACGCCGGCCTCGGTGGCCGAGGCGTTCACCGGCAGCCCTTGCGGCCCCACGCGCGGGTCCCGGTCGGCGAGCACTGAGACCCCGGCCAGCGGACGCAGCGTCTCCCCCACGGTCGCCACCGTCACCACCGCCGACGTCGCGGCGACCGCGCCGAGCAGGCCGCGCCGGGTCAAGCCGGTCGGCGGCTTGCGCAGCGGACGCACCGGGGCCGACAGCGCGCGCCGGACCACCGGCAGCTTCACGCCGACGTGGACCAGCAGCGCGCCGACCGCGATCCAGGCGGTCCAGTAGTGCAGGTCGGTGAAGAAGAAACCCATCGCCGAGTACCAACGGGCGATGTTCAGCACGCCGGAGGTGACCTGCACGATCGCCGCCGCCACCAGGACGAGGACGCTGATCCGCTCGATCAGCTGGGCCCAGTCCTTGACCCGGGTCCACTTCTTGACCGTCGGCAGGTTCAGCAGCCGCGGGAAGACCGACCAGAGCTTGGCCGCCAGCAGCGGGATCGAGGCCAGGCCGGTCGCGACGTGCACGCCCTGGGTGACCCGGTACAGCCACACCGGAGTGGCGGGCCACCAGAACCACGAGGCGGGGTGCTGGATCTCGTGGCTGAGGAACCCGGTGAGGAAGCAGACCCCGAACATGGCGCCCAGCCAGACCCCGAGCTGGCTGGTCAACCTGGGGCTCCGGAGTGTGGAGGGGAACGCCTTCATGAGTGCCAGGCTAGGGAGCGGGGTCGTCCTGGGCGCGCCGAAATCCGGCAAATCGGTCTTACGGAAGAGTGACGGCTTGCCGCGCCACCCCGGCGGCACCCCGGCGACATCCCGCCGCCCCGACACGCCGATCATCCAGAGGTTGGCTTCCCACGGGCCGGTCAGAGGCTAGCGTCTACAGTCACAAGCCCTTTCGGCGGCTGGCGGTGACGGGAGTTTCGAGATGTCCGGTTCCCAGGTCGTCGGCCTGGTCTTCGCGGTCGCCGTGGTGGTCGGCGCCTGCTTCCTGGCGCTGGTCCTGGTGCGGGTCACCGAGCTGCTGCTCACCGTCAAGGGCACGCTGAGCACCCTGACCGCGGCCGCGCTCCCGCTGCTCGAACAGGCGGAGCAGGCCGCGAAGACCGGCAACGAGGGCATGGTGAAGGTCGCCGCCATCACCGACAACATCCAGGCGGTCACCGACGACGTCTCGGCCGTCGCCGCCACCGCGGGCGCGGTCGTCGGCGGCCCGATGGTCAAGACCGCCAAGTACAGCCTCAGCGCCCGCCGGATCATCACCTCGCGCCGCGCCCCCGACCGTGCCAAGCAGGTCAAGGCGGAGCTCGCGGCGGAGCGTCGGGGACGACGGCGCGGCGCGCGGTCCGCGGCCCCGGACACCGCCACGGCCACCGCCACCACCACCACCACGGCCACAGCCACAGCCACAGCCACAGCGACGGACAAGCGTCGGTCACGTCGGAAGTCGTGACCGAGGCTCGCCCTCAGCTACCGCGAAAAGTACCGACCGCGCTAGTTCCGATAGCGGAACACGATGCGCCCGCGTGTCAGGTCGTACGGCGACAGCTCCACCAACACCCGGTCTTCCAGGTTGATCCGGATGTAGTTCTTGCGGACCTTGCCGCTGATGTGCGCGAGCACCCGGTGCCCGTTCTCCAGCTCCACGGTGAACATGGCGCTGCGCAGGCACTCGATGACTTTGCCCTCGACCTCGATGCCGTCTTTGCTCTTCATCGGAGTCTCCTTCCGGGAGTCCTGATTCTCAGGCGCTCCCGGGCGACGCCGAACGTCAGCCGCCGGACCGTGGACGACGGGGGGGAGCACCCGTGGGTGACTGTGTTCACGGGTCTCACCTCCTTACGACGACATCACGGCCGGTCGTGACCGTAACAGCGGTACGCCGCCCGGCTCAAATCCTTTTCCCGTCAGGCGCGATCCCAGAAGAAAGCGCCCTGTCGCTGATGAACCGACAGGCCAGCGGCACGCGACCACACTCGAAAGGGAACAGCTATGCCCGACCACGACTACTCCACCGCCCTGGAAACAGCGGCGCGGCTACTGGGCCGGCGCCTGGAGCCGTTCCTGGAACCCGGTCCAGCCGAGCCCGCCAACAGCGCGGACTTCACCCGCCTGGCAACCTTGCACACCTTCGGCGACGCCTGGACCCGCACCGACGTGCTCGACGTCCGCACCCGGGCACTGCTCTCGGTGACGATCGCCGCCGTCCTGGGCACCCTGGAACCACTGCGCGGCCAGCTGCGCATCGCCCTGAACAACGGGGTCAGCCCCGAGGAGATCGTCGAGACGTTCATCCACATCGAGGCCTACGCCGGCGCCGCCCGCGCGTTCGAGGGCTACCAGATCGCGGTGCAGGTGTTCGAGGAGGCGCGCCGGCAGAGCCAGGGGTGACACGCACCGCTAACCCAGTCGCCCCGCGCCGGCCCCGCTCAGTACCCTGACGCCCGTGGCGATACACAATGCAACCTGGCGTGACGTGGACGGCGAGCGCATCGTGGGCACCTGGCGTCCCGCGTTCATCCGCAACGGCCGCAGCTACTTCCTCACCGACCTGCTGATCTACGCCGACGGCATGGTCGACTGCTGGGGTCTGGAGACGCTGGAGGGCTTCGCCGACAAGCTGGCGTCCGAATGGGTCGTGACCGACGTGCCGGAGGACACCCGGGTATCGGCCCACCACCTGGGCTCCTGGAAGATGACCGACCCGCACCTCGCCCTGACCCCCGAGATGCTGCTCGGCGAGGTCCGCGACACCGTCGACGACCTCAACCGCCGCCCGAACTCCACCGCCCGCTGCCTCGCCGCCCTCAACATTTTCCTCGCGGACCCGACCGAGGCAAACCGGAACGCCGCCCGCGAAGCCTACGAGGCAATCCCCGAACACCTGCGCCACTACGCACTCGGCGACATGGACAACAAGGACCATCCGCTGAAGGCGCTCGTGTACGGGGTGGGCAGCCAGATCGAGCTGTGGAGCGGGGAGGCACTGGACGTCACCGAGGAAACACTCGCCTGGGCCCGCGACTACTTCGCAGAACGCGAACAAGCACGCCAGGAGTACGCGAACAAGAAGCCCGCGGACGGCCCCACCGAACCGGTCGAGACCAGCATCCTCATCGAGGAGCGAATCTTCCCTCGCGGCTGGCCCGAGGACCCCGGCAAAATGGTTCTCCGCAACGAGTGCCCCGCACCGATCCTCATCGGCGACCACACCTACCCCACGGTCACCCACGCCTACTGGGCCCTGGCAGTCACCGACGAGCAGCGCCGCACCGAAATCCGCACCGCCGAACGAGCCTACGACGCCCGCAAGATCGCCGAGAGCTCAGCCCGCCACGAGAACTGGCCCCAGGCACGCGTCGCCATCATGACCCGCCTCCTGCGCGCGAAGTTCCAGCAGCACCCCGACTTCGCCGAGACACTGCTGGCCACCGGCGCCACCCGCCTGATCTACAACGAGGGCGGCTCGACCTTCTGGAGCCAGCACGGCCGCGACGGCCGGAACTGGATGGGCCGGCTGCTGGAGCTGATCCGTTCCGAACTGGCCGCGGACAAGCTGGACATCTCCATTTAGCTATGGCGGGGGGATGTTCGGATTGCAGACTGGCCCGGCGCTGGCGTAGGCCCACCCTATGAGGCCGCCGCCCCCTGGCTGAAAGCCGCGTCGAACGAAGCCGCCGGCGGCTCGATCCTCGCCAGCCCCCGCACAAACGCCAGCGCCTCGGGCGCGCCGACCAGGCGGTCCATGCCCGCGTCCTCCCACTCGACGCTGATCGGCCCCGCGTACTCGATCGAGTTGAGCATCCGGAACACCGGCTCCCACGCGACGTCGCCGTGCCCCGTCGACACGAAGTCCCAGCCGCGCCGGGGGTCACCCCACGGCAGGTGCGAGCCGAGCCTGCCGTTGCGGCCGTTGAGGCGCTTGGCCGCGTCCTTGCAGTCCACGTGATAGATACGGTCGCGGAAGTCGTAGAGGAACCCGACCGGGTCCAGGTCCTGCCAGACGAAGTGGCTCGGGTCGAAGTTGAGTCCGAAGGCCGGGCGGTGGTCGATCGCCTCCAGGGTGCGCACCGTCGACCAGTAGTCGTACGCGATCTCGCTGGGGTGCACCTCGTGGGCGAAGCGCACGCCGACCGAGTCGAACACGTCCAGGATCGGGTGGAAGCGCTGCGCGAACTCCTCGTACCCGGCCTCGACGACGTCGGCGGACACCGGCGGGAACATGGCCAGCAGGTGCCAGATCGGCGAGCCGGTGAAGCCGACGACGGTCTGCACGCCGAGTTCGGCCGCCGCCCGCGCGGTGTCGGCCAGCTCCGCCGCCGCGCGCTTCCGGACGCCCTCGGCCTCGCCGTCGCCCCAGATCCGCGCGGGGAGGATGTCCTGGTGCCGGCCGTCGATCACGGCGTCACACACCGCCTGGCCGACCAGATGCGTGGAGATCGCGTGCACCTGAAGGCCGTGCTCGGCCAGCAGGGCTTTGCGACCGGCGACGTAGCCGGGCTCGCTCAGCGCCCGGTCCACCTCGAAGTGGTCGCCCCAGCAGGCGATCTCCAGACCGTCGTAGCCCCAGTCCGCGGCCAGCCGGCAGACCTGCTCGAACGGGAGGTCGGCCCACTGACCGGTGAACAGGGTGATCGGCCGGGTCATCGTGTCCTACTTTCTTGCATCGATCCTGCTTCCATCGATTCTGTTGGTACAGCAGTCCATCCGGACTTGTTCCGAGCACTGTCCTCCACCGCGGCCAGCACGCCCTGCACGTAGAGCCCGTCGGCGAACGACGGCGTCGGCGGCCTCCCGGCGGCGATCGCCTCGACCAGGTCCCGCTTCTGGTTCACGAACGTGTGGTCGTAGCCCAGGCCGTGGCCCGGCGGCCACCACGCGTCCAAGTAAGGATGCTGCGGTTCGGTCGCGAGGATGCGGCTGAAGCCCGCCCCGGCACTGGGCATGCCCGAGGCGTCCGCACCAGAGCTACCCTCCCCCGCGCTGTCCCCAGTCGCGTCGTAGAACTGCAACTCGTTCATCGCCTCGAAGTCGAAAGCCACGCTGCCCCTCGACCCGTTCACCTCGATCCGCATGGCGTTCTTCCGCCCCGGCGCGAACCGCGTGGCCTCGAACGTCGCGATCGCCCCGCCCTCGCAGTCGGCGAAGAAGACCGCGGCGTCATCGACCGTCACCCGGCCCCGCTCGCTCCCGGCCGCGCCGCTCAACCCGGAGGCCGACGTCGCCAACGGCCGCTCCTGGACGAACGTGCGAGTCAGGGCACTCAATCCGGTGATCCGCTTGCCGGTCAGGAAATGGGCGAGGTCCACGATGTGCGCACCGAGGTCGCCCAGCGCCCCGGACCCCGCCTCCTCCTTGCGCAGCCGCCACACCAGCGGGAACTCCGGATCATTGATCCAGTCCTGCAAGTACACGGCCCGCACATGCCGGATCTCGCCGATCCGGCCCTGAGCGACCAGATCGCGCGCCAGCGCCAAGGCCGGTGTGCGCCGGTAGTTGAACCCGACCATCGACTGGACTCCGCGCGCCGCCGCGTCCCGCGCGCCGGCCGTCATCGCCCGAGCTTCCTCCAGCGTGTTCGCCAACGGCTTCTCGCACAGCACGTGCTTACCGGCCGCGAGCGCCGCCAAAGCGATCTCGGCGTGCAGCGCCCCGGGCGTGGTGATGTCGATGACGTCGATATCGTCCCGCTCGATCAGGCTGCGCCAGTCGTCGGTCGCGGACTGCCAGCCCCAGGCCCGCGCCGCCCGGTCGACGGCCTCGGCGTTCCGGCCGGCGATCGCGGTCAGCTCGGGCACCAGCGGCAGTGCGACGGCCCGCCCGACGGTCTGCCAGGCCAGCGAGTGCATGCGGCCCATGAAGCCGTGGCCGATCAGGCCGACGCGGAGTGTCCCGGGCCCGGTGTTCCCGGCCGCAGGCCCGGTACTCCCGGCCGCGTGCACCACGTTCCCGCCTTCGTGCACGGCGCTCCCCTCGCTCACGATCCGGCCGCCGGCATCAGCTGCGCCTGGTTGAACTCGGCGACGTCCTTGTTGTCTCCGATACCCCCACCCCACTGGAGGTAGCCGTTCCGGACGCCGCTGTCGACGTTGTTGAGCATCGTCGAGATGGAGAACACTGAGTTGGCCGTCGGCTGCAACGAGGTGAGGTCGCTCCACGGGATCGCGATCTCATAGAGGGTCGTGTGGGCCGTGTCGTCGCGGGTCACATGCACCTGAGCGTCGGTCACGAGCCCCGCACCCTGCGACGGGCTGATCCACCGGTACAGCTGGGAACCGGCCGGAGTCAGTGCGGCCCCGTATTCGTAGTGGCCTTCGAGCGAGTCATTGCTCGTGGAAGTCGACGATCCCGGGATCCCGGAGGTGGCCGACACCTGCAAGCTGTCGCCCTTCCAGATATCGCCGGCGGTGTTGGTCTGGGAGAACGCGGCCTCGGTCATATCGGCGGTGACGTAAAGGTTCTTAGCGTCCCAGTCGAACCACATCTTGCCGGACAGATAGGAGTCCCCGCCGTAAGGCAGCGAGCCGTCAAGCGACCCCCACGTCCCGTCCGCGCTGGTCGACAGGTTCACATACGGGCCGTCCTGCACATCGGCGACCGTCCACGAGCTACCCAGGCTCTTGTTGACCACCGGCACGAACGTGACATGTCCGGTCAGGTTCTCCGAGGACAGCCCGCCGGAGATGACGCTGCTGACCGTCAGCGGGTAGATGGTGGCGAAGCTGATGCCGGTCACCGGCACCGTCACCGTGGCCGAGGCCCCGGCCGCGATCGTGGCGCTGACCGGCGCGGTGCCGGACAGGCTGCCGAGCTGCCACTTCACCCCGGTCACCGAGGTAGGCGTGTCCGAAGGGTTGTTCAGCACGACCTGGAGCGATCCGGCGGCCGGGCTCGTTCCGGTGATGACCGGCGTGGCCTGTTCCGGGGTGGCGCCGGAGGTCACCGTGACCGGGCCGACCGAGGTCTGGGTGTCGGGTCCGGCGGCACCGGTGAAGGAGGTCGTGGCGTCCAGCTCCGTCTGCGTACCGGGGCTGGCGCCGGCCGGGATCGCGACGCTCCAGCTGGCCGTCACCTTCTGGCCCGGGGCGACGCTGGGCACCGTCACCGGTGTGGTGGCGGTCGCGGTCCAGCCGGTCGGGGTGGTCAGGCCGAGGCGCAGCTCGCGGACGGCCTTGGAACTGGTGTTGGTGAACGTCTCGGTCGCGGTGGTGGTGGTCGCCGGCTTCACGATGGAAGGAGCCTGCAACGCGAACAGGTCCTGCACGACGATCGGGGCGGTGCCGGTCACGCCGTTCACCGTCACCTTGATCGTCGCCGCCCCTGGCGCGTGCATGGTCACGATGCCGGAGGGGCTGATCGTGGCGACGCGCGGGTCGCTGGTGCTGTAGCGGACGTTCGCGTGGGCGAGGTCCACGAACGACTGGTCGTTGTTGACCGCCTCGACGATGTTGGCGGCCGGAGCGTGGTTCTGTTCCAGGGCCGAGTTGGTGTCCGGCGCAATCCACGGGTTGGCGGCCGTCAGGTCGAGCGTCTGGCCGGCGTTGAAGACCACCTGGTCCGGCTGGACGGCGACCGACTGCACCCGCGGCGTCATCGTGCCGCGCACGTCCACGGTGCCGGAACCGGCCGCGGTCGCCGAGTCCGGGCCGACGCGGAACTGGTACGCGCCGTCGGCGACGACCTGCTTCAGGCTGTTCTCGTCCCACTTGCTGAGGCTGGAGACCTGGACTGACAACGAGATGTGCTGGCTCTGGCCGGGCTGGAGGTTCTTGGTCTTCTGGAAGCCGGCCAGCTGCTCGCGGTTCGTGTCGCCGGCCCCGGCGCCGGGAAGCGCGGCATAGAGCTGAGCGACGGTGGTCCCGGCGACGGAGCCGGTGTTGGTGACGTCGAAGCCGACGTGCACGGTCCCGTCCGCGCTGGCCTTCTCCGGACCGACCTGGACATGGGAGTACGTGAAGTCGCTATAGGACAGGCCGTAGCCGAACGGGTAGGTCGGGGTCCCGGTGAAGTACTGATAGGTCCGCCCGAGTCCGCCGGTCTGCGACGGCGTCAGCCCGTAGTTGTCCATCGGTGCCAGCTGGTTGTCGCCCGCGTACCAGGTGAAGTCCAGGTGCCCGGCCGGGTTCTGCTGGCCGAAGAGCACCTGGGCCAGCGCAGTGCCCTGATTCTCGCCGTTGTAGCCGCTGAAGACGATCGACGGGAAGTCCTTCTGCGCGGCCTGGATGTCATACGGGCCGTCGGCCTGCATCACCAGCGCGGTGCGCGGGTTGCCCAGGGCCGAGACCTGGCTGATCAGCGAGTCGTAGTTGCCCGGCAGGGCCAGGGTGCCGCGGTCGTTGGCCTCGTCGGCGACGCTCATGTCGGAACCGGCGAACACGATCACCAGGCTCGCGGTCTTGATCGCGGCCTGGGTCGCCGCCGAGCACGCGGCCGGGGTGGTGGCCTTCGTCGAGGTAGCGCAGTCGTCGAAGGTGACGGTGGCCGACGGGTTCGCGGCCTTCACCGCCGCCGTGATCCCCTGCACCGCGTTCGTCTGGTGCGTCGGCTCGCCGGAGTAGCCGCCGAGAGTCACCTTGTTCGCCAGGTCTCCGACGATGACGATATCGCCGGTCTTGGCCGGATCCACCGGCAGCAGCTTGGCCGACGTGCCGGACACACTGCCGTTCTGTAGCAGCACGATGTCGTTCGCGGCGACCTTCTCAGCGAGCGTCTGGTGCGCCGGGGACTCGATCTGGGCCTTGGTGATGTTCGTGTAGCCGACCCGGTTGGCCGGGTCGAACTCGCCGGTCTGCATGCGCACCGTGAACAGCCGGGTCAAGGTGGCGTCGACGACGCCGTCCGAGAGCAGCCCGACGTCGATGGCCGCGCTGATGTTCTGCGGGGTCATCTCGCCGCCGGAGCAGTTGAGCTGGGTGCCGGCCCGGATCGCGAAGGCCTGGCCGCCCGCGGCCGCCGAGATCTGCTTGCCGGTGGCGCTGTTCGTCCAGGACGTGCCGTTGCTGGTCCAGCCGGGCGGGGCCCAGCCGTGCGAGGCGGCGCCGTAGACGTCGCCGATCGCGCCGCAGTCGGAGGTGGTGTAGCCGGAGAAGCCGTAGGTGGCCTGCAACAGTTCGTCGACCGTGTAGGTGTCGGCCGGCGACGGCGTTCCGTTGACCGCGTTGTAGGAGGTCATGATCCCGGACACGTGCGCGTTCTGCACCAGGGACGCGAACTGCTTGGTGTAGTAGTCCCGGATGTTGGCGTCGGTGGTGTCGGAGCTGCCGGTGTGCCGGCTGTCCTCGACGTTGTTCAGGGCGTAGTGCTTGGCGGTCGCCGCGACCTTCAAATAAGGGGTCTGCTGCTGGCCGGTGATGGTCTCGCCCTGGTAGCCGTCGACGAACGCGCCGGCCATCGTGGAGGTGAGGTAGGGATCCTCGCCGAACGACTCGTTCGTGCGCCCCCACAGCGGATCCCGGTCCATGTTGACGTTCGGCGCCCAGAACGTCAGCGCGCCGTAGTCGCTCGCGGCCGGGCCCAGGTTGTTCTGCCCGGTCCCGAACAGCGACTTGTCGTCGAAGCCGCGCACCTCGTCGGAGACCGCGGTGGTCTCCTGGTAGGTCAGCTCCGGATCCCACGACATCGTCGCGGCGAAGTTCACCGGGAAGCTGGTCGCGTGCACCCCGCCGGCGACGCCGCCCCGGTTCTCATCGGCGCCCAGCGTGTTGACGCCGTGCTGGCCCTCGCTCCAGTACGTGTACTTCTGCACCCCCAGCCGCGGGATCGCCGGCGCGCTGTTGGTCTGTAGCTGCGCGACCTTCTCTGGCAGCGTCATCCGCGAAACCAGATCCGCGGCGCGTTCGGCGAACGAGTAGTGCGTGTTCAGGTAGATCGGCTGCGCGGACTGGGCGGCCGGCGCGTCGGCCGGTGGGGTGGCCTGCGTACTCGCGTACGCGGCGGCCGGCACCATGGCCAGGGCGAGTGCGGTGCACAGCAGCGTGCGGACTGGGCGCATCATGGGATGCATATAAAACCCACGCTGTTATCGGGGGCAAGGTTGTCCGTGAACCTTTCCCGTGCAGGCCGCTGATCTGCGAAGACGCCACCTCATACACGACTGGATAAAGCGTGGGACGGCACGGATTGGCAATTAAGTGGGTTACCGTCGCTCGCCGAGACGTCTGGCGGTCAGGAGCCGAGGTGGCGAGTATCGCCGAGGCTGAGGACCTGACGGTTGTGATAGAAGTCGTCCTCGCGCAACGTCGTGATACTGCCCGACCGCACGCGAAAACTCACCGACCCCAGCGCCGCGAACGGCATCTTGATCCACGCCGCGACGACGAAAGTCAGCGCGAAGCCGTGGGTCACGATGATCTGGTACTCGCAATCGCGCGCAAGGATCTCCGCCATCGCCGCGTAGACACGCTGCGCGCATTCCCCGCGCGTTTCGCCGCCGCGCATGCCCTCGTAGTGCCCCATCCGATCCCCGGTGGCCGGCGGCGGGACGAATCGCCGGTCCAGCCACTGCTGAGGCCGCCCCTCCGCTTCCCCATAGGACTTCTCCCGCAACCGCCGGTCCATGATGGTCGTGACGCCGAGCGCGTCGGATACCTTCTCCGCGGTCTGCTGGGCCCGGAGCAAGTCCGAGGAGATCACCTCGACGTCGGCACCCTCGGGGATCTCCGCCCGCAGCACCCGGCCGATAGCCGCGGCATCCCGTCGGCCGGCCGGCGTCAGCTGCGAGTCGTACCAGCCGCCGACGAGCTTATCGACATGGTGGGTCGCTTCGGTGTGGGTGACGGCGTAGATGGTGCGCATTAGATCAGTCTTCCACCATGCTTTCCACCGCTATCGCCACTGCCGCTGCCACCGCCACCGCCACCGGCACCGCCATCGGCAGCAGGCGCGATTGTCAGTGGCGACGGCTATGGTCGGGATTGAAGGCATCAACCAATGGTTTGAGAGGTGTGCCATGGCCACGTTCGTACTGGTCCCCGGTTTCTGGCTGGGCGCCTGGGAATGGGACATCGTCGCGGAGCGCCTGCGCGCGGCCGGCCACGAGGCGCATCCGCTGACCAGGCTGGGGATCGGCGAGCGGGCCGCGGAGGCGACGCCGGAGACCGGGCTGCGGGACGAGGTCGCGGACATCGTCGGCTACCTGCGCCAGCACCGGCTCAGCGACGTGGTGCTGGTCGGCCACAGCGGCGGCAACATGCCGGTCACCGGCGTGGCCGACGCGGCCCCGGAGCTGATCACCCGGCTGGTCTACGTGGACACCGGCCCGATGCCGTCCGGCCAGGGCGCCATCGAGTTCAACCCGCCCGCGGCCCAGGCGGCGCAACGGCAGCTGGTCGCCGACGAGGGCGCGGGCTGGCTCCTGCCGGTCCCGACCTTCGACGCGGCCGCCGATCCGGTGAACCTGGCTGGGATCAGCGAAGCGGACCTGGAGCGTATGCAGACGCTGGGGACCCCGCAACCGTTCCGGACCGTGACCGACCCCCTGGAGCGGCCCAACGACAAGCTGCCGGTCCCGGCATCAGGCATCTGCTGCACCTTTACCCCGGAGCAGATCACCGAGCTGGCCGGCGTCAACCCGATCTTCGGCCTGATGACCCAGCTGGAGATGCACCCCCTGCCCACCGGCCACTGGCCGATGCTGTCGCGGCCGGACGATCTGGCCGCGCTGCTGGGCGAGATCGGCAAGTAGCGCTCGGAACCGGACGCCGGGCAAGGAGCCGCAGTGAAGATCTTCATCTCCTCGGACATGGAGGGCACAGCCGGGGTCGTGAACTGGGACCAGTGCCGGCCGGGCCAACAGGACTACGAGCACTACCGCGAGCTGCTGCAAGAAGAGGTGAACGCGTCGATCGACGGCGCGAACCTGTCCGGCGGCCCACACGAGTTCCTGGTCAACGACTCCCACGGCCGAATGGCAAACCTGCGGCCGGAGCGGCTGAGCGGCCGGGCCTCCTACCTGTCCGGCCACCACAAGCCGCTCTACATGATGCAGGGCCTCGACGAATCCTTCGACGCCTGTTTCTTCGTCTCCTACCACGGCTCGGCATCAGCCGAACCGGCAACGCTGTCCCACACCTACAACCCAGCCGCGATCGCAGAGGTCCGGCTCAACGGCACGCTGGCCGGGGAGTCCGGGATCAACTCGCTGGTCGCCCACGGATATGGGGTGCCGGTGGTGTTGGTGACCGGCGACCAGACGACGGCGCGGGAGCTTGAGCCATTCTGGCCGCAGGCGCAAGCCGCAGTGGTGAAGCAGTCGGTCTCGCGGTTCGCGGCCAAGAGCCTGCACCCGGCAAGCGCCAGGGAATTGATCGCCGACCACGCGCGGCAGGCCATCGACTCCCTGAGCGAGGCGTACGACACGCCGACCGCCCGCATCGACACCCCGGCAACCCTCACGGTCCGCCTGCGCAACCCGGATCTGGCCGAGATGGCGACGTGGCTGGAACGCGTTGAGCGCGACGATCGGGATCCGACCGTCGTCCGGATCGAAGACGACGACCCGATCCGCCTCTACCGCACCTTCATCACGCTGGTCATGCTCACTCGCGGCATCGCCGAATGAAGCAGAGGCGGCATCGCGAGTGAAGCGGCATCGCGAGTGAAGCGGCATCGCGAGTGAAGCGGCATCGCGAGTGAAGCGGCATCGCGAGTGAAGCGGCATCCAGCATGACCCGCTGCTTAGGCGGCGGCGCGGGGTTTCTTTTGGGGGGCTGGAGTTTGCGGGCCGGGTTGCGGTTGCGCTGTGGTTTTTAGAAGCTTTTTATGGCCTTCGGTCATAGTTGTGCCGGTTCGGGGTTCGGGTCGGCGGGCGGGTTTGTCAGCTGCCGGTTCGCGCGTTCACGACCCCGCCGCGCCTCAGGCCTCTTCAACTCCAGCAAGTCGGAACAACAGCAGATCAACAGCAAGATCAAGAGCCAGATCAACTGCAAGATCAAGATCAAGAGCCATGGTGAAGGGCCGGCGCCTCCGGCGGGGGCTCTCGGCTCCCTCGGGGAACTGGCGCTGCTCCATAGGGTGGTCCGGTCAGGGCCCTGCGCTGGCGGTTTGTGAGGTGGTGCGGTCCGTTCCCCACGGTCGCGTCGTCAGCCCCAAGGGGTACAGCGCCGGTGTCCGGGAGTAAAGTCCGCGCCGTTGCGGTCAGACCTGCAAGCTGCGGTTTTGATAGCGCGAACTTGACTCCCGGCCACCGGCACTGTAGGCAAAGCCCTGCCGACGCGACCGAGGGGAACGAACCGAAAACCGACCGGAAGAATAGCAATCGAAGGGCCCGTAGACGCAGCTTAGCGATGCGGCTGCCGGTGAGGGCGTGGCGGCGGGCCGGTGGTCAGTTGGTCGAGAACATGCCCGGGTGCAGTATGCGGTAGAGCGGACCGGCAGCGCTCGCAGCAGCCAGCCGCCGACTGCCGACATCCCCCGGCGCGCTTGCTATCCACCAGCATCGGCCTTGGCGGCCAGGCGAGCCCGCGCCCGCGCCCGCATCTGCACTCGCACTCGCCAGCCTAGAATGCGCACTCTCGGGACTGCCGCGCTGCCAGCACCTGGACCGGCAGCCGAACTCGCCGAGTCGCCGGTACCGAACCACCGGTTTTGTACTTATCCGGTCGGTTTTCGGTTCGTTCCCCTCGGTCGCGTCGGCAGGGCTTCGCCTACAGTGCCGGTGGCCGGGAGTCAAGTTCGCGCTATACAAACCGCAGCTTGCAGGCCCGACGTGACGGCGCGGACTTTACTCCCGGACACCGGTGCTGTACCCCTTGGGGCTGACGACGCGACCGTGGGGAACGAACCGCACCACCTCACAAACCGCCGGCGCAGGGCCCTGACCGGACCACCCTATGGAA